>CAZHKT010000020.1:0-34222 GCA_964533045.1 uncultured Acidobacteriota bacterium | reverse complement strand
TTCGAACCCCACGCGGTTCCTGGCGTGAAGGACATAGCGGCCCTGAACCAACTGGCGGCCGCTGCTTCCCGGTTTCTCCTGGTAGACATGGGGCTGGTGAAAGCGCACTTCACCACCCTCCAAGGCGATGACCAAGTCGCCCTCCGACTCGATTCTCAGGTTTCGAGGTTCGGTTTTCGAATTTCCGGTTTCGATCGCGAAGCGGATGGCGCGCGGGTCGGCGCCCGGAGCAAGAACGAAATCGTACTCCAGTTGCTTGCCCTGCCCGTAATAGACCAGGTCGATTCCCGGATAAACTTGCGGGGCCACGACCCGCCGATAATTGGGGATCCTGGTGTGCCAGCGGGCCGGGTCTTTGCCGATGAAGTAGTTGCTGATGCCGGGCAGTTTGTCCTGACCCGCCAGCGCCGCCGGGCGCGCGCCCAGCAACCTCATCCGAAGCACGTCGGCTCTTTCATTCCGGTTCTTGCCTTTCGAATCGGTGCGGCCGGGCGTTCGCAAGGAGAGAACGGTCTCGCTGGGTGTCAGGAAGATCTGGTAGCCGCGGCCGCGCGAGAGAAATTTGACTGGCGAATCGGTCTGGCCCCGGTTGGGTTCGAAGCTCAGCGGCAGATTCCCAAATTTCCCGGTGTCCAGCGCTCGCGCAGGCATACCGGGCGTTGCCTGGGGACTCTTGACAGGCTTGCCGGAATCTGTCCCCCACAAAGGCGCGGACACTCCACTGCTGATCAAGAAGCATAAGGCCAGAGCCGACATGATAACTTCCAGTTTGCACTGCGTCGGGGAATGAGTTCCTGCCATGCTCACCAGCTTTTTCTTCATATTTTCACCCGGTGTCTCAGGGTCGCGTCCTTGAATTTCGCGGCGGATTATAGCACGAGGGGGGTGGAGGGAAACGACATTTCTGCCATTGTTAACGAATTTGCCATCCCGGAAGGGGAGAGGTCCGAGTCAAGTGCGATCAGCCGCCGCCTCTGGCCGCGATGGGGGCGCCTCGTGCTTCCACAGAAGGTCATGACGATCGCTTGGTCTCCCCGGCCGGAAATGCCGGAGGCATGTCGTAACGGCGCGGCCCGTGGTCGGGGGTAAGGGGGCAGGATGGATCTTAACCGGGGCCGGGAGAGGCTATTGCAGTCGAAACCTTTCCGCCATGAGGCGCTGGAAGCGGGGTGCATAGATCAGGTCGTAAGTCCCCGCTTTGTCTGGGAATAGGCCCAGTGCATAGCGGCGCGCCGCCGCCACCAATTCGGCCGCCTCCTCGACCGTCAGGTCCGACGTCGCGATGACGTTCATCGTGAGTCCCACTACAAACTGCAAACGCCGGACTCGCCCCGCTTCTTCCTGGATTTCCGATTCACTCGCCATGCTGACCTCCTTGCGGGCCCGAACGGACGACGACGGGCGCCGCGCAGTGGGGACAGTAATTCTGGTCCCGGGTGACCGTCTGCCCGCAGGAGCGGCATTGAAGGGAGATTTCGCGCCGGGGGAGCCAGAGAACCAGCACGCCGAACCCGGTGAAGACGATCCCCATCCCTCCCAGGAGCAGGGGCACGAAGAAGAAGCCCAGGTTGTAGCCGGCATTGAACCGAATGTCATTAGCGTCGGCGGGGTTATAGCGGATGGCGTGTCGCGATCCGGGAGGATAGGCGTCCACCTTCCGCTTCATCTCCGGATAGCTCGAACTGCTGTAACCCGTCGTCGAGGGCGTCACGAACTCTTGGCCGTTCAGCGTGTAGCGGAACACAATCTCGGCCGTGTACATGTCTGTGGCCGAAGTTCTATCCGTCGTCTGACTGCGATGGTGCGTGACCTCGCTCTTGACGACCTCGGCCTCGACCGACGGCCACTCGGTCATGATGGTGTACTGACGATGACCAAGCCAGCCGGCCACGCCCAGCAGAACCAGCCCTACCCCCCCAAAAATCACGCAGAACAGTTGGGTCGGTGCGTTTGGCGAAGTTGCCATGGGTTGCTGCCTTCAGTCACCAAAAGTCCGAGGAGGTCAGCCATCCGAAGAAAGCAGGCGAGGCCCCTTCGGCTGAGGGCAGGATACGCCGGGCCCAAAATCCAGTCAATGCAATGGGACGCCGGGAAAAGCCGCCGCGAGCGCCGCGCATGCCCCGGCAAGTTGAAACAAGGAGGATGCTGACCTGCATCTGCATCCGGATTGGTGCAAGGTGAGGGCGAGACGGGCGCGCCTGCCATCCGCCGCACGATTCCGTGGTGCGCTCCAACTGGCCATGAACAGGCCGCCACGGGAAACGAGGATCTCCCCCGGCCTGAGAGGATTGAGCTGGTAGGCCCGTGGGGACTCGAACCCCAGACCTCTACCGTGTCAAGGTAGCGCTCTAACCGGGCTGAGCTACGGGCCTGAAGAGGTCACCTTCCAAGTTAAACGAAGCGCCAAGTCGTGTCAACGAGGGCGCGTCGGGTATAATGCGATGGACTCTGGGGGAGGTGAATCCGTGGACCGCGAATCCGCGTGGCAGCTGTTGTGTGAATACACCAAGAGCGACAGCTTGCGCAAGCACGCGCTGGCGGTGGAGGCCTGCATGCGCGCCTGCGCGCGCAAGTTCGGCGAAGACGAGGAGAAGTGGGCTATCACCGGCCTGATTCACGACTTTGATTACGAAATGTATCCGAACGCGCCCGACCATCCGCTGAAGGGCAGCGAGATCCTGAAGCAACGCGGTTTCTCCGACGAGATTCGCACGGCCATCCTGGGCCATGCTGATTACACCGGAGTTGCCCGTGACACCCTGATGGCGAAAGCGCTGTTTGCCTGCGATGAACTGGCGGGGTTCGTCACCGCGTGCGCTTATGTCCGGCCCGACCGCATCGCCACCTTGGAAGCGAAGTCGGTGCGCAAGCGGATGAAGGACAAAGCGTTCGCCCGCGCCGTCAGCCGTGACGACATCATCAAGGGCGCGGAAGAACTGGGCGTGCCGCTCGACGAGCATATCGCCTTCTGCATTGAAGCCATGCGCGGCGCGGCCGACGCGCTCGGCCTTGCACCTCCCAACCCCGCACCTGCCCATCCCTGAAATCCTTCCTGAGATTTGGGTGGAACGGGCCTTCCCGGAACTTGCGTGGCGGTGGGCTGAGTGAACCCGGCGATCCCGGCAGACCCACACTGGTGCGAGGCTGGGCTTTGCGCCCGCTGGCAACATCTATGAGAGCGTGAACTTCTGCAAATACGAGGGCACTTCCACGTTCCATTTCAATTGCTGGGCAATCTTATCTTTTAACGCCTCGGCGGACTTCGGTTCGCCGTGGATCATGAAAGTTGTTCTCGGCGCCTTGTGGAATTTTCCCAGCCAACCCAAAATCTCGCCATAGTCGGCGTGGGCGCTCATGTTTTCCATGGACTCGATGCGGGCGCGGATGCGCACCTGGCGGCCGTGCATCTTGACGAATTCAGCGCCGGACTGGATGATCCGGCCGCGCGTGCCCGCGCCCTGGAATCCGACGAACAGAATGGTATTGCGATGGTCGGGCAGGCAGCGTTCCAAGTGGTGGAGGATGCGTCCGCCGGTGGCCATGCCGCTAGCCGAAATGATGATCATGGGATACTTCAGATCATTCAGTGCCACCGACTCGGCGCGCGTGCGATTGAACCTCACCTCGGGCGGCGAAAACGGCTTCAGGCCCCGCGCCGTGACCGCCTGCGTGTCGAGATCGTACTCCTCGGTGTGCCGCATGTAGATGTCAGTCACGTCGATGCCCATGGGGCTATCCACGTGGATGGGAATTGAACTGAGCTTGCCCTGCTCGATCAGTTCGCGCAGCAGGTAGAGCAGCTCCTGGGTGCGCCCCACGGCAAAGGAAGGAATCACCACCGTCCCGCCGCGGCCGGCGGTTTCGCTGACGATCTGCGCCAGGCGCGCGCTGCTGTCCTCCTGCGGATGCAGGCGGTCGCCGTAGGTGGATTCGACCAGCAGGTAATCCGCGCCGTCGGGAACTTCCGGCTCGTTGAGAATGATCTGCGGAAAGCGGCCCAGGTCGCCGCCAAAGAGCACTTTGCGGCTGGCTCCGTTGTCGCGCACGGTGGCTTCGATCATGCGCGCGCCCAGGATGTGTCCGGCGCGGAAAAACCGCAGCTCGAAGTGCGGCGAAAGGGTCAGGGGCTTGGTGTCATCAATGGCGCGGAACTGTTCGAGCGACTTCACCGCGTCGTCGTAGGTATAGAGCGGCAATGCCGGCTTGTGCTTACTAAAACCCTTGAAGTTGGCGTGCTCGGCGTCTTCTTCCTGCAGGTGGCCGGAATCGGGCAGCACCAGCCGGGCCAGCTCGACCGTCGCCGGCGAGGCCAGCACCTGGCCGCGGAAGCCGTCCTTGATCAGGCGCGGAATGTAGCCGATGTGGTCGAGATGGGCGTGCGTCAGGACCAGCCAGTTGATGCTGGACGGCGGCACGGGCAGCGGCTTCCAGTTGCGCTCGCGCAGCTCCTTCTCGCCTTGAAAAAGGCCGCAGTCGATCATCAGGCGTTCGTTGCCCGCTTCCACCACGTATTTCGAGCCCGTGACCGTGCCCGTCGCGCCCAAAAACTGCAGAGTGGCCATAGAGTCTCAGATGACGACTGATTCCTTGTATTCGCCGAAGACGGTGCGCAGGGTAGCAGAAATCTCGCCCACCGTGGCGTAAACTTTCACCGCTTCGAGGATAACGGGCAGCATGTTCTCCCTGGAGCGCGCGGCGGACTCCACCTGCTTCAGCGCGGCTTCGACTCTCGCGGCATCGCGCCGCGCGCGCAGGCTGGTTAAGCGTTCGATCTGTGAGCGTTCGACTTCCGGATCGATCCGCAGCAATTGGAGTCTGGCCTTCTCGCCCGACGTGTATTTGTTCACGCCCACCACCACGCGCTCGCCCGACTCGATCTGCCGCTGATAATTGTAGGCCGACTCCTGAATCTCGCGCTGGATGTACCCGGTCTCGATGGCGCGGAGTGTGCCGCCCTGGGCGTCGATCTTCGCGATGTAGTCGCGAGCCTGCTCTTCCAGACGGTTGGTCAGATCCTCGATGTAATAAGAGCCGCCCAGCGGGTCTACAACATTGGGAACGCCCGATTCGCTGGCGATCATCTGCTGGGTGCGCAGAGCGAGCAGGGCGGAGGACTCGGTGGGCAGGGCCAGCGCCTCGTCACGTGCGTTGGTATGAAGCGATTGCGTGCCGCCCAGCACGGCGGCGAGCGCCTGGAGTGTGACGCGCACCAGGTTGACGTCGGGTTGTTGCGCGGCGAGCGTCGAGCCCGCCGTCTGCGTATGGAAACGGAACATCAGCGAGCGCGGGTCCTGAGCCCCGAAGCGCTCGCGCATGAGGCGCGCCCAGAGCCGCCGCGCCGCGCGGAACTTGGCGACTTCCTCCAGCAGATCATTATGCGCGTTGAGAAAGAAGGAGATGCGCGGGGCGAAGTCATCCACCGCCAGGCCGCGGGCGCGCGCCGCCTCGACGTAGGCGACGGCGTTGGCGAAGGCGAAGGCGATCTCCTGCACAGCATTCGAACCCGCTTCGCGAATGTGGTAGCCGCTGACCGAGATGGTGTTCCACCCCGGTACCCGCTGATGGCAGAATTCGAAAATGTCGGTGACGATGCGCAGCGCCGGACCGGGCGGGAAGATGTAGGTTCCGCGCGCAATGTATTCCTTGAGAATATCGTTCTGGACGGTACCGGATAGCTTGCGCAGGTCGGCGCCCTGTTTCTCCGCCACCGCCACGTAGAGCGCCAGCAGAATCGCCGCCGTGGCGTTGATGGTCATGGAGGTGGTGACGCGCTCCAGCGGGATGCCGTCGAACATCGCTTCCATATCTTCGAGCGAGTTGATGGCCACGCCCACGCGGCCCACTTCGCCGTGCGCCAGCGGATCGTCGGAATCGAAGCCGATTTGCGTGGGCAGGTCAAAGGCCACCGAGAGGCCGGTCTGGCCCTGGCTGAGCAGGTAGCGGAAGCGCGCGTTGGATTCGACCGCCGTGCCGTAGCCGGCGTATTGCCGCATCGTCCACAAGCGGCTGCGGTAGCCCGACGGATGAATGCCGCGGGTGAATGGGAATTCGCCGGGAGCGCCCAAATCGCGGTTGTAATCCAAGTCCCTCAGGTCTTCGGGACGCAGGAATTCCCTGGCCTCCAGACCGGACGAGGTCTTGAAGCGCGCGGGTTTGTCTCGGCCTTCCGGGTCCATCGGTATGGCGGTGCGTGAAATCTCTTGCCGATCCTCTACTTCATACTGCGAGCCTTCAGGAACGAATAGAGCGCGCAGAAGAAGAGCAGCACGGTGAAGGCGATGAGCAGACTCAAGCGCACCGTGCCTGTCGAGGGCGCACGCTGCACCAACTTCCACTCATTGTAGGTGACGGAGGCGCCGGCGAGTGTGAAGAAAAGAAACAATAATCCCACCAGAGCCTGGAACAAGCGCTCCGCCGCGTGCAACCAGCTCCGTAGGAGATCTCCGAGTCTGCTCACCGTCGCTGAACCGGCCTGCCTGTCCCATCATAGAGACACATAACGGCGCCGTCAAATTCCGTTCCCCCGCGCCGAGCGGGACGGGAGGGAGCGCGGTTCACGAATCGCCGCTACAAGGCCAGTTCCGACGTGCAGGCCGGGCAGCGCGTCGCCTGGAGGGGAATAGCCGTGCAGCAGCGCGGGCAATCCTTGGTGGTGGGCGTGGCGGGCGCGGCCGCCGGTTCCGCCCGCAGGCGATTCACCTGCCGGATGAGCAGGAAAATCGCCAGCGACACGATCAGGAAATCGACAACGGTGTTCAAGAAGAGCCCATAGTTGAGCGTGGCTGCGCCCGCGGCCTTGGCATCGGCCAGCTGGGTGAAAGTCTCGTCGCCGAGGTTCAAGAACATGTTGGAAAAATCCACCTTGCCGAGCATCAGCCCGATGGGCGGCATCAGAATGTCGCCCACAAAGGAAGTGATGATCTTTCCAAACGCGCCGCCGATGATGATGCCCACCGCCATGTCGAGCACGTTGCCGCGCATCGCGAATTCCTTGAATTCTTTGAGCATGTCGCAACCCTCCGGATGGGATGTGGGGTATCGGTTCGACGGCGATTATACCAGCAGGACCTTGCGGGGCATTCCCTCCGGCCCTTTCTTCTTGAATTGTTTTCCGCCCAAACCTAGAATTTACGTGCAATGGAAAGAAGGTGGAACGTGGAACTGGAGCCGCGGTTCAAGGAGTTGGTGCAGGAGTTGGGCCACGCGATCAATGACTCGCTGGCCGAATCGCCGGAGATCGCCGACGTCATGGGGCGCATCAAAGCTTCCGGGTACGATTTGTTTCTGGTGCTGGAAGTGACGGTGGGGTTCAACCGGCGGCCGCCCGCCGCTGTCGCAGCCGGCGAACCGGAACAACCGCTGCAGGCGGCCGAGTTTCAGCTTTCCCCCCAGGACACGCAATTCCTGCGCGCCCTGCGTATCAGTGTGGAAGAAGAGCCGAAGTAGCGCGGGGCTTCAGCCCGGCAGGCCGGCGATCCTGGATCGCCTTGACCGTGCCGCCCTGAAGGGCGGCGCTACCGCACCTTGCCTGAGTCCTCCCCTGGGAACGCAGGAATCTTGCGTGCCATGCTCTGGGAGCGCAGGCATCTTGCCTGCCAATTCGCAAGGTGCTTGCGGGCGAGACGCCCGCGCTCCCAGGTCGCTTGACTTCGCATTTTGGGGGGCATAGCATGGCCCTCATGCAGGCTCAATTTGTGCGGCAACCCGCCGTGGCGGGGCGGTTCTATCCGGGCCGCGCCGAGACGCTGGCCCGCGAAGTCGCCGAATACCTCGGGCCGGAAGCCGCCGCCTCCGAGATTGTCGAGGGAGCGCTCGGCTGCATCGTGCCGCACGCCGGTTACATGTACTCGGGAGCCGTGGCGGGAGCGGTTTACCGCCGCCTGCCCGTCCGCCCGGCCTACATCATCCTCGGACCGAACCACACGGGGCGTGGCGCCCCGCTGGCGGCTATGACGGCAGGCAGTTGGGTGACGCCGCTGGGCGAAGTCGCCATCGACTCGGCGCTGGCCAAGCTCGTCAAACAATCCTGCCACTTGGTGACCGATGATAGCGCCGCGCACGCCCACGAACACTCGCTGGAAGTGCAGTTGCCTTTCCTGCAGAAGCGTGCCGGAGATTTCCGCTTTGTTCCGATCGCGGTGGGGGTGGGAGGCTTCGCCAGCCTGGAAGCGCTGGGGCGCGGCCTGGCGCGGGCGATTCGGTCGAGCCGCGAATCGGTGCTGGTCGTCGCTTCCAGCGACATGAACCACTACGAACCCGACGGCATTACGCGCATCAAGGATCGCAAGGCCATCGACAGGATTCTCGACCTCGACCCCCAGGGCCTCTACGAGGTCATCCGCAACGAAGATATCTCCATGTGCGGCTACGGCCCCGCCATCGCCATGCTCACCTGCGCGCGCGAGTTGGGCGCCACGCGCGCCGACCTCATCCGGTACGCCACCTCCGCTGATACCAGCGGCGACCGCTCCCAGGTCGTCGGCTATGCCGGTATCGTGGTCTCCCAGTAAGTCCCTCGGACCGGTCGGCGCCCAGGAGGGCGGAGGCCGCCGGTGCGGGAGCGGGCGTGCGGCCGGTCACAGGGTTCGCTTGAACAGCAGGGTGACGAGCACCAGGGCGATGAAGGTGAAACCGAGCAGGAAGGCCAGGTCGGGCGCGATGGCGGCGAGCGACGTGTTCTTGAGCAGCAGGCTCTTGAAAGCGTGGACGGCGTAGGTGAAGGGATCGACCTTGGCGATGGCCTTCAGCCAGGCCGGAAAACCGTAGATGGGATAAACCGCGCCGCTGGGGAAGAAGAGCAGCGTGTTGAGCACGCCGAAGATGGCGCGCGGCACCAGCGGGTCGCTCACCCGCACCATGATCAGGAACATCATGCTGATCAGCGCCAGCGCCGTAACCGCGATCAACACCAGCAGTTTCAGAAAGCGAACCGGCTCGAGGGGGTTGGGAATGCCGGCGATGATGGCGCCCAGGGTGGTCAGCACCAGGCCGGACAGGAAGGCTTTCAGCGCGCCGGACACAATGAAGCCGAGAATCAGTTCCACCTTGCTGATGGGCGTGACCAGGTAGCCCTCGTGCAGGCCGCGCGCCTTATCGTCAATGTAGATGATCCCGCCGCCGATCATGGCGGTGACGAAGATGGCCAGCACGATGGAGCCGGGCAGCAGGTACTGGATGTAAGGCACGTACGGATAGAGTTCGACCACCTGAAGGGTGACGCCGGGTGGCACGCGCGGGTCGCCGCCGCGCTGATTGAAGGCGGGAATCAACTCGGCGAATACGCCCTGCATGGCACCGGCGGCGAAGTTGTCGGTATTGTCTTCGACCAGCGCCAGTTGCGGCGCCGCGCCCGCCAGCACGCGCCGCGAGAATTCCGGCGGAATATTGACCACGGCCTGGATGCGCCCCTGGCGCAGATCCACGATGGCCTGTCTGGGGTCGGCGTACTCGATGGTCTCGAAGGTCTGGGCGTTGGCGGCCACCGCCTGGAACATCTCGCGCAGTTGCACGCCCGACAGTCCGTGGTCCTGATCCACCACCGCCACTTTCAGGTGCTTGATTTTGCCGCCGAAGGCGTGGCCCAGAATCACCAGCTGCACCAGCGGGAAGAACATCGAGACCAGAATCAGCGCCGGGCTGCGGAGGAACTTGCGCAGGTCGCGTTCGACAAGGGCGAAAACTCGATACATGCCTCAGTCCCGCTTCTCGTAGGCAAACGACATGTCGTAGGCATAGGCCGACTGCAGGTTGTCGCGCAGTTGCCGCCCGGTAAAGTGGACGAAGACGTCGTCCAGCGTGGTGCTCTGCACGGAAAGGGAGGCGATCTCGACGCCTGCGGCGCGCGCCGCCTCCATCAGGTCCACCGTCGTCTTGGGGCCGTTGTTGGACGCGATGTGGAAAATGCCGTCGAGATGCGACACGGACTGCACCTCCGCCAGCGATTCCAGGGTTTTCTGCCAGCCTTCGGGCACGTGGGAAAAGCTGGCCTCCAGGATGTTTTTGCCCGGAATGGAGGCCTTGAGGCGCGCCGGAGAATCCATGGCCACCAGCTTGCCGTGGTCCACGATGGCGACGCGCCCGCAGAGCTTGTCGGCCTCGTCCATGTAGTGCGTGGTCATCAGAATCGTCAGATCGCGCTCCTGCTTGAGGCGCACGAGCATCTCCCAGACGGCGACGCGCGAGACCGGATCGAGTCCCGTCGTCGGCTCGTCGAGAAAGAAGACCTTCGGCTCGTGCACCAGCCCGCGCGCGATTTCCAGCCGCCGCCGCATGCCGCCGGAAAGATTCTTTACCGGCTTGTCCGCCCACTGGGCAAGCTCAACTGCTTCCAGCAGATCGTGAATAATGCGCTTCCGGCGGTCGCGCGGGACGCCATAGAGTTTGGCAAAGATGAGCGTGTTTTCTTCCGCGCTCAGGTCGAGATCGGTGGTCATAGCCTGCGGAATGACGCCGATAATCTGGCGCACGCGATTCGGCTGCTGCGCCACGTCGAAGCCCAGCACGCGCGCCGTCCCCGAGGTGGGAACCAGCAGGGTGGTCAGCATGCGGATGAGCGTGGATTTCCCCGCGCCGTTCGGGCCGAGCAGGCCGAAGATTTCACCCGCTTCGACGGTGAAGCTCAGGCCTTTCACGGCACAAAACTCGCCAAAGCATTTGGTGATGTTTTCGACTTCGATGGCATTCATCGGCTCTTCATTCTGACGCCGGGCCGGCGCTTCTGCCGGCCGGGCCGGGGCATGCCCCGGTCCTACATGCTGGTCGCTGAGGCTGGCAGGGTCACGAACGCGGTCAGCCCCGGATAGATTCTTCGCGCCCGGTTGTCCACCCGCAGGCGAATCTCGAAGGTCTTGATATCGCGCTTGGTGCGGCTGACGTCGCGCTGGGTGGCGTAGCCCGCCACCGCGCCGCGATAGAACACCTCGCCCGCCTGCGCGTCGCCGGAAGGGAAGCGGATGTTCAAGTGGTCGCCCAGCCGCACGCGCTCGATGAAGGTTTCTTCCACGTCGGCGCGCACCCAGAGATCGTCCGGATTAATCAGCGAGAGGATCGGCTGGCCGGGGTTCACCACTTCGCCCGGGCGCGCGGCGCGCACCGAAACGATGCCGGTGATGGGCGCGCGGACTTCCGTGTAACTCAGCCGGACCGAAGCGCGTTCGGATTGCGCGCCGGCCGCCTGGGTCTGGTGCTCGCCCGCTGCCAGCTGGGCGCGCCGGACGGCGATTTCCTCGACGCTGGCCTGCGCCAGGGCCAGCGCCGCCTGTTGCACCTTCACCTGTTTTTCGAGCGCCGCCACGCGCGCCTGCGCGGCGTCCCGCGCGGTGCGCGCCTGGTCAAAGGCTTGCACGGAAACGATGCCCTCCTCGCGCAGTCCGCGCGTGCGCCGGAAACTCACCTCGGCCAGTTCCTGCTGGGCGCGTGCCTCGGCCAGTTGCGCCTGGGCGGCTTCCAGGGCGGCGCGGGCCCGTTCGATTTCTTCCCGCGATTGCCGTTCCTGGTAGCGCAGCGCCGCTTCCGCCTGCGCCACCTGGGCGCGCGAGGATTCCTCGGCGTGCGCGTAGTAGGCGCGGTCCGCCGCCAGCTCCCGCGGCTCGATCACCGCCAGCAACTGCCCGGCTTCGACCCGGTCGCCCTCTCTCACCTTCAGCTCGCGCAGCCGTCCCTGCACCTGCGCGCTGACGATGACGTCGTCGGTGGTCACGATGCCGGTGAGCAGAATCGAGCGGTCGCGCGGCCGCGTGGCCCAGTACAAGACGCCTCCCAGCGCAAACAAGAGTATGGCAGCGGGAACGATCCGGCGCTTCATCGGTTTCGATCTCCCGGGTCTTGGAAGAGTGTGAATCGGACGAGGTCCAGCACATGACGCTTTCGCTGCCGGAGCTGCGCGGGGTCCAGGGGTTCCACGCGGCGCAGGAGGCGCACGATGGGGGCGCTCGCAAAATAGAAGACGTTGACGCCCACCAGCGACACGGCCATCTGCCCGGGATCGACGCGCCGGAATTCGCCGCGCCGGATGCCCGTGGCAATCCGCCGCATGAGCAGGTCTCCCACCGGGAACATGTACCTCCGCATCAGCCGCTGAAGCAGATGCCCGCCGCTCAACATCAGATGCATGAAGAGCACGGGGTAGTAGGGCCGGGCGCTGATGAAATCGAAGTGGAGTTCGACGAAGCGCAAGACCTGCTGCCGGGCGGAGCCGGCGTCCGTCAGAATCAGCCGGGCCCGCCGCGAGAAATCCTTCAGGTGCTCCTCCAGGACGGCCGAGTAGAGTCCCTCCTTGCTCTTGAAGTAGTAGTAGAGCAGGGCTTTGTTGACGCCGGCGGCGCGCGCGATGGCCTCGGTGCGTGCTCCGGCCAGCCCGCCCGTCGCGAAACGGTCGGCGGCCACACGCAGAATGGCCGCTTTCGTCTCCTCGGCGCGAGCGCGGCGGAGGACGTAGCGGCCCGGTTTGGAAACCGGCGTCTTCATAATTAACTAACCAGACAGTTAATTATAACGTCTCGGCATTGCATGTCAAGCGCCAATCGATCCCCTGGGGGGCGCTGGCCTCCGGCGCGCTGTGGCGGCAGGGTCCTCACCGCCGCAAGAATGAAATCGCAGCGGCCGGCGGGGAGGACCCTGCCGCCAGTGTGGTGTGTCTAACGGTTCTTTTTCATGGCGGATGTCCTTCGTGGTTTCGGCCGAGCGGGACGTCGCGTCGCCCTTCAGGGCGGCACGAACGGGTGGCGGCCTGAAGGCCGCCGCGACGAGGTGCCCCGGGATGGAGTCGTTATCTGCGACGCGCCCCACTCGCGGAGCATCAATCCTGATAGGAGTACCGCGTGCGGCTGCGCTCGCGGTGGCGCTCGAGGGCGAGTTGCACGAGGCGGTCCACCAGCTGGGGATAGGGCAGGCCGCTGGCTTCCCAGAGCTTGGGATACATGCTGATGGGGGTGAAACCGGGAATGGTGTTGATTTCGTTCACCCACACCTTGCCGGTGCGGCGGTCGAGGAGGAAATCCACGCGGCCCATGCCGGCGCAATCGACGGCCTGGAAGGCGCGGAGGGCATAGTCGCGGACAAGCCGATCCTGCCGGCGCGTCAACCGGGCGGGAATGATGAGTTGGGAGCCTTCCTTGACGTACTTGGCCTCGTAGTCGTAGAACTCGTTCACCGGAACGACTTCGCCCGGCACCGACGCCTGGGGCTTCTCATTGCCCAGAACGGCGCATTCGATCTCGCGCGCCTCGATGGCGCGCTCCGCGATGATTTTGCGGTCAAACGAGGCGGCCAGGCGCAGGGCGGCGTCCAGTTCATTGGCCCGGCGTACTTTGGAGATCCCCACGGAAGAGCCCAGGTTAGCCGGTTTGACGAAAAGCGGGAAACCGATCTCGCGGCGAATGCGGCGCCGGACGCATTCGGGCGACTCGTCCCATTCGCGGCGGAGGACCAGGACCCATTCGACCACCGGCAGGCCGGCGTCGCGGAAAAGGCGCTTCATAACGTCCTTGTCCATGCCCGCGGCCGAGCCCAGCACGCCCGCTCCCACATAAGGAATGCCCGCCAGTTCCAGCAGGCCCTGCACCGTCCCGTCCTCGCCGAAGGTGCCGTGCAGCACGGGAAAGATCACATCCACGGGCGCGACGGCGTTGGGAGGCTGCGATTCGAGCGGGATCAACTGCGGCCCGCGCGGAACCACCGAGGGCGTGACTGGCAAACCCCGCTCCAGAACCGCAGGGAGCAATTTCTCCGCCGCCGAGCCCACGAACCATTTGCCCTGGCGCGAAATACCGATGGGCACGACGTCGTACTTCGCGGGATCGAGCGCCCGGATAAGCGAGGCCGCCGAAGTGAGCGAGACCTCATGCTCGCCGGAGCGGCCGCCGAACAGAATTCCCAGGCGAATCTTCTGGCTCACAGGATCTTCTTCCCCAGGGCTGAACTGACCAATCCCACGCCCAGGATGGCCGTCTTGTTCAGGATGTCGATGATGGGGTTGATTTCCACCAGGTCGAGCGCCACCATCTTGCGGCTGTCGGCAATCATCTCCATGGCCAGGTGCGCCTCGCGGAAGGTAATGCCGCCGCGCACGGGCGTTCCGACGCCGGGCGCTTCGTCGGGATCCACTACATCCATATCGAAGGAGCAGAGGAATCCCGCCGTGTCCGCCGTGGCGATGGCCAGCGCCTTTTCCATCACGCCGCGCATGCCCTGCTCGTCAATGGCGCGCATGGTGAAGACGTGAATGCCGGAGTCGCGCACCTGGCGGCGCTCCCGCCCGTCGAGGTCGCGCGCGCCGATCAGAACGCACTTCTCCGGCTTCAGCTTGGGCGCGTAGCCGAAAATCTTGGTCAGCGCGTCGGGACCCAGGCCGAGTGAGGCGGCGAACGGCATGCCGTGCACGTTGCCGGTGGGGCTGGAATCGGGCGTGTTCATGTCGGCGTGGGCGTCGATCCACAGGCAGCCGATGTCCTGGCCGCGATCGCGAAAGAACTTGGAGGCGCCGGCGATGGTTCCGACTGCCACCGAATGGTCGCCACCTAAAGAAAGGGGGAGACAGCCTGCTTCCAGCGCCTGATAGCTGCGGTGCGCAACCTCCTGGCAGGTCTCGGCAATCTCTCGCAAGTACTTCGCGTGGCGGTCGCCGAAATGCTGCATTTCGGGAATCTTGACTGGAATATTGCCGGCGTCTTCCACCTGGTGGCCGAGCGCCTTGAGCGCCGAATTGAGCCCCGCGGCGCGCACCGCCGACGGCCCCATGTCCACGCCGCGCCGTCCCTGCCCGAGGTCGAGCGGTACTCCCAGAATCCGAATCTTCAGCATGCGAAACGCTCCGAAACGCGCCTGAACCTTATATCATATCGCGCCGGGGAGATTTCCGCCCAATTGTAGCGGCGGCCTTCAGGCCGCCACGGGCCAGCGCCCTTTCCGGTGGTCGGAGACCGCCGCAACAGGACATGCGCGAATTTGGCGGGGAGGCAACACAGATAAAAGACTTGCTGGACCGATTTCAGTCCGTGCGTGAGCGCGCCACGGGCAAGCCGGCGCACCGGCGCGAGGCGAAAAGCGCCAGAGCGCCGGCGAGGGCGGCAGCGACCCGGTGAGGCTGGAATCCCTCGCCCGCGACTCCGTGGGCCACCTCGAACACCAGAATCACGGGACGATCGCGAGCTACTTCAACAGGTACTTTTCAAGAAACAGGGCCATCGCGTAATAGAAGTAGTCGGCGTTGACCTTCTTGGCGAAGCCGTGGCCTTCGTCTTTGGCGAGGACGTACCACACTTCGCCGCCGTTCGATTTCACCTTCGCCACCATCTGCTCCGATTCGCCCGCCGGCACGCGGGGATCGTTTTGCCCCTGTGCGATGAGCAGGGGCACGCGAATCCGGGAGGCATGAGTGAGAGGCGAAATGCTGATCAGGAATTCGCGCATGTGCGGATCGCGCTCGTCGCCGTATTCGACGCGGCGCAGGTCGCGCCGGTAATCTTTGGTGCTCTCGAGAAAGGTGACGAAATTGGAAATACCCACAATGTCAATGCCGCAGCGCAGCCGGTCGCTGTAGTGCGTCATGGTGGCAAGCGACATGTAGCCGCCGTACGAGCCGCCCATCACCGCCACACGCTTCGAGTCGAGGTCGGGCTGCGTGGCAATCCAATCGAGCAGCGCGCCGATGTCCTTCACTGTGTCTTCGCGCTTCCATCCGTTGTCGAGCAGGGTGAACGACTTTCCGTAGCCTGTCGAGCCGCGCACGTTGGGCTCGATCATGGCAATTCCCATTTCGTTCATGAAATAATTGGCGCGGCCCTGAAACCCCGGGCGCGACTGGCTTTCCGGGCCGCCATGGATGTCAATCAGCACCGGGTAAGGCGGCTGGAACCTCGCGGGAGGCCGGGTGAGGAAGGCCGCGAGCTGCCGCGGCTTGCCTTCCACCCGATCGAATGTCGGGTAGTGAATCAGCTCCGCCTCCTGAAACTGTTCCGCGTTGAGGCCGCCGGTTTCGCTGAACGTCCAGCGCTCGACCTTGCCGGTTTTCAGATTCCAGGAGTAGACGTCGCTCGACGACTTCGCCGAATTGAGATTGAACGCCAGTTCGCCCGTGGCGGGATGGAACTTCATGTTGAAGACTTGCCCGCGCGGCAGGCGCGGCACGGGCCGCTCACGGCGCGTGCGCGTGTCGAGCAGATGAAGTTCGCCGAAGCCGTCGGCGTTGACCACGAAAGCCAGCCAACGGCCGTCCGGCGAGACTTCGATTTCCTCCACGTCCCAGGGGATGTGATCGGTCAGGGATTGAGAAGTCCCGGTGCCCGGATCGAATTGGAAAAGCCGCCGAAATTCGGAACCGCGATCACTGATGACGTAGAAACTCTTGCCGTCGCGCCCCCAGCGCGCCGCGCCATAGGCCACCTTTTCTTTCCCCCGGGGCGTGAGCGGCTCGACCCTGCCGGAGGCGAGGTCGAGGAGATGAAGATAGGTTTCGTTGATGGAAATGTATTCCATCAGCAGCAGGCGCGTGCCATCCGGCGACCAGTCGAGCGGCGACCACTGGCCGGTGAGTTGGGCGGCCATCTTCTCCGATTTGGAGTCGTCGGGGTTCACCACGTAGAGATCGAAGTCGCGCCCGTTGCGCCGCGTGCTGACGTAAGCCGCCTGCGTCCCCTGACGGTTGAAGAGCAGACCCTCGTTCCGCGACTTGCCGTCGGTCAGCAGTTGAATCGACCCGTCGGCCAGATCAAACCGGTGAATCTGATAGAACTCGCCGCCGCCCGAGTCCATGCTGAAGAGGAAATAGTTCTTTCCCGCGGCGGGAGAGAACCGGGCGGCGAGCACGCGGTCGGGGAAGAAGGTCAGCTGCTGGCGCGCGCCCCCGGGGGCATGGACGCGATGCACCTGCGTGGTGTCGCCGAAGCGGGTCAGGATCAGCATGGCGCGCTGGCGCGGATGCCAATCGGCAAACCCGGCGGCGCGCATGTTGAGATACTGATTCATGCGGGCGCGCAATTCCGCCGGTACCGCCGGCACGCCCTCGGCCACAATGCTGGGCGGCGCCTCCTGGGCGCGCAAGCCGCCGGCCAGAACAACAATGGCCAAACAAAGAGACCTGAAGATGCGCAGCGTCAGCATGATTCCCAGCTCCTTTGCGGACGGATTCTTCTCTCCGGAATGCTAATCAAGGGGGTGGCGCCAGCGCAAGCGGCTGGGAGCGCCGTCATCCCGCCGGCATCTTTTAGACTGCCGGCCAGGGGCCGTCGGCCACGGGGTCAGGGCGTGAGCCGGTAGAGCATTCGGGGAAAGGGAATAGTCTCACGCACATGGTCCAGGCCGCAGATCCAGGCCACCACCCGCTCGATGCCCATGCCGAAGCCCGCGTGCGGCACGGTGCCGTAGCGGCGCAGGTCGAGATACCACTCGAAGGCCTCGCGAGGCAGCTTCGCTTCGTCGATACGCTCCAGCAGCCGGTCGAAACTCGAGATGCGCTCGCCGCCGCCGATGATTTCGCCGTATCCCTCGGGGGCCAGCATGTCCACGCAGAGGGCCACCTCCGGCCGCGCCGGGTCGGGCTCCATGTAGAAGGCCTTGATGGCGCTGGGATAGCGATGTACGAGCACCGGCTTGTCGAACTGCTCGCCCAGGATGGTTTCATCCCCGCCGCCGAAGTCGCCGCCCCACTGAATCTCGCTGCCCTTCTGATTCAGGATTTTGACCGCCTCGTCGTAGCTGATGCGCGGAAAGGGCGGCACACACTTTTCGAGCGGCGCGGGGTCGCGTTCGAGGGCGGCCAGTTCGCTGCGGCGTTTTTCGAGCACGCGCGCCACCACGCTGGCCACCAGACCCTCCGCCAGATTCATGATGTCTTCCAGGTGGGCGAAGGCCACTTCCGGCTCCACCATCCAGAACTCCGTCAGGTGGCGGCGGGTTTTGGATTTTTCGGCGCGGAAGGTGGGGCCGAAGCAATAGGTCTTGCCCACCGCCATGGCGGCGGCCTCGTTGTAAAGCTGGCCGGACTGGGTCAGGTACGCCTTTTGTTCGAAATAGGCCACCTCGAACAGGTTCGTCGTTCCTTCGCACGCCGAGGGGGTGAAGATGGGCGTATCGACCAGGGTGAATCCACGCTCGTCGAAATAGTCGCGGCAGGCCTTGATGATCTCATGGCGCACGCCCAGGATGGCGCGCTGGCGCAGGGAGCGCAGCCAGAGATGGCGGTGATCCATCAGGAACTCGATGCCGTGTTCCTTGGGCGTGATGGGGTAGTGCTGGTCGGGCGGAATCAGCTGGATGATCTCGACATCGGACACGTCCAGTTCGAACCCGCCGGGGGCGCGCGCGTCGGGCCGCACCTTGCCGGTGACGCGCACCGACGATTCCTGCGTCAAGTTCTTCACCCGATCGAAGACTTCCGGAGGGACCGCTTTCCGGAAGACCACGCCCTGAATGACGCCGGTGCCGTCACGGAAGAGCGGAAAGAGGAGCTTGCCGCTTTCGCGCAGGTTGTAGAGCCAGCCCTGGATGAGAACTTCCTGCCCGGCGTGCTCCGAGACGTGCCGGATTTCGACAATCGGGGGCAAGACGGATTCCTCCTTAGCGAATCTCCTCGAAGCGGCGGATCACCTGCTGCACGCGCTCGAGCGCCGGCGTGTCCTTTCCAGCATCATGCAATTCAAAGAGGACGGGAAACTGATCCTCGTGCCGCCGGAAGTGGCGGAGGACGGCGGGCCAGTCAATGCTTCCCTCGAAAGGAAAGAGGTGATTGTCCTTCTCGCGCAGGTTGTCGTGCACGTGGGTGGAGGCGACGCGCTCGCGCATCACCTCGAAAGCGGCCCCGACTTCGCCCGTCAGGTGCGCGTGGCCGGTGTCGAAGCAGAGCTTCAGATCGTGCAGGCGGCTGTACTGGATGAATTGCAGCAGGCGCTCCGGCGTGCTGACCTGGTTGGGGATGTTTTCCAGCAGAATCTGGACGCCGCGCTCCTTGGCGAAGATCTTCAGATGCTCCACCGAGGTCATGGCCGCGTCGAACTTCTCCAGGCTGTAGGCCTCGTCGGCCACGCCCACGTGCAGCACCAGGTAGCGGAAGGGAAGGATCTCGGCTACTTCCAGGGCGCGCTTGATCTCGTCCATGGACTGGATGCGCTTGCCGCGCTGCGCCTCGGTGATGGAGATGGGCGGGCTGCCGGAGCGGCCCCAGTCGAAATCGGCGTAGAGCGGGGCGTGCAGGGAGTGCAGCTTCAGGCCGTGATCGTCGAACCACTGGGCGACGTCGCGCACCTGGTTCCGGTCCTGATAATCGAAGTGCTGGCGCGCGGCGAAGATTTCGATGGTGCGCAGGCCGGCGCGCGCCATCTGGTCCAGCTGGTGGGAGGTGAGGCGCTCTTCCACGAACAGATACGTTGAGATTCCGAATTCCATCAGTAGCCCGCCGCCTTTCCGTCCGAGCGCGGATCGGCCGCGCCCCAGCGCCAGCCGGTGGCCGCATCCACAGCAATCGCCTGGCAGGCGCCCTGGCGCTCGCGCCGGCGGATCACGTAGCCGGCTTCTTCCAGCATTCTGATTGTATCCGCAGAAAAGCCCCAGCGCTCAAGTTCCAGCTGGTCGGGCATCCATTGGTGATGAAAGCGCGGCGCGGTGACCGCCTGGCGCACGTCCATCTGGTACACCAGAACATTCAGCAGCACCTGAAGCACCGTGTTGATGATCGTCCCGCCGCCCGGGCTGCCCAGCACCAGACGGACCTTGCCATCGCGGACAACGATGGTGGGGGTCATGGCCGAGAGGGGGCGCTTGCGCGGCGCGACGGCGTTGGCTTCACTCTGCAACAACCCGTAGAGGTTGGGCGCGCCGGGCTTGACAGTGAAATCATCCATCTCGTTGTTGAGCAGGAATCCCGCGCCCTTCACGGTCACGCCGCTGCCGAAGGAGCCGTTCAGCGTGTAGGTGTTGGCGACGGCGCTGCCCTGGGCGTCGACCACGGAATAGTGAGTGGTATGCTCCGGTTCGGGATCATGCGGGCTTCCCGCGGCGACGGGATCGCGCGCGCCCGACTTGACCACCTGCTCGCGCAACGTCTCGGCGTACGCGCGGCTGGTGAGACCGCGCCACGGCACGTCGGTGTATTCCGCATCGCCCAGATAGGCGGCGCGGTCGGCGTAGGCGCGGCGCATGGTCTGGGCGATGAGGTGAATGGAATGAAACGAGTTGGGGGAGCCGAGATCGAGCGGCTCGAGGATATTGAGCATCTCTACCAGGACCACGCCACCCGAACTGGGCGGCGGCACGCTCAGGATTTCGTAGCCGCGAAACGTGCCGCGCATGGGTTGGAGTAGCTGCGGCTCATACTCCTTCAGGTCGCTCAACTCCAATAATCCCTGATGCGCCTTCACCGATGCCACCATCGCCTCGGCCAGCAGCCCTTGATAGAAGGCCGCGGTCCCGCGGCGCGAGATTTGCAGGAGGGTCGCGGCCAGGTCGGGCTGGAGGAACAGCTCGCCGGGCTGGTAGTGCTTCCCGTTACGAAGGAAGATGCGGCGTGACTCCGGATCTTTCTCCAGCAGATCCGCGGCTTCGCGCAGCGTCTCGGCAAGCTCGTAGCTGACCGGAAAGCCCTCGCGCGCCAGGCGAATCGCGGGGCGCAGCACGCGCCACCAGGGGAGCTTTCCGTATTTTCGGTGGGCGAGTTTGAGGCCCGCCACCGTTCCGGGCACGGCGATGGCGCGGCCGCCCACCGTGCTGGCGTGGGGAACGATCTCCCCCTTGTCGTCCAGGTACATGTCGCGCGAGGCGGCGGCCGGAGCCCGCTCGCGGTAATCCACCACCACCGCTTCGCCCGAGGCCCGTCGAATCAGCATGAATCCGCCGCCGCCCAGGTTGCCTGCTTCCGGCAGCGTCACCGCCAGCGCGAAGCCCACTGCCACGGCGGCGTCCACCGCATTGCCGCCGGCCTTCAGAATCTCGACGCCGGCCTCGGCGGCGTGAGGCTCCCCCGCGACGACCATGCCATGCCGTGCCGCCACCGGCGTGTGCCCCGCGGAGCAGAGCGCGGGCGCGGCTAGCACAACGGCGAGAATCAGGGTGAGGATGTTCCACATACGGAGCGCCGGGAGCCGTCCAATCTATGAGAATGGAAGTGAAGCGTCAAGTGCCCTGGGACCACCCTGGGCTCCCTTGGGACCGCAGGCCTCTGGCCTGCAGTTCTTGTACGACCTCGGAAGCGGGCGAGACGCCTGCGCTCCCGGGGGGACGCCGCAGCAGAAGCTTGCCGTACGCGCGTTGCTGGCGTAGGATGCTTCCCGCCAACCATTCATGAGCGTTCTTGCGGCCATCGACATCGGCGCGAACTCCGTGCGACTGAAGATCGCTCGCAGCATCCTGCACCGGCTCAAGACCATTTATGAAGACCGCGTGGTAACGCGTCTGGGCGAGTCGGTGTTCCGCACCGGCATGCTGGCGCCGGAAGCCATGGACCAGACGGTCGCCGTATTGCGCCGCTTTCACCGAGCCGCGCAAGAGCACGGCGCCGACCAGGTGCGCGTGGTGGCGACCAGCGCTCTGCGCGATGCGCGCAACGCCTCAGCCTTCACCTCCTGGGTGCAGGCTGCCACCGGATGGAAGGTGGAGGTGATCTCAGGGCTGGAAGAAGGCCGCTTAATCCACCTGGGAATCCTGGCCAATTCCCCTGCCATTCGCGGAAAGATGCTGCTGATCGACCTGGGCGGCGGCAGTTGCGAACTAACAGTTTCCGAGCGCGGGCACATCCGCGAGATGACCAGCCTGCCGCTGGGGGCGGTGCGCCTGACGCAGGAATTTCTGCGGCGCGATCCGCCCCAGGCCATCGAACTGCACCGCATGGGCACCCACATTGCCGAGGCCATCCGCGGCGTCGAGAAGCGCATCACGCGCGCCCGCCCGGACCGAGTGCTGGCGACCTCCGGCACGCCCGCGGCGCTGGCCGGGGCGGCGGGCTGGATCGAGAAGCGGCATCGCCGCAAGGATGGCGTGGTCACGCGCGAGGTGGTGGAGCGGCTGGCGGGCGAACTTTCCGAAATGGATTACGAGGAGCGGGCCAAGGTGCCGGGCATCGGCCCGCGCCGCGCCGAAATCATCATCGCCGGCGCCTGGGTTTTTGCCGAACTGATGCAGCGCTGCAACCTTCCCTCCTTCCAGTACTCGCCGCTGGGTTTGCGCGACGGCGTGTTGGCGCAGATG
Organism: uncultured Acidobacteriota bacterium; assembly: GCA_964533045.1. Lineage (GTDB taxonomy): Bacteria > Acidobacteriota > Terriglobia > UBA7540 > UBA7540 > JACQNR01. The sequence continues at coordinate 12,052 of CAZHKT010000020.1, read as the reverse complement.
CTGGCCGAGCGCGACCGCTCGACGCGCTCCCGCCGCCAGATCGAATCCGACCGCTGGGACGCCATCCTGGCCATGGCCAAGCGCTACCAGGTGGACCTGCGCTCGGCCGAGCACGTCCGCGACCTCGCCGCCCAGCTCTTCGACCAGCTCCAGGACGTGCACAACCTGCCCGCCGAATACAGTCTCTACCTCGCCGCCGCCGCCATGCTGCACGACGTGGGCGGCTTCGTCCACCGCTTCGGGCGCCACCGCCACACTTACTACCTCATTTCCAATTCGGAATTGCTGGGATTTGCGCCCGAACAGCGCTTCGCCGTCGCCGCCATCGCCCGCTACCTGGGCAAGTCGCGCCCCGAACCCGGCGACGTGATGATGAAGAATCTGAGTCCCACCGACGAAAAGCACGTTCCCAAAGCCGTCGCGCTGCTGCGCCTGGCCAAGGCCATGTGCCCGGGCGCGGAACGCAATATCCAGCGCGTGCGCGCCCGGGTCGAGGGCGGCAAAGTCCGCCTCACCCTCCAGGCCCGTGCCAGCGCTGACCTGGAACTCTGGATTCTTCAGAAAGAACGCGGCTTCTTCCGCCAGGTCTTCGGCCGGGACTTCACCATTCAGGTTGCACCGGGATAACAGGTTGCGATCCTGCGCCAGTCGTGCCGCGGGCGCACTTTGACATGCGCTGGTTTCCACCTTGATGAATGTCAGCAAGAAATTTGCCGCCGCAAACGTTCTAGCCTGATGCGCTGCGCAAAGAGGCGCAGCGCCTTGAGGGGCAAAACACCCAATCCGGTTCGTCGCGCGCGGCCTGGCGCAGAGCCGGGCTCGACGGCCTGCGATTCCCACGGCGCTCTTGTTGAAGTCCATATCAACCCTCGCCCTTCGGCATTCACCGATCGCTGAGAAATACCACACCGCCGCACTTGCCTGTTCGGCAGATTAGTTGCTGTTAACGCATTTGATCGAGCTGAAGCCGTGACGCGAAATCCGGTTCACGCTTGCGCTCCTTGACACACACCTTTCACGGCGGGGCATCGGAACCAAGGGAGGGCTGGAAATGGACAGGCGAATCCTTCGCAAGTTCAGGGGCGGATCCCCACAGCCGCCGACGGGGCGCCGCGACGGGCCCCGGGCGCTGGCGGCGGTCCTGTTTGCGGTGGGTCTGACGGGCGTGGTGCTCTGGGCCCAGTCGGCGCCCACCACGATTCACGATTTCTTCCTGCCCGGGTCGCAGCCCGGCCAGTCCGGGCAATTGGAGACGCCGGACAAGTGCGATAACTGTCACGGTGGATACAACACGGCGGTGGAGCCGGCGTTCAACTGGCGCGGCGGCATGATGGCGCAAGCGGCGCGCGACCCGCTGTTTTACGCCTGCCTGGCGGTGGCGAATCAGGATGCTCCCGACAGCGGCGATCTCTGCATCCGGTGCCATTCTCCGGCCGGGTGGCTGGAAGGCCGCTCTTCCCCCACGGATGGTTCGGCGCTCAACAACAACGATCGGCAGGGCGTTCAGTGTGACTTCTGCCACAAACTGGTCAAGCCGACGCCGCTGGGGACGAATCCCTACCCGGGCAACACGGCCTATTTGAACGAAACATACCCGCAAGATCAATCCTATCTCTTGCTGCTCAATCCTATTCCCGGATGGTCGGCCAACGGCATGTCCATTGCGGATTCCAGCAACGCCAAGCGCGGGCCCTTCACCGACGCGGTGGCCAAGCACCAGCGGTTCTACTCGCCGTTCCATCAGGACGCGGCGCTTTGCGGCACCTGCCACGACGTGAGCAACCCGGCTTTCTCGAAGGACGCTGCAGGAAACTATGTGGCCAACGCCTTCGGCCAGCCGGCTCCCAGTTTTGACCTGCGCACCATGTTCCCCGTGGAGCGGACTTTCAGCGAATGGAAGATGAGCACGTTCGCCTCGACCGGCGTGAACATGGGCGGCCGCTTTGGCGGTAACAAACAAGTCGTGTCCACCTGTCAGGACTGCCATATGGCGGACGTGACGGGCGTTGGAGCCAACAAGGCCGGAACGCCGATCCGCACCGATCTGCCGCTGCACGACATGACCGGCGGCAATACCTTTGTGCCGCAAACCATTGCCACGTTCTTCCCCGGCGAAGTCAATCAGGCGGCACTCGATGCTGGGGTCACGCGCGCGCGCAGCATGCTGCAGAAGGCCGCCACGCTCCAGGTGAGTCAGCCCAGTTCCGGTGTGCTGCGGATTCGCGTCATTAATGAAACCGCGCACAAATTGCCCAGCGGCTATCCCGAGGGCCGGCGCATCTGGATCAACGTTAGATACTTCGACGCCTCGGGGAACCTGATCGGCCAGTCCGGGGCCTACGATGCCGCTAACGCGGCGCTCATCCTCGACGCCCAGGCGAAAGTTTACGAAATCAAACTGGGCATCACCGCCGATCTGGCGGCGGCGCTGGGAATGCCGGCGGGCGAGTCGTTCCATTTCGTTCTGAACAATTACGTGGTCAAGGACAATCGCATTCCGCCGCGCGGCTTCACCAATGCCAATTTCACCGCCATTCAATCCCCTCCGGTGGGCTATGCCTATGAGGATGGCCAGTACTGGGATGACACCCACTACACCATGCCGGCCGGAACGGTCTATGCCGAGGTGCGGCTCTACTACCAAACGCTGTCGCGCGAATACGTGGAATTCCTGCGCGATGAGAATCGCACCAACGATTGGGGGAATCGCCTCTACCAGGCATGGCTTTCGGGCGGCAAATCGGCGCCGGAAGTGATGGCCATGGGCACATGGGGAACGCTGACCGATTCCGTCGCGCCTTCCGCCCCCAGCGGGCTGACTGCCGCGGCCGCTTCTAAATCGCAGATTAATCTGAAGTGGAACGCCTCGACCGACAACGTGGGCGTGAAGGGATACTACGTAGCGCGCAATGGCGCCACCGTGGCCACGGTCACGACGAATTCGTTTAGCGATAAAGGTCTGACGGCGAATACCACGTATTGCTACGTGATCAAGGCTTTTGACCAGGCTGGCAATCTCTCGCAGCCCAGTGCTCAGGCCTGCGCGACGACGCCCCGTAAATGATCGGGGCCGCCGCGCGCCATTCTCGTACCGTTCTCCCCCGCCGCAACGACCGGGGGAGGGCGGGGGATGACCCAATGACCGGCCAGTCGGTAGGATCCGGGGCGGTGCCAGACGGGCCTCCGGGATGGGAAGAATACCCGCAAAGGCACTGGCGGCAGGAAGACTGAGGGGCCCTAAATGGCCAGAATGCGTTCCAGTTCCAGCAGGCGCGGGTCAAGGGGCTTCTGCTTGCCGACGACCTCGGCAAGGGGTGTGGTTTTGATGCCGTCGCGGTGCAGTCCCACCAGCACCCCGAACTTGCCCTGCACCATGCAGTCCACCGCCGCCGATCCCAGGCGCGTGGCAAGCAGGCGATCGAACGCCGTGGGCGTGCCGCCGCGCTGCGTGTGCCCCAGCGAGGTGGCGCGCAGATCGAAACCCAGGCGCGAGCGGTTTTCCCGAAAGTACTTCAGCAGAGCCTCAGCGTTGTACTTGGCGCCCTCGGCCACCACCACCAGCGCGTGCGGTTTGCCGCGCGCGTACGCCTCCTCAAGAATCTTGGCGAGCGCTTCGGGATCGGTCTCGCGCTCGGGAATCTCGACCGCCTCCGCGCCGCCCGCAAGCGCCGCCATCAGCGCCAGGTAACCGCAGTTGCGTCCCATCACCTCCACCAGGAAGGCGCGCTGGTGCGAGGACGCCGTGACCTTCAGCCGATCGATCGCCTCCAGCGCGATGTTGAGCGCGGTATCCACGCCGATGGTGATGTCGGAGCCGAACAGGTCGTTATCAATCGTCGAAGCGACGCCGACGACGGGAAAACCCATTTGCGAGAGCGCATTCGATCCGGTCTGCGTGCCGTTGCCGCCGATGCAGATGAGGCCCTCGATGTCCTGCTGGCGCAACCAGCGCAGGGCTTGCGCGCGTCCCTCCTCGGTTTTGAATTCCTGGCAGCGTGCGCTGCCCAGGACGGTGCCGCCGCGCTGCATGATGCCGCCCACGTCGCGCGCGCCCAGGCGCGTGAACTTGCCCGCCACCAGTCCCGCATAGCCGTGCTGAACGCCAAAGACTTCCAGTCCTTTGCTGATGCCGGTACGCACGACAGCACGAATGGCGGCATTCATTCCCGGGGCGTCGCCCCCGCTGGTTAAAACTGCGATGCGTTTCATAGAAGAGCCGCAAGCCCAAGACCAGGACTTGCGCTACCTCCTTTCTCAGAACGGTCATCGGCTGCGGCTCATCATAGCGCAATTTGGCCGGGCGGTCAGGCTTGGCCCCAAAAGTGCAACTCCGGAGTTTTCAGGGGGTGGGGTGGGATTTTCCGTCGCCTATCCACCCACTGGGGGAGAAAAAATGCGCACTCACCTAGGCTGCACCGGCCGGATTGAACTGGGCAAGTTGAGCCCGGAAACTCAGAAGAAGCTGGATAAGATCCCAGCGACATGGCTGGAGTTTACTCCGGAAGCCAACAGTCTGGTGGTTCGGCACGTCCAGCCCGACGATCTGCCGGCCATGCGGGAGATCACCGGCGAACTGTTCGATTTTCTGGCCGCCATCCCCGATCAGGAACGCAAGCAGATTCCCGGTGGAGCGCTCTATTACCTGGACGAGCAGACGGGCCAGTCGGTCCGCATCAAGGTCTGGGAGGGCGCGTTTGTGACCGTGGCCTGGGCGCAACCGGATTACTCCCGTGCCAAATGGGAGCCTTACAAGGAAGGCGCGACGCCCGTGGTCTTCGACGCCTATCAGCGGCTTAATGGCGTGGTCCGCTTCCAGGCCCACCCGGGCGCGGCCGACGAACTGAAGGCCGTGATCGAACGGTTCTCGGGTCTTTATCCACAAGGTGAGTTCGAGATCTTGCAGACCGGCCCCAAGCTTGATGTCCGCTTTATGGACGTCAACGCCAGCGTGCTGGAGCTGATCCGGACGCTGATCCGCATCACCGACCCCGCTTCCACGCTCGAGGGAGAAATTGACGTCAGTTCCTTCCGCAGCGGCGATGTGGAGGATTACTGCCGGTTCGTGCTGCGCGGCGGCGACATCTGGATTGCACGCCCGGCCCTGTGGGCCGACCTGCCGCAGACGGCAGTCAGGGCCAGCGGCAACGCAGCCTGAGGATCTGCCGGTAGCGGCGGTTGAAGCCTGTCCTGACGCAGGACAGCGACCGCCGATTCTTCGATCCCAATCAAGCCGGCGCCCGCATTGCGCCGCGGGAGCATCTCGGAGGTTATCGTTCATGCTCGATTACGGCTTCACTGAATATCAGATGGCCATTCGCGACCTGGCGCGCGAGATTGCCGAGAAGGAAATCCGGCCGGTGGCCACCGAATACGACCGAGAGGCCAAGTTTCCCTGGCCCGTCGTGAAGGTGCTGGCCGAGGCGGACCTCTTCCGCGTCTATATCGACGAAAAGTACGAGGGCCTTACCGATGGCACGCCTATCATGAACATGGTCATCGTTACCGAAGAGCTTTCCAAGGCGTGCGCGGGCATCGCGCTGGCTTTCGCCGGCACGGCGCTGGGGGCGATTCCTATCCTCCTCTCCGGCAGCGAGGAACAGAAACAGCGCTGGCTGCCGGATATTGCCGCCGGCAGAAAGCTCGCCGCCTTTGCCCTCACCGAGCCGCAGGCCGGGTCGGATGCCGGGGCGGTTCGCACCACCGCCCTTCGCGACGGCGACCACTATGTCCTCAACGGCACCAAGCAGTGGATCACCAACGGCGGCGAAGCGGAAATCTACACCGTTATCGCGCTGACCAATCCCGCCAAGGGGCCGCGCGGCGCCTCCTGCATCGTGGTGGAGAAGGGCACGCCGGGCTTCACCTTCGGCAAGAAGGAGGACAAGCTGGGCATCCGCGCCTCCGCCACGCGCGAACTGATCTTTCAGGATTGCCGCGTGCCCATCACCAACTGCCTGGGCCGCGAGGGCACCGGATTTATCACGGCGATGAAGACGTTCGACGTGTCTCGACCCGGCGTGGGCGCGCAGGCGCTGGGTATCGCGCAGGGAGCGTTCGATCTGGCGCTGGAATACGCCTGCACGCGGCGCCAGTTCGACGCGCCTATCGGATCGTTCCAGGGACTACGCTTCATGATGGCCGATATGGCCATGAAGATCGAAGCGGCGCGCGCGCTGGTTTACGCCACGGCGCGGCACATTGACCGCCAGCCCCGGGAGCGGCCCACGCTCTACAGCGCCATGGCGAAGTGCTACGCCTCGGACGTCGCCATGGACGTGACCGTGGATGCCGTGCAGATCTACGGCGGCTACGGCTACATGCACGATTATCCCGTCGAGAAATTCATGCGCGACGCCAAGATCACCCAGATCTACGAAGGCACCAACCAGATCCAGCGCGAGGAGATTTCCAAGGTTCTGATCAGCGACTTCCGCTCGCGCGGCGCCAGGCCCCGCGCCGCATGAAGCCCTGTAGCGGCGGACTCTGACCGCCGGTACTTGGCTTTCTCGGGGGTGGCGCAGACATCGTTGGGGGATGTCAGCGATTAAGCGCGCGCTTCGCATCGTATTACTCCTGCGCTTCGAACGCCATCTCCTTGGCTCAGTCCAATGCCGGCATGAGCGAACACTGTTTGCGCCACCGCGGATGGGATGAGGTTCTGTGAGTCTCAGATCGGATAGGTACGAAGGCCTCTCGCCCTCCGTGTCGCCGGTAGTGCAGAGTGTCATTGACCTGCCCCATGTTTGGTTTAATCATCAGGTGGATTCCGGGGTTGAATTCAACTCCGCCGTCAGGCAGGCGAGGGGCGGGAGGAGAGCGACCCTCCGAGCGGTTCCGGACAGCGAGAGGGGGCTGGCACCGGGCGACGCTATTAGCGGCCTGTGTCATCCGCTTCATTCATATTTTGGTTGCGTTGAGGCGCGAATCTGCGCATGATGGTGAGTAGCTCGCGGGGAGCTTCTTACTTCACGGGGCGCGTGGGTTGCCGTCGAACCAATTTACCAAGAAGATCATTTTGCCAGCCCATGCCGGGGTTGGCTAACTTCCTTGATGACGGACGACGGCGCGGCGGCAATCCGCGGGGGCCGTTTGCAGAACGATGCGCACCTACACCCATTACGAACTGCTGGGCGTGAAGCCGGACGCCACGCCGGCCGAAATCAAAAAGGCTTTCCGGGAGAAGGTGAAGATCTACCATCCCGACCGCACGCCCGGCATTGAGGGCACGCGCTTTCAAGCCATCGTCGAAGCCTGGGATATTCTCTCCGACCCTGTCAAGCGCAAGCTTTACGACCGCCAGCTCCGCGAGGCCGCGCGGGATCGCAATCCCTTTCTTTCCCCCGAATAGTCTCGCCGGATCTCTACTTTTCGAGCCGCACTGGGACCCAGAAAGCGCGCTTTTCGACGAGCACCTTGCTCAGCCCCAAACCGGGTAAATTCTCTTCGCGACAGCCAAGATAAGTGAAGTGTCCGAAGTCGCCCGCGACGGTCTGGAACCAGCCGTGGCGCGCCAGGGCCTCGCGCACCTTGGCCTTTTCGTGGTCCCGGATGTCGAGCGCCAACATCGTGAGATGCTGCGACGCGCCGGGCGGCGCGGCGGAAACCAGAATCGATTTCTTCAAATTGGTGCTGAAGAAGAGCCCCTGGGCTTCCAGCTGGACGATTTCCATCGCCTGGTCGGGGTGGGGCAGGGCGCGCAAGCGGCGCAGTTCCTTGCGGGAGATCTTCTTCCTCTTGTACCAATGGTAGAGGCCCGCTTCGACCCGTTTTTTCCACAGGCGCTCCGTGTCGGCAAAACTGCGGCGCGCGGCATCGCGCAGCGCGGGCCGCACGTCGAGCTTGATCTTCTGCAAATCCTCGCGCGCGGCGAGCAACGCCTGCATGGCCGGCTTCTGCAGCTCGATGGTCACCCTGCCAATCGTGGTTTTCTCTGTCGGCACGCCCGCCTGCCAATTGGTGACGGCATCTTCGTCCGGAAATTGAATCGCGGGTGGGAGAATCACCCCGTTCCCTGCCTTCAGCACCGCGCCGTAGGCATGGAGGAGCCGCGCCTCATATTCGAGGGCTGCCGCAGGCGCTGTTTCAGGTTCGGCGGAAGGCTGAGAGCTGGCTGTTGCGGGGGTCGAGTTCGTTTGCACTCGGCCCAGCGCCAGGCTTGACGCGAAACAACAAGCCAGGATTAACGGAATGCTGATACACCTTCCGCGCCCGAGTTGGGGGTGATCTCGATTGGCCAGGATTCGCATGGCTTGGTGGTGAAGTCGCTCCCGAACGGCCCGGACGCGCCCGCCGCAATTTTAGATGACCTTGCGCGGTTTGGCGAGGGGGAGGGGACACACCCTCGATTTGCCCGAATCTGCTAAACTCTAAGGCGCAATGCAAAGCTCAAGGAAAAGAGTCTATCCGCTTCTCATTCTCATCGTGCTGGCGCTGCTGGCGATGGGCGCGGGGCTTGCCGGGTTTTCGCAGCCGCGTTCCATGCCGGCGAAGGCCCCGCTGCGACCCAAGCTGGTTCTGTTGATCATCGTCGACCAGTTTCGCGCCGATTACCTGGACCGCTTTCAACCCTACTTTGTGCCCGGCGGATTCAGCCGCCTGATGGGGGGCGCACGCTTCACCCACTGCCAGTACGACTACGCCTCCACGATCACCGGACCCGGCCACGCCACGCTTTCGACCGGTACTTATCCCAACGTTCACGGCATTATCGGCAACTCCTGGTATGACCGCTCGCTCCAGCGCACGGTGAACTGCATCGAGGACCCGAACACTCGCGTCGTGGATTCTGACGAAGGCTCCCGCGACCAGCGTGGCGCCTCGCCTCGCCGGCTGATGAGCGATACGCTGGGCGACGCCCTGCGGATGGCGACCCAATTCGAGTCGAAAGTCATTTCCATTTCCATGAAGGACCGGGCAGCGATTTTTCTGGGTGGACGCACCGCCAACGCCGCCTACTGGTACGACGGAAGGACAGGCCGCTTTGTATCCAGCACCTACTATATGGACAAACTACCGGCGTGGGTAGCCGAGTTTAACCGGCAGGAGCCGCTGAAAAGGTATTGCGGGAAGCCCTGGCAAGCCCTGCCCGAGACGCCCGGAGCGGCGGGGCGCGTCTTCAGCGAGTACCGGCCGGCGGCGGGGGAGCCTTGCCCCAGCCCCAGGTTCCTCAACTGGATTGAAAAGACTCCGTATATGAACGAAGTCGAGTTGAGCCTGGCCCGGGCGGCCTTGCGAGAAGAGAAGCTGGGACAGGGGCCGGGGACCGACCTGCTGGTCATTTGCCCCTCCGCCAACGACTTCGTCGGGCACGAGTACGGCCCGTATAGCTCTCAAGTGGCTGATATGACCCTGCGAACTGACCGTGAACTGGCCGCCTTCCTCGATGACCTGGACAAATCTCTCGGCCTTCAAAATGTTTGGATTGCGCTTTCCAGCGATCACGGAGTTTCCCCTACGCCGGAATACATCACCGGGCACAACTTGGGACACGGGCTGTTTGAATCCAAGACCGTAAGAGAAGCCGTCCAAGCCCGGCTTGGGACTGCCTTCGGCGAGGACAATTGGATTGAAAACCTCGATACGCCTTATATTTTCTTAAACCAGGAGACCATCGCCCGACGGCAGGTGAGCCCGGAAAAGGCCGCCGAAGAAGCGGCGCGGGCTGCCGTCGAGGTTCCCGGAATTTTCGCCGCCTACACCCGCTCGGAGGTGCTCCGGGGCGGCCATCCGAAAAACTCGATTCCCCATAAGGTCTTCAACAGCTTCAACTTACAGCGAAGCGGCGACGTCTTCTTCGTGCTCGAGCCTTATGCCGTCGCTTCCGGTCGGGAAAGCAGCGCGACCCACGGAACCCCTTGGACGTATGACGCTCAAGTTCCGCTGATGTTCTGGGGCTCGGCTTTTCGCCCGGGCCGGTACTCGGAACCTTGCCAGCCTGTGGACCTCGCCGCCACGGTCGCCTCTGCACTGGGGATTGAGCCGCCCGCAGGCTCCGTGGGCACGCCACTGAGTCAGGCACTTGCTCACAGGTAGTCTCTGGGTCTCAGCGTCCCCCAGTGCTCCTTACAGGTCGGACAGTCGGCATCTGGTGCGCCCGACTTGACAAATCCTTCCATATTTTGTATATTCTTGGGACTTTCCCGGGGCAAGTGCAAACTCGTAGCAGTTGGGGCGTGGCGCCCCGAAGGAAGGTCGATGAAGAAATACCTGTTTGGTTCGGCCCTAGCTATAACACTCCTGTGGTCTCCCAGCTTTCGAGCGGTTCCGATGGGCCGGACTCCGGCTGTCCCTCCCGTCACTGATCCCAATGAGGGTGTCGCCAGTTGGTACGGCGAGGAGTTCCATGGGAAAGCCACGGCCGCCGGTGAAGTATTTGATATGAATGGACTTACTGCTGCCCATCCGGAGCTGCCGTTGGGAAGCTGGGTGGAAATCACCAACCTTCGGAATGGCCGCTCGGTCGTCGTCCGCATCAATGATCGGGGCCCTTCCATCGAGGGGCGGATGCTCGACGTCTCAAAAGCCACCGCACAAGCCCTGGGTTTCGTGGGAGCGGGAATCGCCAAGGTCCGCATCCGAGTCGTGCCGAGACCCCGGCCATCCCACGCCTCCAAAGGCCGGGCGAGCATTGTTCCTGCCTCTGTTCAACCATCCCCGAAGGTTGATCTGATCCGCGATTAGTCGGGACTATCCTTTTCAAACGACTGTAACCTTTACAACCTGCTGGCCGGTCGCGCCGTCGGGGAAGATGCTCGTGGGGCCTACGCCCTGGACACGGCCCTGGCCATCGCTCGAACGGACGCGGAGGCGGTAGGTGCCGCGCCTAGGCTCGACCCATGTGTACTTCCAAAAGCTCCAAGTAAGGGGCGAAGGGTTGCTGAAGAGGTTGGTGTCGTGCCATGACTCGCCGTTGTCAAAGCTGATTTCCACTTTCCGAATGCCGTCCAGATTGCCCACCGCGTAGCCGGTGATGACGAAGTTCTTGCCCGAGATCTTCGCTCCGTCGCTCAGGTCGGTGAAGCGCGCGTGCGACCAGCGTTCGCACTCGTCCGACCAGCCCTGCGACTCCCAGTAGCCTAAATAGGCCTTGTTAACGAACTCAATGCGCGTCAACCACTTAGGCTGCTTCATTCCGAACTTGCCGGGGATGAAGATGCGCGCGGGGAAGCCGTGATTGGGCGGGAGGTCCTCGCCGTTCATCTGCCAGGCGAGAAAGTTCTCCTCGTTCCAGAAGCGGTCGATGGGAAGTCCGGTGGTAAAGCCGTCGGCAGCATGAAGCACGACGTGCGCTGCGGCCGGCCGGGGCCGGGCGCGCTCGATGAGCGGCCTCAGCGCCGTGCCCCGCCACAGAGCGTTGCCGATGTATGTGCCGTCTACGGAGTTCGAAATACATTCGAGCGTCAGGTGCTTCTCGATCGCCGGCAGGACACGCAATTCGTCGTAGTCCAGCTCGAAGGGCCGGTCGACCAAACCGTCTACTTTCAGTCTCCAATCGGCAGCGCGGACCAGCGGCGTGGCGCCCTTGGAAGTGACATAGAAGTCATCGTTCGGGGTAATCGCCAGCAGCGCGGCCTGCTCGCCGCGATCCGCAAAGTCTTTCACAGAAAAGCCGCGCGGGGCCGTCAGGTCCTCCATCCAACCGGTGACGACGCCGTATTCCACCAGCCCGATGCCGCCTGCCACCGCTCCGATAATGAATGTCCGCCGCTCGATCGCCATGACTTATGAGATGCATTTCCTGTCTCCCGGGTCGCAGCTTGTTTGGCTAGTAGAAACGGGAAAGTGCAAATACGAAAAGCAGGATTCGAATTTCGGAGTTCGCAATGGGGCATCTGGAATCTGGTTTGTCCCTCGAGCGCCATCCTCAAGTATATTGTGGGTGTAATCGCGGCGAGCGAAGACCGTAACTAAGGGTTTGGAGGGGGCGCGTGACGGAACCGGCAAGCGTGATGCGGGGGCGGCAATACTGCGGCCTTGGTGGCCAGTTGATGGTCGAGTGCTACCGCTCGTCGGACGGCTGCTTCGGCCTCGTGGACGACCTTGCGCCCCTCCG
>CAZHKT010000019.1:0-35289 GCA_964533045.1 uncultured Acidobacteriota bacterium | reverse complement strand
ATATGAAATGTAGCCATATGACACCTTCAGACAATCGTCGAGGCGACCTTCAGGTCGCCACGATGCTGGATTGATGCATGCGGGCCCGAAGGCCGCCGCTAAAAGCTGCACTGCGCGACTCTAACGCTGCCACAGGACGAGGTCAACTCTGGGAACCGCCCGCTGATCCCAGATCGCCGCCACAGTTAAGGGCACGGCGCGCCGTGCGCCTACGAACAGGCGGGCGGGACACCTGCGCCCTCAGGAGGGGCGTGCTATACTCAATCGAATCGCAGCTTATGGACGAGGTTGAATTGTGAAGAAGGAAACGATCATCACTGCGGTTGTCTTTCTCGCGGTGGGATTCCTGGCGGGATACGTCACGGATTCGCAACTGAATTGGAGCAAGCAGAAGCGCGCCGCCGTCACCGGTGACACCCACGATCACGAACATATCACCCCGGGTGCGCCGGCGGGCGGACCGGGGGCCAGCCCGCAGCTTCCCGAAGGGCATCCCCCCATCGACACCGGCGCTATCATCAAGACGCTGGAGGAGCGCGTGGCGCAGAATCCCAAGGACGTGGCCACGCGGGTCCAACTGGCCAACGCTTATTACGACAGCGGCCAGTGGCAGAAAGCCATTGAGTCCTATCAGAAGGTGCTGGAACTTGATCCGAAAAATGTGAGCGCGCGCACCGACCTGGGCACGGCTTATTACAACACGGGCCGGGTCAAGGAAGCGCTGGTGGAGTATGCCAAGTCGCTTGAAATCGATCCCCGCCATGAGCCGACGCTTTTCAACACCATTATCGTGAACATCCAAGGCGCGCGGGACGCCGCCGCCGCTCAAACGGCCTGGGACAGATTGAAAAAGATGAATCCGAACTATCCCGGGCTGGATGGCCTGAAGCCCCAGATTGATCAACTGCGTGCCGCCGGACGCTAAGGACGGTCCTGGCCCATGATGCGTTTGCTCATCTACGCACTCAACGTTATCTTCGTGATGATTCTGGGCTGGATTGTCTCGCGCATCCTGAGCGCTCTGCTGGGGAGCCAGACCGGCGGAAGGCGTCCCGTCCGCTCATCCCCCGCCCGGCCGGAAATCCGCGGCCAGACGGCGCGCGATCCGGTCTGCGGCATGTTTGTTTCGACCGAGGTGTCACACCGCCTCGAACATGACGGCAGACTGCTGCACTTCTGCTCGCCCGAATGTCTCCATAAATTCCGGTCGGAGGTCCGCCATTCCTGAGACGCCACGAGGACCCGGGGAAAGAGAGTGGTCGCGGCGCGGCCGGAGGCTGGGGCGGGGGGCGAGTTGCGCTGTGGCGGCCCTGATACTGAGCGTCAGTTTGCCAGCCGTTGGCCAGGGCAAGACTCGTCTTGCTCGCAAGTTCCGTCCAGGGCAGCAGTTCACCTACCAAACCACCGTCGAGACGCAGATTGCCGTTCGCTCCAATCCCGAGGGTTTGAAGGCGCTTCTACCGCCCGCTCCGCGGACGATTTCCACCCGGCAGACCAATACCATCACGGTGCGCTCCGTGGATGCCGCGGGTGTGGCGGTGGTGGAGAACCGCTTCGATCGCTTTGAGTTTGACACCCACCTGGATGAATCGCTTCCCGAGGACATCCGCAAGGCGGCGCAAGAGGCGGAAGAGGAATTCGCGCGGCAGTTGAACGGCCAGACGCTCACGGCGCGCTACGACCGCGCCGGGCGTCTGCTGGGTTTCGAGGGCGCGGAAGAGGCGCTCCAGCAGCTTGACCTGCCGCTGCAGGAGGCGGCCAGGCAGACGCTGCGCGTGTTTCTCGAGCAGATGGGCGGCGGCGCGCTCTACCCCGAGCAGGCTCTCCAAGATGGCGAGGAATGGAAGGTGAGTCTGACCACTCCGGCCACCAAGGATTTCCCTTTCGTGATGGAGGGGGAGAATGTGTTGCGTCTGGCGGGCAGGACCCGTGTCGGCCGGGTGAAGGCCGCGATGGTGGAGGTGCGCTTCACCAATCGCCTGAACCCGGACACGGCCAGCGCCGGCGCGAACACGGCCTGGGCACGACTTCAGGCGCACGGACTGAATCTTCAATTGACCGCGAACGGCGACGGCCAGGGGCGGGTGCTGGTGGCGCTGGACGACGGCCACGTGCTGCAAAACAAATCCACGATTCGCCAGACTCTCAAGGCGGAAGTCCCGGATGCTTCGAATACCCGGCTTCCGGTGCAAGGGCCGCTCAGTATCGAGATTGAATCGAGCACCAATATTCAGCTGGACCAGATTCAGCCGGCGGGAAAGTAGCGGCGGTCCTTCTCAACGATTCCTGTCTTGACTTGCCCCCGCGCGATCCTATAATCACACCAGCATTGCCGAGGGCTTTTGGTGAGCATGCAAGTGAATCCGTCCCCCCCTGTCGTACTAACCATTGGCGGTTTCGATCCTTCCAGTGGGGCGGGCATCACGGCGGATTTGAAGACGCTGGCAGCGGAAGGCTGTTATGGCGTGGCGGCCATCACCGCCCTGACCGTCCAGAACACGGAGGGCGTAACCGCCATCCATCCCGCCGACTCGAACCTGTTGCGGCAAACCGCCGAGAATTTGCTGGCCGAGGGGCGCGTGAAGGCCATCAAGATCGGCATGCTGGCGAATCGAGCCAACGCGGAAGCCGTGGGAGCCGTGCTCGCCGCTCACGCCGGGATTCCCGCCGTGCTCGATCCGGTGCTGCGCGCCACCAGCGGTGCGAAGCTGCTCGAAGATGAGGGGGCGGAATTTCTGCGGGACCAGCTCATCCGGCGGGTGCGCATCGTGACGCCCAACCTGGGGGAAGCAGCGATTCTGACCGGTCTAAGAGTTGAAGATGTGGAAGGCATGAAGGCCGCGGCCCATAGACTGATCGAAATGGGCGCGCCCGCCGTGGTCGTCACCGGCGGGCATCTCGACAAGGCGATGGACGTCTTCCACGACGGGGCGACCCTGGAAGTATTTGTGGGGGACCGCATCAAGCCTGACAATACGCACGGCACCGGCTGCACCTACGCTTCGGCCATCGCCGCCAATCTGGCGCTGGGCCGTCCGTTGCGCGAGGCCCTTGTCTTCGCCAAGGTTTACGTCACCGAAGCCATCCGCAAGGCCTATCCCACCGGTCCCGGCCGCATGCCCTTGAATCACTTCTTCCGCCTGCAGGAGATTCCCCGCGCCAGCGAACACGAACCCGCCATACCGGAAACCGCGCATTGACCAGCCGACGGACGCGCCACGGCGTGCTCCCGCCTCAGGCATCTGCTATACTCGGCCTGGAAAATGAATCTCGTTTCGCGAGGGCGGCGGTGAGGCATGGAAACGGTGGAAAAAGAGCTGAGCGTTTACGAGGCCATGGCGGCGCGGTTTGATACCGCCGTGCGCATGATGGATGTGGATCCGGGGCTGGTGAAGTACTTGCGCACCACCGAGCGCGAGATTATCGTCCACATTCCGGTGACCATGGATAGCGGCAAGCTTCAGATGTTCGATGGTTACCGCGTGCAGCACAGCACCGGGCGCGGACCATGCAAGGGCGGGGTGCGGTATTCCCTCAGCGTGACGCTGGATGAAATCCGCGGTCTGGCCGCCGAGATGACCTGGAAGTGCGCGCTGGTGGATATTCCGTTCGGCGGGGCCATGGGCGGGGTGGTGTGCGATCCGAAGCAACTCTCACGCGGCGAACTGGAGCGCATTACGCGGCGCTACACGGCGGAGATCCTCGACTTCATGGGGCCGGACCGCGATGTTCCCGAAGCCGACCTGAACACCGACCAGCAGACCATGGCCTGGATCATGGATACTTTTTCGATGCACGCGCGCCACACGGTGACGGCCTGCGTGACGGGCAAGCCGCTCGACCTGGGTGGCTCGCGGGGCCAGGTCGAAGCCGCCGGCCGCGGCTGCATGATCGTCTGCGACGAGGCGCTGAAGCACCTGGAATGCTCCCGCGAGGGCACGCGCGTGATTATTCAAGGTTTCGGCAACGTCGGTGGTAATGCGGCGCGCCTGATGCATGCGGCGGGCTACAAGATTATCGGCGTGGCCGACTCTCAAGGCGGCATCCTGAATCCGCATGGCCTGGACATCCCCCGGTTGTGCGACCATGTGCGGGAGGCGGGGACGGTGAAGGGCTTCCCGGAAGGTGAGGCCCTCGGCAACCAGGAGATCCTGGAGCAGGAATGCGACGTTCTGCTGCCCGCCGCCGTCGAAAACGTTATCACTCACCGCAACGCCGGCCGCATCCGGGCCAGCATTCTGGTGGAAGGGGCGGACGCACCTACCACGCCTGCCGCCGACCAGATCCTGCTGGACCGCGGTGTCTTCATTATCCCCGATATTCTGGCCAACGCCGGCGGCGTGACCGTCTCCTATTTTGAATGGGTGCAGGATCGCCAGGGTTATTTCTGGACCGAGAGCATGGTGAACGAGCGGCTTCAGCGCATCATGGTCACGGCATTTCACGGGGTGATGGAATACGCCGCGCGGAAGCGCGTCAACCCGCGCATCGCGTCCTACATGCTGGCCATTGATCGCGCCGCCTTCAGCATCAAGCTGCGCGGGATTTACGCGTAGCAGCAGCTCTCTGGGTGCGCCGCCATCTTGCCGGCACGATCTTCAATCCCAGCCGGCGGGACGCCGGCGGACCCGGCAGGCGCCGTCCCGGCCTGAAACTCGGCGCTAGAGAAAACCCTCATGCCACTTCCGCTGCTGACCCACCTCGAAGGCGGGATTCCCATGCTGCAGCACGAGCACGTGGCGGTGCTCTATCGCGGCGGCGGGGAGGAAGCGTTTCGTCATGCACCGTTTCTCGCCGAGGGCGTCGAGCGCGGCGACCTGTGCGTCTTTCTGGCACCATCCGATCTCTGCCGCGAGATGAAGAGCCGGGTGCGCAGCCTGGTTTCGCCCCTCAAAGACGCGCCGCTTCGAGTGATCGAGGGCGCGGCCGATTTCGCAACTCTGCGCGACACTTGCCGGCAAGTCTTCGATGAGGCCGAGCGGACCGGCGCGCCCGCCGTCCGTTGGCTCGAGGACGGCCTTTGGCCCGCCGCGTCCGAATTCCCCATGCCGCATTTTTTCGAGTTCCACGCGCTGCTCAATTACCAGGTGAAACACTATCCCAGTGCCGCCATCTGCCAGTACGACCTGGAGCGCTTCGGCCCCCCGCACCTGTTCCAGGCCATCGCCGTGCACCGCCACCTGGTGGTGAACGGATCGCTGGTGCGCGACAACCCTTTCTACATCCCCGCCGAGAAGTTTATTCCGCTTGGGCCCATGGAGCGTGAAGGCGACCTGGTGGAACTCTACCGTGAAGTCGGATTCGATATGGCGCGCCTCCTGGATTCGCTGTCCGCCTACGGCCGGATGCAGCCATAGAACGGCCACTGCATCTTGACCTCTGGCGCCGCGGGGATATGATGCTTTGTCGGCAACGGGAACTGGATAGGGACAGGGCATGTCGCTTCGCGTGGCGATCGACATTGGCGGCGGCTTTGTGGATCTGGTCGCGGTGGACGAGCAGACGGGCGCCATGTCCTGGTCGAAGGCGCGCACCACCCCCGCCGACTTCAGCCGCTACGTTGAGCACGTTTTTAAGCTGAGCGGCGTCAATCCCCCCGCCGTCAGCCAGCTTCTCCACGGCCAGACGCTGGTCATCAACACTATCTTGCAGAGGAATGGCGCCCGGACCGGACTGATCACCACCCGCGGGTTTCGCGATATTCTCCAGCTCCAGCGCGCCAACCGGCGTGACATCTTCAATCTCCGGTATCAGAAGCCTGAACCCTTCGTGCCGCGCCACCTGCGCCTGGAGGCTGATGAGCGCACCCTCGCCGACGGAACCACCGCCCGCCCTCTGGATCGCGGCAGTCTGCTGGACGCTTACCGGAAGTTGCTGGCGGAGGGCGTCGAAGCCGTGGCCATTGCTTTCATCAACAGTTACGCCAATGCCGCCAATGAAGTGGAAGCGAGCAAGGTACTGGCGGCGTGGAACCGTGAGTCAGTGGTCGAGAACCCTCCGCCGGTTTCTATTTCCTGTGATATCTCGCGCGAGTGGCGCGAGTACGAACGCACCAACACCTGCGTGCTGAATGCCTACGTCCGGCCGCTGGTGGATCGCTACTTGCAGAAGCTCGCCACCGACTTCGATCGGATGGGCATGAAGGGCACGCTCTACATGATGCTTTCGGGGGGCGGCATCGCGACCTTCGACTACGCGGCGAGATTCCCCATCGAAACGGTGGAGTCGGGCCCCGTGGCGGGGGTGGTGGGAGCCATCGCCATTGCCAAACGCGTCGGCGCGCGCCACATCATCGCCATGGACGGCGGCAGCACGACGACCAAGGCGAGCCTGGTACACAACCTCACGCTGCGCTTCAGCAGCGATTACGCCGTCGAACGCGACGAATTTCGCCCTGGCTACCCCATCAAGGTGCCGGTGGTGGACATCAATGAGATCGGCATCGGCGGCGGCAGTATCGCCTGGGTTAACGAGGTTGGCACGCTGAAGGTGGGTCCCCGCAATGCCGGCGCGGATCCCGGACCCGCTTGCTACGGATTGGGCGGGGAAGAGCCAACGCTGACCGATGCCTATCTCGTGGCTGGATTTCTGAATCCGGAATACTTCCTCGGCGGCGCGATGAAGGTGCACGGCGAGCTGTCGGACAAGGCGATCGGAAAGATTGCCAATTGTTTCGCGATTTCCGTGGCAGATGCGGCGCAGGCCATGCTGCGCACGGCGCACGACAACGCCGCGCAACTGCTGCGATTGATCTCGGTGCAGCGCGGCTACGATCCCCGCGACTTCGCACTGGTGGTTTACGGCGGCTCGGGGCCGATGATCGCGCCCTTCATCGCAGAAGAACTGGAGATTCCCCAGATCATCGTTCCGGCCATTCCACCCGGAAACTTTTCCGCGTGGGGATTGCTGATGAGCGACCTGCGCCACACGATGGTGCAGACCTTGGTGCGAAGGCTGGACGACCCCGCTGTCGCAGGCTCAATTCACGAGCACTTCCTTGCCCTCGAAGCCAAGGCCGTCGAACTCTTTCGCGAGGAAGGGACGGCCGGCCAGGTCCAAGTCCAACGCAGCGCGGATCTACGCTACGCGGGCCAGGAACACACCATCACCGTGCCCGCCTTGAGCGGAGAGTTCGGACTCGACGCGGTCGAAGCGCTGATGAACACTTTTCAGGACCACCACCAGCGCGAATACGGTTTTCGTCTCGAAAGCCCGGTGGAAGTGGTCAATCTGCGCGTGACAGGCGTGGTGCGCGCCCGCAAGCCCGAACTGCAGCGGCTGAGAGCGCCGGCAGGCGTCTACGCAAGCCCCCCGGAACGATTCGTCGGCTGGAGCGTTGGCGCGCGGATTTCCACGCCCGTCTATCGTCGCGAATATTTCGCGGCGGGCCAGCGTGTGGCCGGCCCGGCCATCGTGGAAGAACCAACCACGACGATCCTCATTCCACCCGCATTCCAGGCGGTGGTGGATGAGTGGGGCAATCTCATTCTGGAGCGCAAATAGGATGCCCGACACCTTCACGCTGAACATCATCCACAACGCGCTGGTCTCGGCGTGCGAGGAGATGTTTACCGTCACGGCTCGCACCGCGAAGAGCCCCATCATCTACGACGTGCTGGATTTTTCCACCGCCATCACCGATCCGAAGGGCGACGTCACCGCGCAGGCCGTCGCCGTGCCCGTCTTTGTCGGCATGCTCGACTTCAACGTCAAAGGCATCTTGAAGAAGTACGGGGCGGGCGGCCTGGCGCCCGGCGACGTGATCATCCTGAACGATCCATACATTTCCGGCACGCACTTGAACGACGTCTGCGTGGTGATGCCGTTCTTCTTCCGCGACCAGCTGGTGGGATTCGGTGCGAGCAAGGGCCACTGGAACGACGTGGGCGGGATCACCTTCGGGAGCTGGGGTCCCGGACGCACCGAAATCTTTCAGGAAGGCTTGCAGATTCCCATCTGCAAACTCTACGACGCGGGCCGATTGAACGCCGGTATTCTGGAAATCATCAAGTCCAACTCGCGCATCCCGGAGATGTGCGTGGGCGACCTAGAAGCGCAGGTTGCGGGCTTGCGCGTCGCGGCGGGGCGCGTGGAGAAGATCATCGGCAAGTACGGGGTTGAAACGTATTTTGCCGCCGTTGATTTCATCCATCGGGCCGGAGAAGACATCGCGCGGCAGCGCCTGCGCGACTTGCCCAAGGGCCGCTTCCGCGCCGACGATTTTCTCGACGAAGGCGGCGATAACGATGCGCCGTTGGCCGTCCACGTCGAGGTCGAAATCACCGATGACGAATTCAAAGTGGACTTTAGCGGTAATTCGCCGCAGCTGCCGCTGCCGCTCAACAACACCTATCCGGGCACGGTGGCCGCGGTGCGCGTTGTTTATATGGCGCTGGTCGATCCCCACGCCAAATACAACCAGGGCCTGGTGGCACCGCTGTGCGTCGTCGCCGAGGAAGGAACCATCTTCAACGCGGTGCGCCCCGCGCCGGTCTCGGTCTATTGGGAAGTACTCACCTACGCCGCGGACCTGGTCTGGAAAGCTCTTGCTCCGCACGCGCCCTCGCGGCTGACGGCGGGACACTTTTTGAGCGTCGTCGGACTAATCGTTGCAGGTGTTGACGACAAGACGCGGGAGGGCTTTGCGCTCGTCGAGCCTAATCCCGGTGGCTGGGGCGCTGGCCCCGACAAGGACGGCGAGTCGGGCCTCGTGAGCTTCGCCGATGGCGAAACCTTCGCCTCGAGCGTGGAGGTGATCGAGACGCGCTACCCGATCGTGGTCGAGCAATACGCCCTCCATCCCGCGGGTGGCGTGGGCCACGGCAGACACCGGGGAGGGCTGGGCATCCTCAAGGACTACCGCATCACCAATCAACGCGCCGAATTCACCACCGACATCAATCGCGCCGTGGTGCCGCCCTGGAGCATGGAAGGCGGCATGCAAGGAACGCTGAACCACATCGTCATCTCGGGCGAAGGTAAGAAGCCGCTGCGGGTGCGCAAGATTTCGGCGCACCGGCTGGAGCGCGGCGATGTGGTCAGCATTCGCACCGGCGCAGGCGGTGGCTGGGGCGATCCGTTCGATCGTGATCCGGCGCTGGTGCTCGCTGATGTGCGTGCCGGCTATATTTCGCGCGAAACGGCGCGCGAGGTGTACGGCGTCGTTCTGGCTCAAGATCAATTCGAGATTGATGCCGGAGCCACCGCGGCGTTGCGCGCCGGGCGGGCCCTGTAACGGCGGGCTCTGACCGCCGCAGCGTCGCAGCGGCGGGCTTCAGCCCGCCATTGGCCTCGGCATTGACTCGGCAAGAGGGCGACCTGAAGGTCGCCGTTCCGCTCTTCTCAGGCCGAAACTATCGTGAAATACGTCCCCAACTCCACCGTCTGCGTCGGTGAGCTGTTCGCGCAGATGCCGCTGACCCGCGAGCATTGGAAAGCGGGGATCGCACTCTTCTTCGCGTTCGTCATTGAAGCCTGGGAAATGATGATTGTCATCATGGCGAGCGGGATGATCGCGCGCGATTTCCAGCTGGATGAACGGCAGCTGGGCTCGCTGATGGGCTCGATCTACCTCGGTATGATTCCGGGCTGTCTCGCCTGGGGCAAATTTGCGGATCACTTGGGGCGCAAGAAGACGGTCGTGGCGAGCCTGGCGAGCTACGGCGTGGTTTCGCTCGCGAGCGCGCTGTCGCCGACCTACTGGATCCTGTGGTGGACGCGCTTTGCCTCCGGGGCCGCCCTTTCCGGAGTCCTCGTTTCCGCATTCATCTACTTTGAGGAACTGCTGCCTGTGAAATCGCGGGGACGCGCCACGGTATATCTTGCATCCGGCTGGCCGCTGGGGATGCTGATCGCCATCGGCGTGACGCACGCGCTGCGCCACACCAGTTGGCACTGGGTCTTAGCCGTAAGTTCTCTGGCGGGCCTGTGGGCGCTGGCCGTGCAGGCCTGGGTTCCGGAGTCGCCTTACTGGGCGGCCGGGAAGGGAAAGCAGTCGCTTGCCAGGCACGCTATCACCCGCCTTGCCCAGGGGAGGCTCCCAATCGATCTCAACCACACCGAACTCGCCGTCGAAGA
The DNA here is from genome assembly GCA_964533045.1 of uncultured Acidobacteriota bacterium. Lineage (GTDB taxonomy): Bacteria > Acidobacteriota > Terriglobia > UBA7540 > UBA7540 > JACQNR01. Next base: position 25,212 of record CAZHKT010000019.1, on the reverse strand, counting down.
ACACCAGCAGGGATCATTTCTGGAATTGTTCCGCGGCAGACTGCTTAGCGTTACCGTGTTGCAGTCGCTCCTCAACTTCTGTTTTTGCTGGGGCTACTGGGCGCTGGCCACTTGGATGCCGCAGCTGCTGGCGCGAAAAGGTCTGTCGGCGCCTGAGGGCTACGAGTTTATGGCGCTCACGGCGCTCATCATGATTCCTGGATACATGACGGCGTCGGCACTAACTCACCGCTTTGGCCGGAAGCGGATCATGGTCAGCTTCGTCAGCCTCGCGGCGGTGTTCGGTTTCCTGTTTGCCCGATCAGCCTCGCTGGGCGAAATGTACCTCTGGAGCTTTGGCCTCTATTTCTTCAATCAAGGGGCGTGGGGGGTGTGGGATACGTGGATGGGGGAACTCTACCCGACTGACGTTCGCGGCGTGGGGTACAGCGTCGGACTCACCCTGCAGCGGGTCGCGAACGCCCTGGCGCCGGTCATCGTCGGAGCGCTGCTTGCCCAAAAGACCAGTTTTTTCTTTACCGTGTCCTTCATCTCGGCGTTTCTCGTGGCCACCGTCATCTTCGCGCTCTTCCTGCGCGAAACCGAGGGCGAATTCCTGACTTGATCGGCCCCTGATCGGCGCCACGGCGTCACAATCTCACCTGAGTAATTTCCCGCAAACGCTTTCGTGATTTGGCGCAAGTCTTTTAATTCCAATCGGGTAGGTCTTCCTCTAGAACCCGTAACTCCAGCCTCTTCAAAGCTGTTGAAAACATCAACATGGGGCTCGGGTGGTAGTCCGTGTGCTTTACGTCACCGTGCAGCAGTGTGTGAGCCAGCCTGAGGGTGAAGCCCAACAGGCCGGAGACGGGAAACTGAAGGGGTCGAGCATGGCACGCGAAAAGGTCACGATTGATGGTAATGAAGCGACGGCGTATTCCGCTTACGGCGTCAACGAGGTGGTGGCGATCTACCCGATCACTCCCTCCTCGCCGATGGGCGAATGGGCCGACCAGTGGGCTTCGGAAGGCAAGCCCAACATCTGGGGCACGGTTCCCACCGTCATCGAAATGCAAAGCGAGGGCGGCGCGGCGGGATCGCTGCACGGCGCGTTGCAGGCCGGGTCGCTGGCGACCACCTTCACGGCGTCGCAAGGCCTGCTGCTGATGATTCCGAACATGTACAAGATCGCGGGCGAGCTGACCAGCACGGTGATCCACGTTTCGGCGCGCACCGTGGCCTCGCACGCGCTTTCCATTTTCGGCGATCACTCCGACGTGATGGCAACGCGCCAGACCGGATTTGCGCTGCTGGCATCGAACTCGGTACAGGAGGCGATGGATTTGGCCCTCATCGCGCAGGCGGCCACGCTCGAAACGCGGGTGCCGTTCCTCCACTTCTTTGACGGTTTCCGGACCTCGCACGAAGTGATGAAACTCGAGCAGCTCACCGCCGACGACATGCGCGCCATGATCGACGAGCAGCTGGTACAGGCGCACCGCGCGCGGGCGCTCTCGCCGGACCGTCCGGTCATCCGCGGCACAGCGCAGAATCCCGATGTCTTTTTCCAGGCGCGGGAGACGGTGAATCCCTTCTACCTCGCCACTCCCGGCATTGTGCAAAACGTCATGGACAAGTTCGCCCGGCTCGTCGGCCGCGCCTATCACCTGTTCGACTACGTGGGCGCGCCGGATGCCGAGCGGGTCGTGGTGCTGATGGGATCGGGCGCCGAGACGGCGCAGGAGACGGTCGAGTACCTGACGGCGCAGGGTGAGAAGGTGGGGCTGCTCAAAGTCCGCCTCTACCGCCCCTTCTCGGTCGAACACTTTGTGGCCGCACTGCCCGCGACGGTCAGGACCCTCGTGGTGCTGGATCGCACCAAGGAGCCGGGCGCGACCGGTGATCCGCTCTATCTCGACACCATGACCGCGATCAACGAAGCGTTGGCGGCGGGCCAGGCGCCGTTCCAAGCCGCACCGCGCATCCTGAGCGGGCGTTACGGACTTTCCTCCAAGGAATTCACGCCGGCCATGGTGAAGGCCATTTTCGACAACGCCGCGCTCGCCCGGCCCAAGAATCATTTTACGGTGGGCATCGAGGACGACGTGACCCACACCAGTCTGGAATACGATCCAGAGTTTTCCACGGAGGACCCCCAGACGGTGCGCGCCCTGTTCTACGGGCTCGGTTCCGACGGAACCGTGGGCGCCAATAAGAATTCCATCAAGATTATCGGTGAGGGGACCGACCTCTTCGCCCAGGGTTATTTTGTTTACGATTCGAAGAAAGCCGGGGCGGTGACGGTGTCGCACCTGCGCTTCGGGCCGAAGCCGATTCGGTCCACCTACCTGATCAGCCGCGCCAACTTCGTGGCCTGCCATCAATTCTCCTTTCTCGAGCGGCTCAACATGCTGAAGGCGGCGCAGCCGGGCGCCGTCTTTCTGCTCAACAGCCCCTATGGCCCCGAGGAAGTCTGGAATCATCTGCCGCGCACCGTGCAGCGGCAGATCCTTGAGAAGAAGCTCCGCTTCTACGTGATTGACGCCTACAGCGTGGCCAAGGAAACCGGAATGGGCATGCGGATCAATACCATCATGCAGACCTGCTTCTTTGCCATTTCGGGCGTGCTGCCCCGCGAGGAAGCCATCGCCTCCATCAAGCATGCCATCGAGAAGACGTACGGCAAGCGCGGTGAAGCCGTGGTCAAGAAGAACTTCGCGGCCGTGGACTCGACGTTGGAGCACCTGCACGAGGTGGCGGTGCCGGGCGCGGTCACCAGCGATTTCGACATGCGCCCGCCCGTGCCCGCCGAAGCCCCGGAATTCGTCCACGCGGTGACGGCGAAGATTATTTCGGGCGAGGGCGACTCCCTCCCTGTTAGCACCTTCCCCAAGGACGGAACGTTCCCCACGGACACGGCCCGCTGGGAACGGCGCAACATCGCTCTGGAAATTCCGGTCTGGGACGAACAGATCTGTATCCAGTGCGGCAAGTGCGTCTTGGTCTGCCCGCATGCCACCATCCGCGCCAAGGTCTACGAAGATTCCGTGCTGAAGGACGCGCCCGCGACTTTCAAGTCCGCCCCGGCGCGCTGGAAGGAGTTCAAGGATCTCCAGTACACCCTTCAAGTCGCGCCGGAGGATTGCACCGGTTGCGGCCTCTGCGTGCAGGTCTGCCCGGTGAAGAGCAAGACGGAAGTCAAGCACAAGGCCATCAATATGGCGCCGCAGGCGCCGCTGCGCAGACAGGAGCAGGCGAACTGGGAATTCTTCCTCCAGCTGCCCGAAACGGATCGCAGCGCGCTCAGCTTCAGCCAGGTGAAGGACGTTCAACTGCTCCGTCCCCTGTTCGAGTTCTCCGGCGCCTGCGCGGGCTGCGGCGAGACGCCCTACATCAAGCTGCTGACTCAACTCTTCGGCGACCGGGCTTACATTGCCAACGCCACGGGCTGCTCGTCCATCTACGGCGGCAACCTTCCCACCACGCCCTACGCGGTGAACGCGGAAGGAAGGGGGCCCACCTGGTGCAATTCGCTGTTTGAAGATAACGCCGAATTCGGCCTGGGGATGCGCCTGGCGATCGACAACCAGGAGCAATACGCGCGGCACCTGGTCCAGCAACTTGCCTCGACGCTGGGCGACGAACTGGCCGGCGCGATTCTGGAGGCCGACCAGTCCTCTGAGGCTGGTATCCTCCAGCAGCGAGGACGGGTGCAGTTGCTGAGGGAAAAGTTGCGGGGCGTGGATTCGCTGGAAGCCCGCGACTTGGTGGCGGTCGCCGACGCTCTGGTGAAGAAGAGCGTCTGGATCGTGGGCGGCGACGGCTGGGCCTATGACATCGGCTACGGAGGCCTCGACCACGTGCTGGCCTCCGGACGCAACGTCAACATTCTGGTGCTGGACACTGAGGTTTATTCCAACACCGGCGGGCAGATGTCCAAGGCGACGCCGCGCGGCGCCGTGGCCAAATTCGCCGCGGGCGGCAAGCCGGCGCGCAAGAAAGACCTGGCCATGATGGCCATGGCCTACGGCAATGTCTACGTCGCCCAGGTGGCTTTCGGCGCGCAGGACACGCAGACGGTCAAGGCCTTCCTGGAAGCGGAAGCCTACCCGGGCCCCGCGCTGATCATCGCCTACGCGCACTGCATTGCGCACGGCTATGATCTGATCCACGGCCTCGACCAGCAGAAGGCGGCGGTGCAAGCGGCCCACTGGCCGCTGTTCCGGTTCAATCCCATGCTGGAGCAGGAGCATAAGAATCCGCTGATTCTCGATTCCCGGGGACCCTCGTTGCCGCTGGAGAAATACGCATACAACGAGACGCGTTATACCATGCTGGCGCGCAGTGACCCGGAGGCGGCCAAGAAATTGCTGGAGCTGGCCCAGAAGGATGTCCATGCGCGATGGCACCTCTATGAAAGCTGGGCCGCCATGTCTCCCAACGGCACGCAGGAGGAGAAGCAATGAGCGATCTGACCACCACCTATCTCGGCTTCCAGCTCAAGAACCCGCTGGTCGCTTCGGCCTCACCGCTCACCGAGAAACTGGATAACATTCGCCGGCTGGAAGACGCGGGCGCCGCCGCCATCGTCATGCACTCGCTGTTTGAAGAGCAGATCAACCTGGAAAGCGAGACTCTCGACGACTATCTCTGGCAGGGAACGGAGAGCTTCGCCGAGTCGCTCTCCTATTTTCCCGACATGACCAAGTACAACCTGGGGCCGGACGGCTATCTGGAGCATCTCCGCCGGGCTAAGGACGCGGTCAGCATCCCGGTGATCGCCAGCCTCAATGGCGTCTCCACCGGCGGCTGGATTGAATACGCCAGGAAGATGGAGCAGGCCGGCGCCGACGCTCTGGAGCTGAACATCTTCTTCATCCCCACCGACACCGGGATGACCGGCGCGGAGGTGGAGAACATTTACGTGGAGCTGGCGAAGAATGTCCGGGCCAGCGTCAAGATTCCCGTCGCCGTCAAATTCGGCCTCTATTTCAGCTCCATCGCCAATATGACGCGTCAATTTGACGACGCGGGTGTGGCTGGCCTGGTGATGTTCAACCGCTTCTACCAGCCCGATTTCGACCTCGATAATCTGGAGGTCGTGCCGCACCTGATCCTGAGCTCGCCCTATGAGCTGCTGCTGCGGCTGCACTGGGTGGCGATTCTTTACGGCCGCGTGAAGGCCGACATGGCGGTGACGGGCGGCGTGCATTCCGCGCTCGACGTGCTGAAGGCCATGATGGCCGGGGCGCGTGTGGCCATGATGACCTCGGCGCTGCTGCGCAACGGCATCGAACACCTCGCCACCGTGCGCGCCGACCTGGAAGCCTGGATGCAGGAGCACGAATACGATTCCATCCGGCAGATGCAGGGCAGCATGAGCCAGCGCTCGGTGGCCGAGCCTGCCGCCTTCGTCCGCGCCAATTACATGAAGATGCTCAGTGCTCATTCCATGCGCCCCTCGCGCCTGCCGTAGGAGCGCGCCCCAACGTGCCGGAGTTTGTCCGACGACCGTCCGCCGAAATTTGCTACAATAGGGCTTCATCCGCGGGCCCATCCGATGGATTACGATCAACTGAACAGTTTCCTGGAGGTAGCGCGGCTGCAGAGCTTCTCTCTGGCGGCAGAGAAGATCTTCCGCACGCAGCCGGCGATCAGCGCGCAGATTCGCCTGCTCGAGCAGGAATGCGGCGAGAAACTGTTCGACCGTAGCGGCAAGAAGGTCCTGCTGACCCCGGCCGGCGAAATTCTTCACCGCTACGCCACCCAGATGCTGAGCCTCCACAAGGAGGCGCTGCAGGCCATTGCCGAGCTCAACCAGACGCCGCGCGGCAAACTGTCCATCGGGGCCAACGAAGCGACCTGCCTCTACGTGCTGCCCAAGACGTTCGCCACCTTCAAGCAGCAATACCCGCTGGTGCAAATCAGCATCTATCGCAACTTCAGCCATAAGATTCTGCAGAAGGTGCACGAGGGCGCGGTGGACCTGGGCATCGTCACCCTGCCGCAGGTGGCGGAAAACATGGAAATCATTCCGGTGTTCCGCGACGAAGTGGCAGCGGTGGTGCCGCGGGATCACGAGCTGGCTAAGAAGAAAAGCGTGACGGTGGAAGAGTTCAGCCATTATCCGCTGATCCTGCCCAAGACGGGCCACACGCGCGTGATGCTGGACCGCATGCTGCGCGACTATCGCAACCACCTCCAGATTTCGATGGAACTGGCCAGCGTGGAAACGATCAAGAAGTTTGTGGGGGCGGGACTGGGGATTTCGCTGATCAGCCGCGCCTACGCCCAGGCCGAAGTGGCCGCGGGCCTGCTCAAGCTGATTCCGCTGGAAGGCCAGAAGCTCTACCGGGAACTCGGCCTCATCTACCGCCGCGACCGCCACCATTCGCTGCCCGCCAAGGTGTTCATCGAAGTGGTGCGCGAGGCGACCCTGGCTCCCAGTTCGACTTCCCCCGCGACGACGAAGAGCACGAAGACGCGCTAATCGGCCGGGAACGCCTCGCGGTCCCAGCCGGGAAGGGGATGTGTCACAGAGATATTGCGGGAGCCGTCGCGACGGTCTCTGACCGCCGCCGGTGCATGGAGAGCGGCGGTGAGGACACCGCCGCTACAGACCGCGCGGTGAAATGGAAGAGGGGCGTATGACGCAGACCAAGGGGAAGAAGAAACTGGTTGTCATGAAATTCGGCGGCACGTCGGTGGGCAATCCCGATCGCATGAAGTCGGTGGCCGAACTGGTGGCAGGCTACGCGAAGGACATGGAAGTGGTGGTGGTGGTTTCCGCCATGGGCGGCGTTACCGACATTCTGATTCGGGCTGCCAATCAGGCCGCCAAGGGTGACCGTGAGAACTCCAAGGCGGTGCGGCAGGAGCTGGCGCGGAAGCACCGGGAAGTGGCGGACAAGCTCCTCACCCCGGCAGAGCAGGAAAAGGTGCTGCCTCAGCTGGCGGCCCAGCTGACGGACTTCGAGAATCTCTGCTCGGGTTTTTCGCTGGTGCGCGAGGTGACGCCGCGCGCCATGGACACGCTCTCCAGCCTGGGCGAATTGATGTCCGCCACGCTCGAGGCGGGCATCCTGCGCTCGCTCGGCCACGCTGCGGAGGCGGTGGACGCCACCGAATTGATCGTCACCGACGACGAGTTCGGCAGCGCCTCGCCCATTTTCGCGGAGACGGCGGAGAAGACCAAAGCCCGCCTGGCGCCGCTGCGCAAGAAGGGTGTCATCCCGGTGATTACCGGCTTCCGGGGCGCCACGCGCGACGGCATCTGCACCACGCTGGGGCGCGGCGGCTCCGACTACAGCGGCACCATCGTCGGCGGCGCCCTCGATGCCGACGAAGTCTGGATCTGGACCGACGTGGACGGCGTGATGAGCGCCGATCCGCGACTGGTTCCCGGCGCCCGCATCATTCCGGAGATTTCCTACCGGGAGGCCATCGAGCTCTCGTTCTTCGGCGCCAAGGTGCTTCATCCCAAGACCATTCAGCCGGTGATGAAGAAAAAGATCCCCGTCTGGATCAAGAACTCCTTTAATCCGTCGTGCCCGGGCACGAAGATTGTTCCCGTGCCGACGGACCGTACGCCGGGCGTGAAAGCCATTACGTCGGTGAGCAACGCGGAACTGGTCACCATCAGCGGCAAGGAATCGCTCAGCTTTCCGCGCCTTGCCACGCGCGTCTTCAACGGCCTGCACCTCGAAGACGTGACGACACTGATGGCGACCCAGTCTTCGGCCGACAACGTGCTCTGTTTCGCCGTTCACACCGCCGACCTGCCCAAAGTGCGGGCGCGGCTGGAAAAGACCTTCGAGCTCGAGATGCTCCACGAATATGTCGGGCCGCTGGAAGTGATGCCGAAGATCGCCATCGTGGTCGCAGTGGGCGAGAATATGAAGGGCACGCCCGGTATCGCCGGCCGGGCCTTCAGCGCCCTGGGCAAGAAAGGCATTAACATTATCGCCATCGCGCAGGGCTCGAGCGAGATCAGCATTTCGTTCGCCGTGAAATCCGCCGACGTGAAAGACGCGGTCAAGGCGATTCACGACGAGTTTCAGTTGTAGTGCCCTGGGAACGCAGGCATCTTGCCTGCATGTTCTTTAAGACTTTGCAGGCGAGACGCCTGCGCTCCCAGGACGTAGCGCCGGCCTTCAGGCCGGCACGGAAGTTGCGAGCGGAACTGCCGGGCTGAGGCCCGGCGCTACATTCATGCCATCCGCATACTTACAATGCATCGAAGAGGCGTGCGGGCGCCGCCAGGACGCGCGCAAAGACGGGCACGCCTGCTCGTTCTGCGGCGGCCTGCTCGAGGTGCGCTACGACTTTGAGAACTTCGATGCGGAGAAGCTCCGGCACGTCTGGCATCAGCGCCGGCTGAGCGGGGAGCCGATCGACCGCAGCGGCGTGTGGCGCTTCCGCGAATTGATTCCGTTCACCGAGCCAGGCCACCGCATCATTTCGCTTTCCGAAGGTTCGACGCCGCTCATCGGCACGCGGCGCACCGGGTGGTGGGCGGGGCCGGTGCACCTGACCGTGAAGCACCAGGGCAACAATCCCACCGGATCTTTCAAGGACCTGGGGATGACCGCCTGCATCACGCGCGCCGAATCGCGCGGCGTTCGGCTGGTGGCCTGCGCTTCGACGGGCAACACCTCGGCCTCCATGGCCGCCTACGCGGCGCGCGCCGGCATGCGCGCCCTGCTCTTCGTGCCGTACCGTCAGATTTCCGCGGCCAAGCTGGCCCAGGCGTTCGACTATGGTGCGCTGGTCGTGGAAGTCGGTGACACCTTTGACGAAGCCTTTCGCCTGTTGCGCGAGGTGGCGCCGGACCTCAACCTCTATCTTGTGAACTCGCTCAATCCGTTCCGCATCGAGGGACAAAAGACCATCGTCGCCGAGATGCTCGAGCAGCGCGCCTGGCGCCCGCCCGACTACATCGTGTGCCCCGGCGGGAATCTCGGAAACTCCTCCGCCATTGGCAAAGGTCTGCGCGAACTGAAGGAGCTGGGCCTGATCGAAAAGATTCCCAAGGTGGTCGTGGTGCAGGCCGAAGGCGCGAGTCCCTTTTACGAACTCATGGCGACCGGAGCGGACACCCTCAGGCCATTCGCCCGGCCCCATACCCAGGCCACCGCCATTCGCATTGGCGATCCGGCCAATTGGAAGAAGGCCAGGCGCGTGCTCGAGTGGACGGGCGGCATGTGCGAAGCCGTCAGCGACGAGGAGATTCTGGAGGCGAAATCCATGCTGGCCGAGGACGGCGTGGGGTGCGAGCCGGCTTCGGCGGCGACCGTGGCGGGCGTGCGCAAGCTGGTGCGCGCCGGGAAAATTCCCTGGCACGCCGATATCGTGTGCGTGCTCACCGGGACGCAACTCAAAGACACCGAATACATCATGCGCCACCGCGCCGAGGCCGAAACCAGCCGTCAGCGCCTGCGCCTGGAGCCCGACCTCGTGGCACTGAAGAAGGCGTTGGAAGAGTTCCTCGGCGCCACGGTGTAATTCCCGCGTGCGCCGGCGTCCCGGCGGCAGCAATCCTAAGAAACGGGTCGGCCAGATGCCGACGACCTCCGGCCGAATCGAATGGATGAAACCCTGCGACGAGAAGTGCGGCTGCTGACGACGCGCCTGGGCGTGATTGTGCAGGAGCAGTGCGGTCCGGCGGCGTTTCGCGCCATCGAGAATCTTCGCTATCTTTCGAAGCAGATCCGGCTCAACGTCAACCCCAAGCTGCTGGAAGCCAGCGAGCGTGAAGTCCACAAGCTGGATGTGGCTTCGGCCGCCGACGTGGCTCACGCCTTCAGTCTCTTTTTCCATCTCGTCAACCTGTGCGAGGAGCGCCAGCGCGTCCGCCGTCTGCGCGCCTACGAACGCGAGGAGGCGGGTGCACCCATGTCGTTGCGCCACACCTTCCACGAACTGCGCCGCCACCGCGTGCGGCGCGCCGCCGTGCGAGAGCTCCTCGAATCCATGCAGATTACACCGGTGCTCACCGCGCATCCCACGGAAGCCAAACGGCGCAGCGTCTTCAATCACGTGCTGCGCATCGGACAGACGCTGGACGCGCTGGGCGGCGACTTCAGCCCCGCCGCCGAGAAGGCGATCGATCCCTGGATCGAAGCGCTTTGGCTGACCGACGAGGTGCGCGAGCGGCACGTGACGCCGCGGCTTGAAATCGAGAGCGCGCTGGTCTTCCTGGAGCGCACCATCTACGACCTGGCGTCCACCTTCTGGGAGCGCTTCAGCGCGGAACTGGAACGGTATGATCCGCGCCTCCCGCCGCCCCCGCCGTTCCTGCGCTTTGGCTCGTGGATCGGTGCGGATCGGGATGGCAATCCCAACGTCACGCCGGAGACAAGTCTCGAAGCGGCGCGCCGCCTGCGCCAGAGCATTTTGCGCTACTACCGCCAGTTCTGCGACCGCCTGCTGAGCGTGGTGTCGTTTCCCTGCCTGAAAAAAGCGGTGCAGGGGAAGCTGCGGCGCGACCTGGAGCGCGACCTGCGCCGCTTTCCGGCGACGCGCGCATTCCTCGAGGTGGACCAGCCCCGCGAGCTCTACCGGCGCAAGTTGCGCGTCATGCTCTGGCGGCTGGAGCAGACCATGGCCGAAGCGAAAGGCCGGTATGCGGGCGCGGCCGAATTCTTGCGCGACCTCTCCGTTCTCCAATCCTGCCTCGCGGAGCATCCCAGCCCGCGGGTGGCGCGGCTGGGACCCGGACGGTTGCGCGTGGCCGCGCAGGTCTTCGGCTTCCATGGCGCCAGCCTCGATTTCCGCCAGCATGCCTCGGTTACCCGCGCCGCCGCGGGCGAATTGCTGGCGCTGGCGAAACTGGAATCACCCTCGGAAGCGGAGCGCGTTCGCGCGATTCAGCGCCTGATGCGGCGGCCCGCGTGGCGCCCGAAAGTTTCCGCGGCGACGCAGCGGGCGATCGAGGAATTCGGCGCTCAGAAGAAGATTCAGGACCTTTATGGTGAGGTGGCGGCGCCGCGGTACATCCTCAGCATGACGGCGAGCGCCGGGGACCTGTGGAACGTCCTGCTGCTGGGGCGCCAGGCGGGTCTGGTTGAGCTGGACGCGAGGGGGAGGTTTCGCTCGTCGTTCGACGTGGTCCCGCTCTTCGAGACGCTCGACGACCTGGAAATGTGCCCGCAGATTCTGGAAGCTCTCTTCGCCGACCGCGAATACCGGCGCCTGCTGCGCTCGCGCGGGAATTTTCAGGAGGTCATGCTCGGGTACTCCGACTCGGTCAAGGACGGCGGATATCTGGCCGCCAACTGGGCGCTCTTCCGCGCCCAGAAGCGGCTGGCCGAGGTGGCGGAGCGGCACGGCGTGCGTCTGGGGCTGTTCCACGGCAAGGGCGGGACCATCGACCGCGGCGGGGGGCAGTCGCACCGCAGCATCCAGGCGCAGCCCGAGGCCGCCCCCGGCGGGCGCCTGCGCATCACGGAGCAGGGCGAGGTAATTTCTCTGAAATATGCCAATCTGGATATTGCAGAAAGGAATATCGAACAGCTGGTGACGGCCGTGCTCGACGGGCACCTTCTCCACAAGCGCCGCATCCCCGCCGGGCGCGTGGCCGGCTGGGAGAAGCACCTGGCCGAAATGGCGGCGCACAGCCGTGTATTCTACCGGCAGCTGGTCTATGAAACGCCGGAATTCCTGCAATATTTCTGGCAGGCGACGCCGATCGATCTGATCGAGCTGCTGCGGCTCGGGTCGCGCCCCAGCCGCCGGTTTTCGTCAGACGATCTGCGCGACCTGCGCGCCATCCCCTGGGTTTTTGCCTGGACGCAGTCGCGGCACTTCCTGCCGTCGTGGTACGGCCTCGGTTACGCGCTGGAGAAGTTCGTGGCCGATCACGCGCCGGACGGCCAGGCGCTGCTGCGCGAGATGCACCAGGGCTGGCCCTTCTTCCGCGTCATTATTGACAACGCCGAAATGTCCCTGGCCAAGACCGATCTCTATATTGCGCGGCGCTACGCGCAGATGGCAAAGCCTGCCGCCCTGCGCGACCGCATCTTTTCCCGCATTGAGGAGGAGTATCGGCGCACGGTGCGCGGCGTGCTTCAGGCGTGCGGCGGCGCGCACCTGCTCGACCGCCAGCCGGTGCTGGCCGAATCCATCCGCCTGCGTAATCCTTACGTCGATCCCCTCAATTTCCTCCAGCTCCGCTTCCTCGCGGAGTGGCGCCGCCGGGCGCGCACCTCGGGCGAACTTCTCCACCTGCTGCAACTGACCGTGGCTGGAATTGCGTTCGGAATGAAAAGTACGGGGTAACCTGGGACCGCAGGCATCCTGCCTGCGCTCGTGTTGTAGAATGCAGGCGGGACGCCTGCGGTCCCAGGGGCAGGCGAGACGCCTGTGGTTCGAGCAGAGGGAATTCTTGTCAGGAAAGAGGGCACCTCACGGCTAGCATTCGCGCGGATATTTGCCCCACTTCGACGGTGGCGAAACCGCGCAAGTGGTTACGTTCCGTCTTGCCGACTCGATCGCCAGCGAGATTCGGAAGCGCAGGGAAAACGAGCTGGCCACCATGCCGGAGGCGCGAGCCGACGCCGAGCGGCGAAAGCGGATCGAAGCAGCTCTCGATGCAGGATCGGGCCAGTGCTGGCTGCGCGACGCGAAAATTGCGGGAATCGTGGAAGACGCGCTCCACTACTTCGATAGCGAGCGGTACCGGCTTCAAGCCTGGGTGGTGATGCCCAACCACGTGCATGTGCTCCTGACGCTTTTGGAAGGACATTCGCTTTCCAGCATCGTCCATTCCTGGAAATCATTCACGGCGAAAGAGGCGAACCGCGCACTGGGCCGCGAGGGCCAGTTCTGGCAGGTGGAGTATTTTGACCGGTTCATTCGGAATGAAAAGCACTTCGTTGCGGCTTTGGAATACATTGAACTCAATCCGGTTAAAGCGGGCTTGTGCGCGAAGCGGGAAGACTGGGAGTTCAGCAGTGCGAGGCGGCGCACTCCTGGGACCGCAGGCGTCCCGCCTGCAAAGTTTTGAATTCATGCAGGCGGGACGCCTGCGGTCCCAGGGCTACTTCCCCTGAACCAGTTGCCGCGCGCGTTCGGCGGCGCGTACGACGGCTTTAATCAGCGTGACACGCAGGCCGCCTTCCTCGAGTTCGAGTAATCCGTCAATGGTGCAACCGGCGGGCGTGGTGACCACGTCCTTGAGTTTGGCGGGATGTTCGCCGGTGTGGAGCACCATGGCGGCAGCGCCGAGCAGTGTCTGCGAAGAAAGTTCAGTGGAAAGCTCGCGCGGCAGGCCGAGCTTGACGCCGCCTTCCGCCAGCGATTCGATGATCATATAGACGTAGGCGGGGCCGGAGGCGGAGAGGCCCGTGATGGCGTCCATGTGTTTCTCGTCCACCACGACGACGCGGCCCATGGCGCTGAAGATCATCTGGGCGATGTGGACGTCTTCGGCCGTGGCGTGCTTGCCGCGGGTGATGGCGCTCATGCCCTGGCGGATCAGGCAGGGCGTGTTGGGCATGACGCGCACCACGCGCTGCGCGTGATGGAGCTCCTTCTCGATCATCGCGGTGGTGACGGAAGCCGCGACGGAGATCACCAGCGCGTCGCGCTTGAGCTTGTTGCGGATGCCGCGAAGGACCTCGGCCACCTGCTGCGGCTTCACGCAGATCATGACGAGGTCCGCGCCCGCGACGGCCTTGACGTTGTCGGTCGTGGTTTTGACCCCGTATTTGTGGGCGATGTAGTCGGCGCGCGTGGCTTCGGCGTCGGTGGCCACGACGTGCGCGACGGGCACCAGTTGCGCCCCCAGCATGCTGGAAAGCAGCGCCTCGCCCAGCTTGCCGGTGCCGACCACGGTCAGCTTCTTCACTCGGCCTTGCAGGTCTTTTGTCGCGGACATTGATTTCTCCTTGTAGGGCCGACGCAAGCGTCGGCCCGGCCGGAGCAAGCCCCGGCCATCCGTCTGGGGACACAGGCATCCTGCCTGCATGATTTAGAACTTTGCGGCCGGGACGGCCGCGCCCCCAAGCGATGCAGGCGAGACGCCTGCGTCCCAGGGCGCCCCCGAGGTCTTACGAGCGGGCCTGGGCTTGGGCGGCGGTCACTTCCGCCTTCGAGCCCTGGATCCAGGGCATCATCTTGCGCAACTCGCTGCCCACTTTTTCAATGAGATGCTCAGAAGCCTGCTTGCGCATCTCCATGAACTTCGTGCGTCCCTGGGCGTTTTCCTCCATCCACTCGTGGGCGAAGGTGCCGTCCTGAACGCCCTGGAGGATCTTCTTCATGGTTTCGCGCACGTGGTCGTCGATCACCAGCGGGCCGCGGGTATAGTCGCCGTACTCGGCCGTGTCGCTGACCGAGTAGCGCATGTACTTGATGCCGCCCTGGTAGATGAGGTCCACGATGAGTTTCAGTTCGTGCAGACACTCGAAGTAGGCAATCTCGGGCTGATAGCCGGCCTCGACCAGGGTCTCGTAGGCCGCCTTGACCAGGGCGCTGACGCCGCCGCAGAGCACCACCTGCTCGCCGAACAGGTCGGTCTCGGTCTCTTCCTTGAAGGTGGTGCGGATGACGCCCGCCTTCAGACAGCCGACGCCTTTGCCGTAAGCCAGTCCGATCTTTTCGGCTTCCCCGGTGGGGTCCTGCTCGATGGCCAGCAGCCCCGGCACGCCAATGCCTTCGGTGAAGAGTTCGCGCATGCGATGCCCGGGGCATTTGGGGGCGATCATGATGACGTTCACGTCGGCGGGTGGCACGATGAACTTGTAGTGAATGGCGAAGCCGTGCGCGAAGAGCAGCGTCTGCCCCTTGCGCAGGTTGGGCGCCACCTCTTCTTTGTAGAGTTTGGGCATGGGCGGATCGGGCACCAGCAGGGCGACCAGGTCGGCGCGTCGTGTCGCCTCCGCCGTGTCGTAAACTTCGAAACCGGCCGCCACCGCCTTGGCCCGGGAGGCGCTGCCCGGCGCCAGGCCGATGATGACCCGTACGCCGCTATCCTTCAGGTTGAGGGCGTGGGCGTGACCCTGGCTGCCGTAGCCGATCACCGCGACGGTCTGGCCCTTGAATTCATTCAAATCTCCGTCTGACTCGTAATAGACTTTGGCCACAGAATCCTCCTTCGATAATTGAACGCTGAATTATGAACCATGCGCGATGAACTGAAAAGCCCTGCCGCTGGGCACGCCGGCATCCTGCCGGCAATCTTCCGTGAAAACCTTGCCGGCGGGACGCCGGAGGTGCCGGGCTATGCAGGCGAGACGCCCGCGTCACCACTAGTCCTGACGCGGACGAAAGGCAGGATCTCCGCCGGCGAGTCGGTCACCGCCCGGCCGCCCGGGACCTCCAGCAGGTACTTGCCCGCGCTGCCGAATATCATCTTGGCCCCGGGAAAATCATGCAGCACGCGCGCCAGGGTCTGCGACTGCGGGTCGGAGTCCACGAAGACAAAGGAAGCGTCGCCTTGCGGCTCGTGGCGGTAGTAGGTTACGTGCTGAACACCTTCAACCCGGCGCAGGAAGTTATAGATGTGGTCCACCTCGGCTTCCGCCGTCTCGGCCACGGTGATCACGGAGAAGCCCTGCGGACGCGCCGCCATCGCCAGCGTGACAATACCCACGCCCTTGCGCCGGAAAATGTTGATCAACCGGCAGGAGGTGATGGGGTCGCTGTCCGTTTCGAGGGCGATCAGCCACTGCATGATTGAACTCCTTGTTCTCCTGGAACCGCAGGCATCTTGCCTGCATTCAAAACTCTTCAGGCGGGACGCCTGCGGTCCCAGCCGACGTGCAGGCGGGACGCCTGCGGTCTCAGGGCTATACCGCCCAGAGGTCGTCCAGAACTTCCTCTTCCAATACGACGCGCGGCGGCTCGACCACCATTTCCGCCAGCGATGCGCCCGGCGGGACGATGGGATACACATTTTCCGAAGCGTCCACCCAGAAGTCGAGCACCCCCGGCTCGCGGTCGCTCAGGAATTCGCGAATGGCATCCTCGACGTCGGCGCGATGGTCCACGCGACGGCCGCGCAGGCCGTAGGATTCGGCCAGCTTGGCGAAATTGGGCGCGAAGCTCAAGTCAATGTCGCAGTAGCGCTTCTCGAAGAAGATCTCCTGCCACTGGCGGACCATGCCCAGCACGCGGTTATTGATGATCATGATCTTCACCGGCACCCGGTATTGCGCCACCGTGGCCAGATCGGTCATGGTCATCTGGAAGCCGCCGTCGCCTACGAAGGCGATTACCTGCCGGTCGGGATAGGCCAGTTGCGCCCCCAAAGCGGCGGGAAAACCGTAGCCCATCGAACCCAGGCCGCTCGAACTGAGCCAGGTGCGCGGCTGGCGGAACTTCCAGAATTGCGCCGCCCACATCTGGTGCTGGCCCACGTCCACCGAAACGATGGCGTCGTCCGCCGCCAGGCGCGAGACCGATTCGATCACATACTGCGGCTTGATGGAGCCGCTGTAGCGGTCGTAGGTCAGCGGATGCTCGGCGCGCCAGGCGTCAATCCGTTGCAGCCACCGCTGCCGCTCGGCCGGCGCCGGATCCCGATCCTGCCGCCGGATGGCCGCGATCAGCGCGCGCAGCGTCTCGCCCGCGTCGCCAATCAGACCTACGTCCACGCGCACGTTCTTGTTCATCTCGGAGGGATCGACGTCGATGTGAATCTTCTTGGAAAGCGATGCGAAATCCTTCAGCCGCCCCGTCACCCGATCGTCAAACCGCGCCCCCACCGCGATCAGCAGATCGCAGTTGCAGATGGATTGATTGGTGGCGTACGAGCCGTGCATCCCCAGCATGCCGAGCGAAAGCGGATGTTCGGAAGGGAAGCCGCCCAGGCCCATCAGGGTTGTCGTAACCGGAATCTTGGTGAGCTCGGCCAGCTCGCGCAGCTCGTCCCACGCTTCGGAAGCGATTAGGCCGCCGCCGACGTAAAGCACGGCGCGGCGCGATTCCAGAATCATGTCCGCGGCTCGCACCAGGTCGGCGTCGGTCCACTCGCGAAGGCGCTCCTTCTTGTGCTGGCCCTGCTCGTCGTAATAGGAGGCCTCGCCCGGCTCCATGAGCACGTTCTTGGGCAAATCCACCAGCACCGGACCGGGCCGGCCCGAAACCGCCGTCCGGAAGGCTTCGTGCATGATGGCGGGAATGTCGGAGGCCGAACGCACCAGAAACGATCGCTTCGTCGAAGGCATCGTGATGCCCACCGTGTCGCATTCTTGGAAAGCGTCCTTGCCGATCAGATGCAAGGGCACCTGGCCGGTCAGCGCCACCACCGGAATCGAATCCATCATCGCCGAGGTGAGCGCTGTCACCAGGTTGGTCGCGCCCGGACCGGACGTGCCCAGGCAAACCCCCACCTTGCCGGTGGCCCGCGCGTAGCCGTCGGCAGCAAACGCCGCCGCCTGCTCGTGACGCACCAGCAGATGACGAATCCCGCTGCTGTAAAGCGCGTCATAAAGCGGCAGGACCACCCCGCCGGGAAGGCCGAAGAAAACATCCACCCCTTCGCGGCGCAGGCTTTCCAGCAAGATTTCGGATCCGGTTTGCTTCAGCGGCATCGGTTCACTCTCCGCGCGAAAATGCCATATACCGACCAGTCGGTAGGTACTCTACCATGCCGCCCGGGGGCCGTCAAGAAGAAAGAATGCCCCCGACGCCTCTCGCGCCATAAATTCTTCATCGGTCCATAAGACCTTCTTTGATAATTAGTTAATGCCATTTTTGTGTTCCCATCCCAAGGCCGATTATGCTACATTGCGCTCCATGAAGGGACTGGACCACGCCTCCTATCTGAAATCACTTGCCCGGGAATTGGTGACCCTCACCGAAGAAAGATCGGACCTGAAAGTGGAACTCGCGGCACTCAAGAAAGGGAAGAAGACCAGCGCCGGCGCCGCCCGTCAAAAAGCCATCCACAAACGGGTGAAGGAACTGTCGCAAGGCATCGAGGCGTTGATCAATGATATCGGGCAGCCGCCGCCGCGGCGCATCGAGCGGCGCTCCGGGGTTCTGCCCGTCACCCTGCGCGTGGAATCTCGAGGGAGAAAGTTTGAGCACCCGGCCTCGACGCTCGACATGTCGGACCGCGGCCTGCGGATTGTGACCACCACCGCATTAATTCCCGGCCAGACGCTCGACGTCTTTTCCAGCCGGGCCTTTCTGGGGCGCTGCCGGGTCGTCTGGGTTTCGGGAGCCGGCACGGACCGCCCCAGCGAAGTCGGCCTCGAGATCCTGCACTGAAGACCTCACCTCAGCCAGTCCTCCAGGCGAACCGCCTGGTCGGTTTTTTCGTCGCGATATTTGATGATCACCGGCGTGTAGAGGGAAATTCCAAGTTCCTTGCCGCGCCCCTTGGCGACGCCGCGCGAACCCGGCACGACCACCGCGCCGGGAGGAATGACAAGAGGCTTCTCGCCCTCGCGGCGGTAGACCGCGTCACGGACCAGATCATAGACGGGCGTCGAGCCGGTGAGGATGGTGCCCGCGGCGAGCACTGCTTCCTTCCCCACGATCGTCCCTTCATACACGCCGCAGTTGCCGCCCACCAGCACGTCGTCCTCGATAATGACCGGCATGGCACCGATCGGTTCGAGCACACCGCCGATCTGCGCGCCGGCGCTGATGTGGGCCCGCTTGCCGACCTGCGCGCACGAGCCCACCAGCGCGTGGGAATCAATCATCGTTCCGTCGTCCACATAAGCGCCGGCGTTGACGTACATGGGCGGCATACAGACCACCCCTTTGCCGATGTAACAACCGTCGCGAATCGAGGACCCGCCGGGGACGACGCGGATGTGGTGCTCGGCGGGAAGCTGCTTCAGCGGATAGGTGTGTTTGTCGCGGAACTGAGCGGCGGGCGCGCCAGCCATTTCCACGATCCGGCCGATGCGGAATCCCAACAGGATGCCTTTCTTCACCCACCCATTCACGCGCCAGCCGGTGGGTGAATGCGCATCGGGCTCGGCCGCACGGATCGTGCCGGCGTTCAGCGCTGCCTTGAATTCTTCGAAGACCACGAAATACTCGGGGCCGAATTCCCTGGCTTCGCTGGCGAACAGAGACTCAATCTGATCCTGTAGATTCATGAAAGCTCCCGCCAACCGAATCCTCCGTCCTCAGTCGTTGATGGCTTGATAAGCGAGCCGGATGACTTTGTCGCTCAAGTCCAGTCCGCCCGTGGGATGGAGCTGGGCCATGAAGACGACCACCATATCTTCCTTGGGATCGATGACGAAGGAAGTGAAGTAAAAACCGCCCCAGTTATAGGCGCCCACGGAGCCGAGTTCGGTCAGAAAGCGCGGCTCGCTGATGACGCCGAAGCCCAGCCCGTAGCTGACGTCCTTGGTTTGATTCTGCACGTGGTTCTGGCGGATGAGCTCCACGGATTTCCGGCTGAGCAATCGCGTGTCGCCCACCGTCCCGTTGTTCAGTAACATCTGGCAGAAGCGGTAGTAATCCTCCGGCGTGGAATTCAGGCCGGCGCCGCCCGAGAAGAAGGTCCGCGGGCCGCGATAGGGATAATCAGCGGAGTAGGCAAACAGCCCTTCCTGAATGACCTGCCCGTCGGCAATGGGCTGAAGGCCCTTGTCGGCATAATAGGTATAGGCCTTGGCCAGGCGCGCGACCTTATCCTCGCTCAGATAGAATTGAGTATCCTTCATGCCGAGAGGCTTGAAGATTCGCTCCTGAAGGAACTGATCGAATGGCATGCCGGAGGCGACTTCCACCAGCCGGCCGAGCACGTCATCGGCCAGACTATATTCCCACGCCTCCCCCGGCTGGAAGAGCAGCGGCTGGGCGGCGAGTTTCTTAACCATGTCCGCAATCGTTCCTTCCTGTTGGCGGATTCCTGCACCGATCCCGGCGTCGTTGTAAGCCTTGCCCAGGCGCGGATTCCAGTGGTAGGTCAGCCCGGAAGTGTGCGTCAACAAATGGCGGATGGTGATGGGCCGCTTGGCATCCACGAGGGCTCCGGGCGGGGAGGTCTTGTCCTGCGGCCAAGGCGGGTCAAGGACCTTCATGTTCTTGAACTCGGGCAGAAAGTCTGCGACCGGCTGGTTCAGCAGGAACTTGCCCTCTTCGTAAAGCATCATGACCGCGACACTGGTGAGGGGTTTGGTCATCGAGCAGATGCGGAAGATGGTGTCGGGGCGCATGGGCCTTTCGGCCTCGCGGTCGGCCATACCCACGGCTTTGAGGTAAACCACCTTGCCGTGGCGTGCCACCAGGGCCACCCCGCCCGCCAGCCGCTTGTCGTCAACGCTCTTCTGGATCGCGCCGGCAATGCGGTCGAGCCGTGCCGACGCGAGGCCCACATCTTCCGGTGCGGGCGCGGCCGGCATGGCCCTTGGCGGACCCGCTTTCTGGGCGTCGAGCGCCGTCGGAACCAGCGCGGGAGCGATCACCAGAATCAGACATCGAGCTGCGGTTAGCAGCCTGACAGGCCGAGTCGAATAGTGCTTCATTGGAGTCCCTCCATGCAGGGGTTGCGCGAAGAAGCATTAAATCGAAATCAGAGCCGGTCTGCAATGAAAAGGTGCACGCCGCCGTGCGGACACGGCAGCGTGCCCCGGAGAGGGGAGGACCGCCCAGACTGGGCCGAGCCCTTCCCCGGCGGCCGGCTTTCTGACTAGATCTTCCCGATCAGGTCGAGCGCGGGCTTCAGGGTTTGCTGCCCGGGGCGCCAGCTGGCGGGGCAGACTTCGCCCTGGTGCTCACGGACGAAGACGGCTGCTTGCAAACGACGCAAAATCTCCTCGGAACTTCGCCCGATGCTGTTGTCGTGAATGTCCGCGGACCTCAGGATGCGATCGGGGTCGATGATAAAGGTGCCGCGCCAGGACAGGCCCTGGCTCTCGATGTACGTCCCGAACTCGCGGCAAAGGTTGCCGGCGGGATCGGCCAGCATCGGATATTGGATCTTTCGGATGGCAGGGGATTGATCGTGCCAGGCCTTGTGCACGAAGGCCGTGTCGGTGCTCACGCTCATCACCTCGGCGCCCAGCTGCTGGAATGCCGGGTAGTAATCAGCGGCTTCGGCCAGTTCGGTCGGGCAAACAAAAGTGAAATCAGCAGGGTAGAAGAGCAGGACGACCCATTTCCCGGCATAGTCTGAAAGTCTGATCTTCTTGATTTCCTCGTTGTGGAAGGCTTCCACTTCGAAGTCGGTCACTCGTTCACCAATCTTGACCACGGGCTTTCCTCCTGGATGGAACCATTTCGCACGCCGCCCACGGGGCCGGCTGCGCGGTGTTATTGTTGAATCAAGGGAATTCTACTTCATGGTGCGGGCCATGGTGAAGACTCTCAGGTTGTTTGCGACCGGATACGCGGCGAAACAACGCGTGGCCATCGGTCAGGCTGGCCCCTGCCGGCAGAGTCGAAAAAAACTCTTGCATTCGAGCCGGGAGTTGGGTAATATTTGGGATTGCCAAGAGGGCAGTCGGTCTTTTCAGGGACGATCGCTCGCGAATCGCGTTGCCGCAAAGGGGTTCTGACGGGTTGAATCGTCCGTAACACCAGGAGGTAGATACGCGAAAGGCTTTCGGATAAGGGTTTGAAGCAAGTAGGTTTTGGCTTTCCTCAGGAATCCCTCCTACCTGGTTCGAACCCCCACGCTCAAAGCAAAAAGGCAGGTCCTCATGCTCCGTGGGGAGTGCGCGGAGCGGAGGAGGTTGCGTGTCGGCAGGGGCGGCACGGGGGGAAGTTGAGCTTGGTTCTTGCAAGATAAGCCGAGAATCAATCCCAGCTTCTCGAGGCGGACGGCGAAAGCCGGAAGCCCAAACTGGAAAAGGGGTCGGGGGTGCGATCACGCTTCCCGCGATACCCAGCGATCTTTGAAAACTGACAGTGCGGTGTCTACCAGCTCTGGACCCTCAGGTCCAGGGCAAGTGTTTCGCTCCGTCCGGGTCTAAATCGGGCGGGGTAAGTAGAAGGCGGATTTGCGCGACCGCGTTGAGCACGGGGCGACGGACGGCCAGTGGGGGCTGCCAAGGAGGCGGCGTTCACGGGTCTACGTGCTGTCCAATGCCCAGCGTGTGTTGAGCAGATTTTATGGTCAAGCTACTAAGGGCGTACGGTGGATGCCTTGGCGCTAGACGGCGATGAAGGACGCGGCTACCTGCGAAAAGCCTCGGTGAGGGGGAAGCACCCTTTGACCCGGGGATCTCCGAATGGGGGAACCCCTCCGGGAAAAACCCGGAGACGGCCCGCTGAATATATAGGCGGGTACGAGCGAACCCAGGGAAGTGAACCATCTCAGTACCTGGAGGAAAAGAAAGCAGCAGCGATTCCGTTAGTAGCGGCGAGCGAAAGCGGAACAGCCCAAACCCAGCCTTCCTCTGAGATCTCAAATTGAAACCTTGACATCTCAGAGGAGGGCTGGGGGTTGGAGGGCGCGTGCCGGTGTAGAACCAGAGAGTTACCAACCCAGCAGCCAGCCGAGCGATTTGGAAAAATCGGCCATAGAGTGTGATAGCCACGTAGGCGAAGGCGGACTGGACTCTCGCGCGCGTTCCTGAGTACCGCGGGGCACGAGAAACCCTGCGGGAATCTGCGGGGACCATCCCGTAAGGCTAAATACGTGCTAGCGACCGATAGTGAACCAGTACCGTGAGGGAAAGGTGAAAAGAACCCCTGCGAGGGGAGTCAAAAGAACCTGAAACCGTATGCCTACAAGCAGTCGGAGGGCCACGGTCCCGATGGCAACATGGGGATCAAGCCTGACGGCGTGCCTATTGCATAATGAGCCGGCTAGTTATTGTCCGTCGCAAGGCTAAGCGAGGATCCCGCAAGGGGGAGCGAGCCGCAGCGAAAGCGAGTCTGAACAGGGCGTTCAGTGGCGGGCAATAGACGCGAAGCGAGGTGATCTACCCTTGGTCAGGGTGAAAGTCGCTTAACAGCGACCGGAGGCCCGAACCGGTGTTGGTTGAAAACAGCTCGGATGAACTGAGGGTAGGGGTGAAAGGCTAATCAAACTTCGTGATAGCTCGTTCTCCTCGAAATAGCTTTAGGGCTAGCCTCGGATGATCGCTCGCGGTGATAGAGTACTCGATGGACTAGGGTCCTATACTGGATACCGAATCCAACGAAACTCCGAATGCCGCGAAGCGCAGTCCGGGAGTCAGACAGCGGGGGCTAAGCTTCGTTGTCGAGAGGGAAATAGCCCAGACCGCCAGCTAAGGTCCCGAAGCGATGGCTAAGTGGGAAAGGAAGTGAAGTCGCTCAGACAGCCAGGAGGTTGGCTTAGAAGCAGCCATCCTTTAAAGAAAGCGTAACAGCTCACTGGTCGAGCGGCTTTGCGCCGATAATTCAACGGGGCTCAAGCCATCCACCGAAGCTGCGGATTTACGAATCCGCAAGGATTGGTAACTGGTAGAGGAGCGTTGAATGCTGGGGGAAGCGAGACCGCGAGGGCTCGTGGACGGTATTCAAGTGACCCTGCCGGCATAAGTAGCGATAACGGAGGTGAGAACCCTCCGCGCCGAAAGTCTAAGGTTTCCTGAGAAAGGTTAATCCGCTCAGGGTCAGTCGGTCCCTAAGGCGAGGCCGAAAGGCGTAGCTGATGGACAGCCGGTTAATATTCCGGCACTGTGGCAGAGGCGTTATCACGATGCGGGGACGCAGGAGGCTAGCGGAGTCGCCTGATGGATGGCGATATGCGCTTCGAGGAGAACCCGGCCGGCAAATCCACCGGGTTGGTTCAAAGCCGCTCTGAGGAGTGAGTCGAGGGCTTCGGCCCGTAAAGTCCGTGACGTCACGCTGCCGAGAAAAGCCGCTAAGGAGTCTCTGACACAACCGTACCCCAAACCGACACAGGTAGACGAGGTGAATATCCAAAGGCGCTTGAGAGAACACTCGCTCAGGAACTAGGCACATTAACTCCGTAACTTCGGAAGAAGGAGTGCCACGATAGGGTTTAAAGCCCGAGGTGGCCGCAGCGAATCGCGCTCTGCGACTGTTTAACAAAAACACAGGTCTCTGCAAAGTCGAATACGACGTATAGGGGCTGACGCCTGCCCGGTGCCGGAAGGTTAAAGGGAGAGGTCATGGGGAGCAATCCCCAGAAGCTTCGATCTGAAGCCCCGGTGAACGGCGGCCGTAACTATAACGGTCCTAAGGTTAGTTTCGCTAGCCTTAGTCAAACTGAACCATATGCGGGAAACTCCTCCCACAGCCGTCCGGTACTCGTCCCGACCCTTCGGGGCAGTCAAAATCCGGCGGACACGGGGACAATCCGCAGGGAAGGCTCCATGATGGAGAACCCTCAGAGACTTTACGTTCAGCACCTGCCTGGGAAGCTCGAAGCTCACTGGGTGGTGGGATTTGTGGATGGCGAAGGCTGTTTCTTCGTCGGCATCAATCCCCGTCCGGACATGGCTTCGGGGTATCAAGTCCTGCCTGAATTCACGGTTGTACAACACCGGCGTGACATCCAATTGCTTTACGCACTCAAGAAATTCTTCGGGTGCGGCGTGGTTCGGTCGAATCACGGCGAGCGGATGGCTTACCGCGTGCGCAGTCTGGAACACCTGAACCAGAGGATCGTTCCCTTCTTTGAGCAGCATCCGCTGCGTTCGAAGAAGCGGGTCGATTTCGCCAAGTTCAGGCGCGTCCTGCAACTGATGAACCGGGGAGAGCACTTGAGGACCGACGGGCTCGAAAAGATCCGAGCCATCGCTTCTGCCATGAACACAGGCGGGCAAAGATAAAGTCCGGCTCCACCGGAAACGGTGTGAGAGATTCCGAGCGAAATTCCTTGTCGGGTAAGTTCCGACCTGCACGAATGGCGTAACGATAGAGCGACTGTCGTGGCGAGTGACTCAGCGAACTTGTAGTACCGGTGAAGATGCCGGTTTCCCGCACCTAGACGGAAAGACCCCGTGCACCTTTACTATACCCTAGCCATGAACTATGGGGTTGTCTGCGCAGCATAGGTGGGAGGCTTGGAACTCAGGCTCTCGGGCTTGAGGGAGCCGCCTGTGAGATACCACCCTGATGATTCTGTGGTTCTAACCTCGGCCCGTGATCCGGGCCAGGGACATGGCTAGGCGGGTAGTTTGACTGGGGCGGTCGCCTCCTAAAAAGTAACGGAGGCGCCCCAAGGTTGGCTCAGATGGTTTGGAAATCCATCGTCGAGTGCAAGGGCATAAGCCAGCCTGACTGCGAGACCCACAAGTCAAGCAGAGACGAAAGTCGGGCCTAGTGATCCGGTGGTTCTGTATGGAAGGGCCATCGCTCAACGGATAAAAGGTA
>CAZHKT010000018.1:17216-38382 GCA_964533045.1 uncultured Acidobacteriota bacterium | reverse complement strand
ATGTCTCCTACCTGCTTTATCCCGCCCGCTGGTTTCCCGTCGACAACTTCGGCGTCAACCGGTTCAGCGCCACGATGCGCATCACCGTGCCCACGGATCAGATGGTGGTGGCGTCGGGCAAGTCGCTGGCGCCGGTGCGCCAAACCGCGAAAACCACCTACACCTACGAATACTCGGACCGCTCCTTTCCGGGCACCGTGGTGGCCGGGAAGTTTGACGTCACGCCCGCGACGCGCGTGGGGGCCAACATCGCGGTCTATATGAAACCCGGCCGCGCCGAGATCGCCGCGCGTTACGGCGACGAAGCCGCTAGGATTCTGGGATTCTTCTCGGAGAAGTTCGGCCCGCTGCCCGGCGGCGGCCGCCTGGCCATCGTGGAACTGGATGACGACACCGTGGGCGGATACACCACGCCCGGCCTGGTGGCGCTGGCCTCGCGGGGATTCACCCCGCGTCCCAGTCTGCGTTTGCTGGCCCACGAGATCTCCCACCTGTGGTGGCGATGCCTGGTGAATCCGGCAACGCGCAACGACGTCTACCTTGACGAGGGCCTCGCCACCTACTCGGCCGCCATGTATCTGGAATCCGCGGTCAGCGAGACCGAGTTTGAAGAAACCATGCGCGAGATCCAGATCGGCGCGCTGACCCACGAGGAAGTCGCGCCCATCGGCCAGTCGGGCCGGTTGCACGAATACACCCCCGAGTATCAGTCCATCGTTTACCAGAAGGGCGCGATGGTGTTTCACATGCTGCGCTGGGTGGTGGGCGACGACGCCTTCTTCAAGGTGCTCCAGGCGCTGGCCGGTGAATACGCCGGCAAGGGTATTACCACAGACGAATTCGAGAGACTGGCGGAGAAGATCAGCCAACAGGAACTGACCTACTTCTTTGCCCAGTGGGTGCACTCCACCGGCGTGCCGCAGTTCAAACGCACTTGGGCGGTTTACCGCACGGAAAAGGGCTACCAGGTGGTGGGAAAGGTGCAGCAGGACATTGACATCTTCCGCATGCCGGTCGAAATTCGGATCTATCCCGAGGGCCGCAAACCCCTTAACGAGCGCGTCGAAATGGTGGGCACGAGCGCCGACTTCACCGTCACCACGCCGACTCGCCCGCTCCGCGTGGTCGTGGATCCCGCCAGTCGCCTGCTGAAATTCGACGATAACATCAAGATTCAGGTGGAAATGGCGAAGGGCGACCAGCTGGTGCAGCAGCAGGCTTACCTCGAAGCCCTGCGCCAGTATCAAACGGTGCTCGAGCTGCACCCCAACAGCTCGCTGGCGCTGTTCCGCATCGGCGAAATCCATATGAAGCTGCGCAACTATAACGCCGCCTCGGAATCCTTTCGCGCCGCCCTCAACGGCGATATGCAGCCCAAATGGATCGAGGTCTGGAGCTATCTGAACATGGGAAAGATCTTCGATCTCACCGGCCAGCGCGATCGCGCCCTGAATTCCTATCAGCGGGCCCTGCAGACGAACGACAATACCCAGGGCGCTCTTGATGAGGCGAACCTTTACACGCAGAAGCCGTATACGGAGTCGTCGGGATCCACGGGCTAGTCGGCAGGAGTCGAGAGCCAGCATCGCAAACAATGGCGTCGTGGTGTGGTGTGTCTAACGGTTCTTTACGACGGCGGACGTCCTTCGTGGTCCCCTCCGCAGTTTCGGCCGAGCGGGACGTCGCGTCGCCCTTCCGGGCGACACGCACGGGTGGCGGCCCGTAGGCCGCTGCTGCGAGGTTCCCCGCGATGGAATAGTGTTCTGCGACGCACCACCCTACCAAAAGTTGGTTGGAGCAACCCCGCCCGCCGTCTTCTTTATGTTGCCTTCTGACTCCGGACGTTTCCCTTTCCAACCGCGCTCACCGCTGAAACTTCATCCCGCGGAGCCCAGCCCCCTCCACGCCCTTGCACTGCGTCAGCACTTTGAAGATGGTCCCCATGCCTTCCGGGTTGACCAAGCGTTTGAGTTTGAGCCGCGCCTGGAGCTGTTCCATTTCGCTCTGCCTGGGATCGCAGAGGTCGCGGAAGGCGTTGTCCTCACCCAGCGCCAGCAGGAATCGCTCCTGAGTGGTCAAGCCGCAGGGTTCGAGCCCCGCCTCCTTCCCCGCATCGATCAGCGCGGAAAAGTTGACGTGCGCCGTCAGATCAACTTCGCCGGGCAAACTGTAGAAGTCCTCGGTCACGGCGTGCCCGCGGTATGCGATGAGCGTGCCGCGCGGGCGGTCGGGCGTGTAGAGCCGGGGCGCCAGATCGCCATAGTCGATGGTGAGGACGAACCCGCGGACCAGCCGCGACGCCACGGCGCGCATCCATTCCGCCGCGCGCAGGTTCATTTCAGCGCGATGGCCGTCTTCCAACCCGTGCGCGTAGCGCGCGACGGCATTCGCCAGCGCCGTGCCGCTGAGATTTCCCGGTGTCTCTCGGAGTCGGTCGCCGGCGTCCGCCACCCAGATTTCCTTCAGTTTCCCCCCCCGGCGCGTGACGACGTGAACGGGGAAAGCGTCCACCAATTCGTTGGAGAAGAAGCATCCCGTCACGCCGTCGATTTCGGCGAGGCTGGTGACGACGCGTAGCTTCTCGCCCAAGCCCCGCGCGCTGAGCCGCTCCCGCAACGGCGCCTGCTGGCGCACGGCGGGCTCGACCGCGAGGTAGTCGAGCGCGGCGAAGAACTCCGGATGCTGCCGCCGGGCCCCCTCCAGGAAGTCCTGCGCGAAATAGCCGCGTCCCGGACCCATTTCCACCCACGTAAATCGCGCCGGGTGGTCCAGGCTGTTCCACATTTCGCATGCCTGCCGGGCGATCAGCCGCGCGAAAACGGGATGAAGGTCGGGGCTGGTGAAGAAGTCGCCGCGCATCCCGGTGCGATCCTTCGCTTGCATGTAATAGCCATGCTCGGGATGATAGAGGCACAACTCCATGTAGCGCTCGAAGGTCAGCGGGCCGGAGCGGCGAATCTGATCGAGGATGATGGCAAGCAGAGACGTTGCCGGCAAGGCTTATTCCCGTCGCTGGGGATTACGTTCGAACATCTCCACGACAAAATCGTGCAGGCAATCGTAGAGCAGCTTCTGGAACGTCCAGGGAAACTGCGGGTTCTCGATCTCGCGCTGGTGCAGGCTGATCTCGTAATGGTGCTCGACGCCCAGGCCTTCGCGCAAATCAATGTGCAGGCAGACGCCGGCGCCGGTCACCTCCGTGCGAAAGCGGAACAGCGGGTGCTCGTAGCGCGTCAGTTCGCGCTCGACTTTGTCGCGCAAGCCCTCAGCCATGCGGCAACAGCATAGCCCGTCGCGCGCCCTGCTGACCAGCCTATCGGGCCAGCTTCGTCAGCGCCGCCTGGTCGAACCCCAGAACCAGTTCACTGCCCCGCACCACGATGGGCCGGCGAATCAGGTTGGGCTCCTTCGACATCCACTTCAGCGCTTCAGCCCGCGAAGGCGGCCTCTCTTTCATCTTCAGCTTGCGATAAAGCTCGTTGCGCGGGTTGAGGAATTCTAGGTAATTGCGGCGGCCGATCAGCGCGTCCAGTTCGTCGGCGGTCAGCGGTTCCTTCGCCAGATCGCGCGTCTCCACCTCCGCGCCATTTTCCAGCAAGAGACCTCTTGCTTTGCGGCAGGTGGTTCAGGTGGGCTTGGCGTACATCATGAGTTTCGGCATGGGATGACCTCGTCGTGGCGCGGCAAGCCGTGCCCAGGTTTCAATATCGTGGGACCTTCGGATCGATCTCCGCCGACCAGCGGTCGATGCCGCCCGCGAGGCTCTGCGCCTCGATGGACTTGGAGCGCAACCACAGCGCCACGTTCAAACTTCGCATGCCGTGATGGCAGTACACCACCACCGGCTTATTCCTGGGAATCTCGTCCACGCGCCGCGCCAGTTCGCTCATGGGAATCAGCGTGGCGCCGTCAATGCGCGCTACCTCGTATTCCTGCGGCTCGCGGCAATCCAGAAAGAAGAAATCCTGTTTCTCCTCGAGCATGTTGCGCAAGGACCGCGGATCGATCTCGACTTCTTCGGGCATAGGCTCCTTTCGAATCGCAGGAGCGCAGCTTGCTGCGTCCCTAGTGTGGTGCGTCGCAGAAAACTATTCCATCGGGGGGCACCTGGTAGCGGCGGCCTTCAGGCCGCCACCCGTACGTGTCGCCCTGAAGGGCGACGCTACGCCCCGCTTGGTCCAAACCACGGAGGAAACCACGAAGGACATCCGCCATTGTAAAGAACCGTTACACGCACCACACTAGGCGCGCTGCGCGCCGGCCTCTCGGCACCTGGCGATAAACTCCTCAAAGATCTTTCGCTGCTCGGGAAGGTTCACCAGCTCCTCGGGATGCCACTGAACGGCCATCAGGAACGGATAGTCATCCGCTGCCTCGACGGCTTCGACCAATCCGTCTTCGGAATGCGCCGTGACTTTCAAGCCACGGCCCAGGCGCTTGATCGCCTGGTGATGCAGGCTGTTGACGCGGCAACTTCCGGTCACGACACTGGCGAGCGCCGAATTCGGTTCGGTAACAGTGACCGTGTGGGTCAATTCCTCGCGCCTGCCTTGCTGGCGATGGTTGCGCTCGAGTTCGGTGTCGCTCGGAATGTCCTGAATCAGCGTGCCGCCAAACTTCACGTTGATCATCTGGATACCGCGGCAGATACCGAGAATGGGCAGGCGGCGTTCCATCGCTGCGTCGAGCAGGGCGAACTCGAATTGGTCGCGCGAACGGTCCACCTGGACGTTCGCGTGCTTCTTCGATTCATCGTACAGAGCCGGGTCCACGTCCTCCCCGCCGGAGAAAAGCACGCCGTCAAATTCGTGCGCGCTCACCCCCCGCGCGTCCGATGCGCTGACGATTTCAATTTCGTCGGGCCGCGCGCCCGAAACCACCAAGGCTCGAAAATAAGCCGAGTCCTGCCCCTTGGCTTTCTCCTTCTCCGAAACTGAGAGTGCAATGCGCATGGCGTGTCGCAGGAGCACCTTGCACCGGGCCCTACGGGCGCGGTTCGTACTGCCGGGTCCGTCCGTTGCGCGTGTTGCGCACGCTGAACGAACCGTCGCTTGCGGCGGTGAGCTGAATTCCGAATCCCTCGCAATCTTCTTTCAAATTGGCGACGCATTCGGGCGGCGCGTTCAGGTTGACCGGTGATTCGACGGCGTAGTGGAGCGCCCAGAGATCCTCCAAATCCGGGAGGGCCAGCAGAGTCTCCACCGATTCCGCGTGACCCCCTTTGCGCGCCCCGTTGTTCATGATGGCGACGCGCGGCGCAAGCGCCCGGACCAGGGCCGGGGCGCCCGACAGATTCAGCCCGTGGTGCGTCGTGACGTACACATCCACCCTGCCGGCGCGATTGACAGGGCAGGCCAGTTCCAGTTCCTTGTTCCAGGTCAGGTCGGCGAGGTCAATCATGCGGAACTTGCCGTGGCGGACGAGGATGCCGACGGACTGGGCGTTTTCGCCGGGGTCGTCGTCGGCGCGCTTCGCCTCGGCGCAGGAGGGGTTGGGCCCGCCGGCGTCCGGGACGGGCGTGGCGATCGTTGCGCCCGAGGCGGTCAGGACGGTCACGTCAAGTCCTCGGAGGGGCACCTTGTCCCCCGCCTTGAGCGTCAGCCTCCGCGACCTCGCCAGCGCCGTTTTGTAAATCGCCGCGAGTTCGTCCGCGTTGGGTCCCTTCTCGACCGTGCTGCCGTGGTCGATGAAGGTGCCCACCGGAAACCGCGCGGCCAGTTGCGCCGCGCCGCCCACGTGGTCGGTATGGAAATGCGTGATGAGAACGTAATCAATCTTCTTCAAACTCGCGGCACGCGCTGCCGCCACGATCCGGTCCGCATCACGGCTGCCGAATCCCGGCCAGCCCGTATCCACCAGCAGCGATTCACCCGAGGGCGATACGATCAGCGTCGCCTGGCCGCCCTCCACGTCCACGAAGGTCACTTCCAGCGGCTTGTCCTTGGCCAGGCCGTTCAGCGAAATGGAAAGGCAAAGGGCGAAGAAGAAGGTCTTCATGACCGAATCGTACCACAGCGCCGAATGCGCCGGCAGCTCAGAGGGCAGTCTGCCCCGGGGCCGCTCCTCGCGGACCCTGAGGAAGGCCGTCCGCTCCGCTGTGGCGCCTAGGATACCGCATCATGTTCCTGCCGGGGCCGCGCGCGTCATCCGCTCGCATTCTTCCAGCGTCCAGAGGGGCACGGCGCCGCGGCGGCTGGCGACGAGAGCGGCCAGGCGGTTGGCGAAGTCCCCGATCCGAGCGGCAGGCCACTTCTGCTCCAGCCCATGGAGGAACCCCGCGGCGAAGGCGTCGCCCGCGCCCACGGCGTCCACCACCCGGACCGGGTAAGCTTCCACTTCGATGTATTGCTCGCCGACCAGCAGGGCGCATCCTTTTTCGGCGCGCGTCACGCAGACGGCCTGCCAGCCGTTCCGCCGCGAGTATTGGCGGCAAAATTCCTCGATTGACGTCGCGCTGGTTCCGGCCGCCCGGGCAATCGTCCGCAGCTCGTCTTCGTTCAGTTTCACCACGTCGGCGCATTTCATCAGGTCGCGCACCAGGGCAGGCGTGTAGCAATTCATTCTCAGGTTGATGTCGTAGAAACGCCGCGCCGCAGGGCACGCGGCGCGCAGGCGGTCGGTCAGGGCGCGAGGCTGGGCAAGCGCCTGGTGCAGCGTGCCGAAGTAAATCCAATCGGGCTGGAACGACGCCAGCCGTGCGATTTCCGTGTCCGTAAGATAGAGACCGTCATAGGCGGCGGGCCGATGAATGGCGAAATGCGGCTGGCCAGCGGTGTCGAGTTGAACGGTTACGATTCCCGTGGGCAGGCCATCCATGCGATGAATGAATTGAGTTGGCAGCCCCAGGTCGCGGACGATGGCGAGAGCGCGCTCGCCGCGCGAGTCCTTGCCCACCGCGCTCAGAAAAATGACTTCGTGGCCAAGGCGCGCCGCGTGCGCGGAGAAGTTGAACGGCGCCCCGCCGATGTGCTCGGCACCGGCGATGACGTCCCAGAGCAACTCGCCGATGCTGATGATCTTCATGCGGTGTTCCCTGGGCTGCGATGCGAAGCCGGGCCGGCGTTACACCTCAAACCACGGCGCAGCGGCCCGAAGCCGGGCAGCGACGTTCTGAATGTTCTTTACGCCCTGACCGGCCAGCCGGTCTCCAGCGCCTTCGGGGCCGGTGGGGCGTGGATGGGAATGCCGTCCTTGCAGGCGGCGGGACCGCAGGGCACGCCGGAGAATTTTGCATCGGCCTTGGCAAAAGACATCCGCAACGAGCCACGCTGGTCCATGGCTACCGCGGCGGTATCTCCGCGAGCGCCGGACGCCGCCGGCAAGCCGTTATCCATGCTTCTTAGCGTCATCTCTTTCCTATCGTTCTTCACGCACCGCGGCTTTCATTCTGGCACGGCGATTCCCTGGCGTTTCATCTCCTCGATGTTGAGCCCGCCGGAGCGCGGGTTCCACCATTCCACGATTTTTTCCGCGGCGACAAAGCCCGTGGGCCGGTAGAGGCGGAGACGAATCCGAAGAGAATTGGTCGTCGCCGTTGTCCAGCTTGCTTCGAGGGATTGGGGGGGCCCGATGTCCGGCAGTGCCTTCTCGCCGGTGGAAATCTTCGTGCCGTCCTCGTCTCGCACCTCCCACTCGGCGCGATAGCCGCGCAGTTCATAGGAGGGGATTTCATCAGGACGGCGGCGCGCGATGCTGGCTTGGAAGCCCACTGGCCGGCGCTGGGCGTCATACCGCCAGGCGATCTCGACGTGGGCGGGAGTATTCAGTTCCTGCCAGACCTTGTACGACGGCCGCCGCTGGCGGTATTCATCCACGACGCCGTGATCCACGTATCCCGCCGTCTGGCCCGGCCACAGGTTGCGGTGCGAGCGGTAGTCCTGGTAGCACCACATCAGCGCTCCCGCAATCCATTCCTGCTTTCCGATCAGGTCCATCTGTTCGGTGTAGATGTGCGAGCGCAGCTTGTCCGCTTCCACCGCGTTCCGCGCAAAGACGCCGGGCGTGCCGAACTCCGAGACCACCACCATCTTGTCGGGATAGTTGCGGCGGATGCGGTCGAAGACGGCGGGCAACTGGCTCGTCGGGCCGTGCCAGGCGCCGAAATATTCGTTCCACATGATGAAATCGGCGAGGCTGGCGGAGTTTTCCTGCGGATTCTCGACAAAGGCGATGCGATCGTCGGCGTAGGTCACGTAGCGGTCCGGGTCGAGCTGCTTGATGAAATCGTACATGGTCTTGAAGTAGGCGCGGCCACCGGGCGTATCGGTGGCGCTCTCGTTGCACACGCTCCAGGCAAAGATGCTCGGGTGGTTGTACGCCTGCTCGATCATCTCGCGCATCATCTGCCGGGCCAGCTCGATCACCTTGGGGTCCGAAAGCTGCTGTTCGCTGAACTGCCACATGGGAATTTCCGGAATCAGCAGAATGCCGTTGCGGTCACAGTAATCAAGGATGTAAGGATGCTGCGGATAGTGCACGGGGCGCGTCAGCGTCATCTGGAGATTCTTCATGTCGTCGTAGTCGTAACGCATGGTGCCCACGGTTTCCGCCAGTCCTTCCCAGGGCGATTCCTCGTGGCGCGCCATGCCGGAGAGCCGGACGGGCTCGCCGTTCAGGTACAGCTTGCGGTCGCGTAGTTCGATGGTCCGCACGCCGAAATTGTCGCTGAGCGCGTCGAGCAGATTGCCCTTGGCGTCGAGCAACTCGGCCTGTAGGCGGTAGAGGTTGGGCTGATCGAAGTGCCATAGCTTCACTCCCTCGAGGCGCAGGGAAACGGTGGCTTCTTGCGAGCCCGCGGCCAGCGTGAGGGCCTGCTCCGCGCTGGCGGCGGTCGAGCCGTCGGGAGCGAACGCCTTCACCACCAGCTTCACCGCCTGCGGCTTTTTGCCGTAGAACTCGAGGAAGACCCGATCGGTCAGACTTGCGGCACTTCCTTCCACCTTGGAGCGAATCTGCTGGCGCCGGATGAGCGCCGGCTCGCGCACTTCGATCCAGACGTCGCGCGCGATACCGCCGTAATGCCACCAGTCGTACCAGACGTTCTGGGATGAGTGCAGTTTGAGCGCCCAGCCGGGAATGGACTGCTTGGTCGGCTGATTATTGACTTGGACGACCAGCAGGTTCACCCGTCCGAGCTGCGGCGTGATGTCGAACCAGTAAGCGGTGTGGCCGCCCTCGTGCCCGCCGACTTCCCGTCCATTCAACCAGACGCGCGACTTGTAGAAGGTGGCGCCGAAGTGCAACTCCACGCGCTTGGCGCGCAGTTCCTCGGGAATCTCGAAGCGCTTGAAGTACCACGCCGTCCCCTCGAAGTCTTCGTACTTCCCGATATTCCAGGTGTGCGGCACGCGCACGGTTTCCGTTCCCGCCGGCATCTGGCTCGCCCAGTTCTGCGGCGCGCCGGACTGGGCGGGATCGGTTTTGAATTGCCATTCGCCGTTCAGATCGATGC
The DNA here is from genome assembly GCA_964533045.1 of uncultured Acidobacteriota bacterium. Lineage (GTDB taxonomy): Bacteria > Acidobacteriota > Terriglobia > UBA7540 > UBA7540 > JACQNR01. The sequence goes on along the minus strand of CAZHKT010000018.1, from coordinate 28,931 downwards.
GGGTGGCAGCGGAAAGAGCGGAGACAAAACCGAAAAATAGAGAAGGCAGAAGAAGATGGTGCCTCGCGAACCAAGCGTGAGGATTCATAGTCACCTCGCTCAAGATCGGTTGTTCCTGCATTCTAGTGGAGCAGACGGCGGGGGGGAAGAGCGATGGGAGGAAGCGAACAGGATTCGCTTGACTTTCGCTTTTTGTTCGCCTATGCTTCGCTTTGGGGAACGAGAAGGATTCTTGGGGGTCGGCGATGACCGATGAGCGGGCGCTACCTGTAGCGGCGATGTCCTCATCGCCGTTCGATGCGCCGGTGGGGACACCGGCGCTGCAGCATCAGCCGTGGCGATTGCCGCCGCGCGGGCTCGCGGTGTTTCACGGTGCCGGCAACGTGGCGCGGCTCAGCCATTACTTTCTGCCACGACTGCTCATGGAAGGCCAGCGCGTACTTTTTCTCGACGGCGCGAACTCCGCCGACCCGCGCCTGCTCGAACGCTTTGCGCGCGAACGCCACGTGCCTTTCGCCCGGTTCAATCGCGGCATCCAGATCGCCCGCGCCTTCACCTGTTTTCAGCTCACCGAACTGATCGCGCGCGTGCCCAAGTTCCTCGCTGACTTTCCCGCCCAGGTGGTGATCGTCACGGCGTTTCCCGACCTCTATTTCGACGAAGACGTGCGCGACTGGGATGCGCGCGTGGCTTTTGAGCAGGCGCTGGGGAATCTGCGACCTGGGAACGCAGGCGTCCCGCCTGCATGCCGGCAAGATGCCTGCGCTCCCAGCATCGCGGTGTTTTCCGCGATGCTGGATTTCGCGCCGCCGCCCGCGCGGCGGCAATTCTTTCCCAAGCTCTGCGCGGCGGCGCGCGAGGTTTGGCAATTCAAACTGGACGCCGACAACCGATTAAGGCTTGTCGAGGCAGGTCTCAGACCCCCCCTGGGCGCCGCCACGTGAACCGTACGGGGTCCTGCGATGCGTGCGATGGCCGAGGTGTCCTATGGGCCGGACCGTTTCCACATTTCGCGATCTGATCGAGCAGGAGCTGCAGAACTGGGAGCGCGTCTTTGGCCGCGCGTTGCGGCGCGAGGAGCGCGCCCACTTCGAGCTGATGTTCAACCGCGTGCGGCTTTACATCCAGGCGTGCACCTACGAATTTCCCGCGCACGCCATGGACGCCATCAACGTCGCCATCGGCCTCGACCACGAAATCCGGCTGCGGCGCATCGAAGCGCTTTTGGGGATTAACCTTGAGACTCAGTGGATGGATTCTCGACCTCTACCCCTCGCCGGAGGGGATGACGCTGTGGCTGATTCCGGCGAGCGGAAGCGGCAGCCGCCTGAAACTGACTGACCGTTCGTTCCGGCCGTCGTTCTACGCCAGGGGGCCGGAGCCGCGCCTGAAGCGTCTCGCTCAAACGCTCGCCGCGCGCGCGCCGGTCGCGTGCAGGTTCACCCGCCGCACTGATATCTGGGAAGCGCGCGAGTTGCTGGTTCTTGAAATCACCGCTCAACATCCCACGCAGTTTTCGGCGCTCGTGCGTTTCACCAGCCGCTTCGATGCCGACCTCAAACTCTACAACTCCGACCTGATGCTCGCGCCGCTCTATTGCTGGGAGAAAAATGTCTTTCCGCTGGCGAAAGTCGAAGTGGAAGTGGGCGGATGTGCAACGTCGCATGCGGGATTCGCGAGTCCCGAAATCCTCGCCATCGAATGCCGCGACGACGAATGGGCGATCGACTACGAACTCCCACCCTTCAAGATTTTGCGGATTCGCATGGAGGGTCTGGGCGAGGTTGATCCGCGGCACGGCCGCCGCGGCAAATTGGAAGTCGAAGTGGACGGGCAATGGCTTGAACTCGACGACCAGGACGAGCCCGTTGCCGTGGGCTTCGAGCGCCTGCTGCGCGCCCACGATCCCGATCTCATCCTGAGCGAGTGGGGCGACTCGACGCTTTTCCCCGGCATCCTGCAACAGGCGCGGCGCGAGCGCGTCAATCTATCTCTCAATCGCGATCCCGCGCATCCCGTGGCCGGGCGCAGCCGCGCGCGCAGTTACACCAGCTACGGACGCATTCTCTTCAAGGCCGGCGCGACCACGCTCTTCGGACGCCTGCACGTCGATACCGCGAATTCCTTCATCGCCGACCAGTGCGACCTGGACGGGTTGTGGGAACTGGCGCGTGTCACCAAGCTGCCCGTGCAGTACGCGGCACGCACCACCACGGGCACCGGCATCTCGCACATGCAGATGGAACTCGCCTGGCGCGACGGCGTGCTCATCCCCGGCCAGAAGGCCGAACCGGAAAACCCCAAGCACCCGGACGAATTGCTCGCCGCCGACCGCGGCGGCATGGTCTTTCCGCCGCGTCTGGGATTTCATGAGAACGTCGCCGAACTCGATTTCATCAGCGAATTCCCCAGCATCATGGCGCGCTTCAACGTTTCGCCCGAAACGGTGAATTGCCGCTGCTGCCCCGACGCGCCGCGCGTGCCCGAACTCGGCTACCGCGTCTGCCAGCGCCGTCGCGGCATCACCAGCCGCGTGGTGGAAAAGCTGATCGCCAAGCGCGAGGAGTTCAAGAGACGGATTTCGGGCTGGCCTGGGAGCGCCGGCATCTTGCCGGCGGGGGGAGCGCGAGTATCCTGCCCGCCTGCCGCCGGGACGGCGGCGCTCCCCCCCAGCTACAAGCAGCGCCGCTCGGCGCTCAAGTGGCTGCTGGTCTGCTGTTTCGGCTACACCGGTTACAAGAACGCGCGTTTCGGCAAGATCGAGGCGCACGAAGCCATCAACGCCCTGGCGCGCGAAAAGCTGCTGGTGGCGATGGAAGCCGCCGAGCGCGCCGGTTACCGCGTGCTGCACGCGCTGGTGGATTCGCTGTACCTCCAGCGCGCGGGCGCGACGCACGAGGACTACGCGCGCATGGCACAGGAGATCGAGCGCCAGACGGGCCTGCCCATGGCGCTCGAATCGGTCTATCGCTACGTGGTGTTTCTGCCCTCGAAGCAATCGCCCGAGGTGCCGGTACCGAATCGCTTCTTCGGCGTGCCGGAGGACGGAAGCGACATCAAAATCCGCGGGCTCGAATGCCGCCGGCACGATACCGCGCCGATCGTGGCGCGCATGCAACGCGAAGCGCTGGCGGTGGTGGCCGAGGCGCACGATTACGAGAGTTATTGCCGGAAGATGGAGGACGCGCGCGAGGTCTTGCAGCGTTATCTCGAGCGCGTCGAAAACGGCACGGCGCCGATTGAAGAACTGGTGGTGCGCCGGCGCATGACGCGCCCGCCCGAGGCTTACAAGCAATCAAGCGCCACGGCCATCGCGGCGCGGCAACTCGACCGCTCGGGCGTCCCGTTGCGCCCCGGCGAGATGATCGAATACATCATCACCAAAGCTGATTCCAATTGCGTGGACGACCGCTACCGCGCTTTCACCCTGTGGGAAGGCTGGCACGGCTACGACGTGGCTGAATACCAGCGCGCCCTGCGCGAAGCCTTTAAGCCGCTGGAGCAGTTCGCCCGCCAGCCAGGACTGGTAGCGCAACGCTCGCACTTCCGCGTTGTGGTTCTTCTTGATTGAAGAACCGCAAGGCCGGAAAGCGGACCTTGCGCTCCACAACCTTCATTCCGCGACTTGGAAGGTAAAGGCCACGTCCGGGCCGATCTTGCTGCCAGGGGGCGGAGACTGGAAGAGCACGGTGCCTTTGGGGGCGGTGGGGGTGGGGATGGGCATGACGTTGCCGATTTTGAGCTTCGCCTGTTCGAGTTCCTTGCGAACGGCGGCGATGGGGCGTCCGACGAAATTGGGGCAGAGGAACGCCGGGGGGGATTCGCCCGACGAAACGAGCAGGTTAATCGCCGGGCTGTAGATGTCGGTCGAGGCGGGTGCCGGATCTTGCGCCACGACCTGGTCCGCTTCCTTGCCTGGCCAGGGCACCACGGCCACGTTGCGCACGCTCAGGCCGCGCTGCAAAGCGTTGATCTGGGCGGCGCGCAGGCTGGAACCGGTCAGGTCGGGAATGGTGACGCGGGGGGGGCCGAGGCTGACCAGCACGTGCACGTTCTGTCCCGCCTTGATGCGCGTTCCCGGCGCGGGCTGCTGCGAGACAATCTGGCCGGAAGCGTATTTGGGACTATAGACCTTGTCTTCGACTCTGACGGCCAGACCCATCTCGGCCACCACTTTTTCAGCGGCTTCGAGCGGGGCGCCCACCAGTTGCGGCATGGTCTCCTGCCGGCCGCGCAGGCTGAGCCGAATCGTGGTGATGGCGCTGGCCAGCGCCACAGTGGCGAGAAGGGCCAGCATCATCAGCAAGCGGAGCGGCCTGCGGAGTCTTTGAGCTAGTGCCATAAGCTGTCTGTAGCGCCGGGCTGGGGCCCGGCAGGCCGCCTTCTGGCGGCCGTGTCCCTCCCCGGCAGGGTTCAGCCCTCCGAGGCCGCCGTTACAGCTCAGGGAAACGTTACCACGGAGACGTCGAAACCTTCGAGCCTTAGTTGATTGCCCTCAAGGACGGTCGCCGCAGGGGGCCGCGAGCCGCTGGCCCGCCCGGCGGTTTGCACCGTCAATCCCGCTGCCGGCAGCGTAACGTCCGCGCCGCGCGCGCGCCTGCTGACCAAGAGAAGCCGCCGCTTGCCGTCCTTCCCCACCCAGGCTTGCCCGTAGAGGTTGGGGACGCTCACCACGGTTTCCACCATCTTGTCGCCCGGCCCAAAGTTGTCGCGCAGCAGCTTAAGCGTCCAGTAGCGGACGTTCGGCTCGCCCGTGTTCCAGTCGAGCATCGAGCAATTGGGGAAGAACCCCGGATAGCCGAGCAGGTGCGACATGCCGGCGACCTCCACACCCAGCTTGGAAAGCTCGCTGAACAGATAGGCGAACAGCGCCGAGCTGAGCGGCCAGTACTCCTCCGGCACGGCCGGCCCGCGATGGCTGACGTTGCTCATTTGCTGCATGTCTTCCGGCAGAACCGACCCGATCTCGTTGATATGGGTTTCGGTTGCGGGCGAATGGCGCTGGCGGATGCTCTGGATGTAGCGAACCGCCGTCAGGAACCGTTCCGCTTCCCGGAACAAGCTGAACTGCCACTCGTTGAGGCTTTCATCCTCGCCGGGGATGGCATAGAAATGGTAGGAAATGGCGTCGAGTGGAATGCCCGGCTGGTGGTTTCTGGGGTTGAGGAAGTATTCGAAGAAGTCCGGTCGAAGCATCGGGTTGGCCAGGCTCATGCCGACATATTTCGTGCCCGGGAGCACCGGGCGCAGCTCGCTGACCACGGCGTCGTAGAATGCCGTGTAGCTCTCGGGCGTGAACTGGTGCTCATTGTCGGGCTCGTTCAGCACCTCCCAGTAGTCGATCCGATAGCGGTGGGGGGATTGGTAACGTCGCCCGAACTGGTCGGTGAAACCTCCCTGCGCAAACCATCTCGCCAGGTCGCGGTAGTAATCCGATGCTTCCTTCAGGGAAGGATCGCGCAGCGTCGTGCCCTGAAGGTAGGTGTAGGCCGGCTGGCTGGGGTCGTGCGGGTACGGGACGTGACGCGGCGTCTCAAACATCCACTGCGGCGTGGTGTTGAGGCTGAGAACGGGGCCGTGTCCCTTCGTGACCTCCAGGAACCTGGAGACGATGGGGTCCATTTCGGAGAAATTCCAGGAGGTCTTGCCATCGCGCGGCGCTTCCAGTTGCGCGACCGCCAGGTGTGGATAGGGATACCAGGTGGCGAACCGAGCGCGGTCGCAGCCCAGCTCCTGAATGGCCCGGAAGACGGGGTCGTGCAGCCGTGAGCCCGGCCGCAGCAGCGGATTCATCACAATCTGAAATGTTGCGGTCGTCTTCGACTCGCGAATCACCTTGTCCCAGTGGATTTGGATCGGAGGCGGGTCGGGGTCGGCGTGCAGCGGGAAAGCGATCCCGATCATGAAATGGAATGCCACGAAGAAAAACGTCCGTCTGAGCATGGCAGACCTCCGCGAGGGAGCCGGACAAGAGTAATCGTAGCAGAAACTTTGAAGTTGCTGTAGCGGCGGTCTCTGACCGCCGTCCCTTGGCGTAAACAGCTTGCGCCGCTCCGGCACGCCTCAGCGGCTTCAATGCCTTGACGGCTATTCTGATTTTCAGTAGCGTGTTTCCTTCCGGGAGGAGCCATGAATTACCAGGTGGATGTGCTCAAGATGGGCCAGTGCGACGTGCGCGGGCCGGAAGTCTATTGGATGGATGCCTGGGAGGATTGGGAAACGCTCTACTTTTACATGGTGCTCATCCGCGGCGGCGGCCAGACGGTGATCATCAACACCGGGCCGCCCAAGGACCTGGAGCCGCTCAACCAGCGCTGGCGCGGCGTGTTCGGCCCGCGCGGCGCCCTGGTGCGCCAGGAAGACGAATCGCCGGAGAATCAACTCGCCCGGCATGGCGTGAAACTGAGCGATGTAACGCATGTGCTGATCACTCCCTTGCAAGCCTACGCGGTGGGCGGCATTCCGCTCTTCCGCAGCGCGCAGATCTGCGTCTCGCGCCGCGGCTGGATCGAGGATTTTCACGCGCCCACCTACGAAATGCACGTGCCGCGCAAGTTTCGCATTACCGATGACGTGCTCCACTACATGGACATCGAGGCGCCGGAGAAGGTCCGGCTTCTCGAGGATGAAGAAGAGATCCTCCCCGGCCTGCGCGGGTACTGGGTGGGCACGCACCATCGCTCCTCGATGGCGTACTCCATCAATACGGCGAAAGGCCGCGTTGTGGCGACCGACGCCTGTTTCAAGTACGGCAACATCGAGCAGAATCGTCCGCTGGGCGTGATGGAAAGTCTGTCCGAATGTAGGGCGGCCTACCAACGCATCCGCGCCGACGCCAGCATCGTGATTCCGCTTTATGATCCGCTGGTGCTCGAACGATTCCCGGACGGGAAGGTCGCATGAGCGCAGCAAGCTCCAGGCCGCGCGTCTCGCTCTTCGTCACCTGCCTGGTGGATCAGTTCTTTCCGCAGGTGGGCGAAAGTGTGGTGCGGGTTCTGCGCCGCCTGGGCGCGGATGTGGTCTTCAATCCCGCCCAGACCTGCTGCGGCCAGCCGGCGTTTAATACCGGCTTTCGCAACGAGGCGCGCGAAGTGGCGGCGCGCGTGCTCGACCTCTTCGACGACGCCGACTACGTGGTGGCGCCCTCCGGGTCGTGCACATCCATGATGAAGGTTTTCTACCCGGAACTCTTCGCCGGCGATGACGTGGCACTCGCCAAAGTGGAGAAACTCAGAACCAAGCTATTCGAGTTCTCGGAATTCGTGGTGAAGGTGATGAAGGCCGACGACGTGGGCGCCGAGTTTCCGCACCGTGTCGCCTACCACGATTCCTGCCACCTGCTGCGCGAGCTGGGCATCGAGACCGAGCCGCGCGCGCTGCTCGGCAAGGTGCGCGCCATCGAGCTGGTGGACTTGAAGGACTATCAGGTCTGCTGCGGTTTTGGCGGGACTTTCAGCGTGAAATTCCCCGAGGTCTCCGCCGCCATGGGCGACGACAAAGTCAAAGCCGCCATCGCCGCCGGGGCCGAGTATTTGGTCGCCAACGATTCCGGCTGTCTGATGCACCTCGCCGGTCTCATCCACCGCCAGGGCCTGCCGCTCAAGACCCTGCACCTCGCCGAGATTCTTGCGTCCCAGTCCTAGCGCCGCCTCGGCGGCTGTGGCAGGGGCATCCCGCCCCTGCTGCGCGGGCAGGATGCCCGCGCCACGGCCGGCAAGATGCCGGCGCTACAGGCCTTTTGCAGGAAGTCCCGGTCTGCTGTAAACTACTTCACTCAAACTGACGCCGATTTCGAGCGAGGGGCGGATCCTACGAGAAGGATAGCCCCGGTAACGATTCGTAGCGTCGGCCTTTGGGCCGACACCGGTCCGGATGGGCACCCGGAGCTGGTTGCTACCAGACCGGATTCCATATCGCCATCTTAATGTGGAGGATTCGATGTCGACACCCTGGAAGACCAAAAAGTGGTTCACGAGCCCCTGGAATTTTCTTCCCGAAGTCACCAAGAAGTTCAAGTTTCCCAAGAAGATCAAGATACACGACGTGACGCTGCGCGACGGCGAGCAGCAGACCGCCGTGGTGTTTCGCCGCGAGGAGAAGGTGGAGATCGCCAAGCACTTGGCGGCGATGGGCGTGCACCGTATCGAGGCGGGGATGCCGGCGGTTTCACCGCAGGATCGGGCCGCCGTGGCCGACATTGCCGCGCTCGGGCTCAAGAGCGAGATCTTCAGCTTCTCGCGCTGCATGATTCAGGACATCCAGGCGGCGAAGGAATGCGGCGTGAAGGGCGTGATCGTCGAGATTCCCTCCAGCGACCACATCATCAAGAACGCCTACGGCTGGACTGTGGACCGCGCCATGAAGTCGTCCATCGAGGCGACGCTGGCCGCCAAGGAAGCGGGCCTTTACACCGTCTTCTTCACCATTGACTCGACGCGCACCGAGGTGGATCGCCTGCTGGATATCGCGGAGACGGTAGCGACCGAAGGCCACATGGACGCCTATACCATCGCCGACAGCTTCGGCGGCTGCACGCCGGAGGCGGTCTATCAGGTGGTGAAGAAAGTGGTAAAGCGGCTGAAGAAGCCGGTCGAGATTCACTGCCATCAGGACTTCGGCCTGGGCGTGGCCAACACGATTTATGCGCTGGCGGCGGGCGCCTCGGTGGCGCAGGTCACCGTCACCGGCCTCGGCGAGCGCGCCGGCAACGTGCCGCTCGAAGACACCGTGCTGGCGCTCAAGTGCCTCTACGGCGTGGACCTCGGCATCAAGACGGAGATGTTCTGCGACGTCTCCCGCGATGTTTTAGAGAAGGCGAAAGTCACCATTCCGGGCAACCGGCCCATCGTCGGCGACATGCTCTATCAGATCGAGTCGGGCATCGTGGCCGGATTCTTCCGCAAGGCGCGCGAGCATCATCCACTTGAATACGTGCCGTTCACGCCGGAACTCGTCGGCCAGCGGCCCGTGGGCGTGGTGCTGGGGAAGAACAGCGGCATGCCCTCCATGCAGGAATGGTGCGAGAAGCTCGGCGTCAACGCCAGCGAAGAGCAGATGATGGAAATGCTGCGCCTGACCAAAGAAAAGTCGTTCGAGAAGAAAGACCTGCTGACGGAAGACGAGTTCAAGGCCATCGTCGCCCAGGTGATGAATTAGCCCGGCATCGGTGGGCCTGCCATTTTGAGTCCGCCGGAGGCAGACGAAGAATCTGCGTTTCAGAAACCACTGCAAACCCTTCGTCGGTCCCGATCGGATTGGAACCTTCTCAGGATGAGAGGGATGAGGATTCTCCCGTGATTCAAAACCTCACAGAACTGGTGGAGAAGGCGCGCGAGATGGGCCCTGCCTCCGTTGCCGTGGTCGAGGCGCACGACCCCGACGTGCTCGAAAGCCTGGCCCAGGCTGGGCCGCTGGGGCTCGCCAAACCCATCCTGGTGGGCACGCCCGCCAAAATCGAGGCGGCGGCGAAGAAGGTGGGCTTTGATTTGCGGCCCGAGATGATCGTGCCCACCACCGGCGAGGAGGCGGCCATCCGCGCCGCCATCGACCTGGTGCGCGAAGAAAAGGCCGACCTGCTGATGAAGGGCAAGGTCACCACCGCCAGCCTGATCCGTGGCATCCTCGACAAAGAGCGCGGCCTGCGTACCGGGCGGCTGCTCAGCCAGGTGATTGTCTTCCAGGTGCCGGACATTCCACGCCTCATGATCATGACCGACGGCGCCATCAACATCGCGCCCACCCTGGCGCAGAAGGCCGACATCACCCGCAACGCCATCTCGGTGGCCCATGCCCTGGGCATCGCTGAGCCCAAGGTGGTGCTGCTGGCGGCGCTGGAATTCGTCAATCCCGATATGCCCGCCACGGTGGACGCCGCGGCCCTGGTGCAGATGAATCGGCGCGGCCAGATCACCGGCGCCTACCTGGAAGGCCCGCTGGCCATGGATGTGCCGCTCAGCCGCTTTGCCGCCGAGCGCAAGAATATTGACAGTCCGGTGGTGGAAGCCACCGACGTGCTGATCGCGCCCGACATCGAGGCGGCGAACATTCTCTACCGCGCGATTCTCTATTTCGCGAAAGGGGAGTCGGGCGGCATCGTGGTGGGCGCGAAGGTGCCCCTGGTGCTCCTCTCGCGCGCCGAAACGCCCGAAACCAAGATCCGTTCGATCGCGCTGGCGCTGCTCGTGCAGCACCACCAACGCCGGGCGAATTGAAATCGCGCCCCGCTTTCGCGCGGCATACGTAGCGGCGACCTTCAGGTCGCCAGTTTGGTGTCGGCCTGAAGGCCGACGCTACAAACGTATGAGAGTGCCGTGCGTCTATGTCGTTGTGGCGGTGGCGTTCCCACCGCCGACGTAGCGGCGACCTTCAGGTCGCCAGTTTGGTGTCGGCCTGAAGGCCGACGCTACAAACCCATGAGAGTTCTCATCCCCAATCTCGGCTCGACGTCACTCAAGTATCAACTGCTCGACATGGATATTGGTCGGGGCGGAGCAAGCGGCCTCCCCACGGGTGCCCCGACGGCCGGTGAGCGTGTGCTGGCGCGCGGCAAGATCGAACGCATCGGCAGCGACGCCGCCGCTATCACGCTGTGGGACGCCTCGGGTGCGCAGACTCGAACCGCCGCGGCCATCCCGAACCATCGCGCCGCGGTGGAATTCCTGAACCGGCAGGTAAAGGCCGCAGGCGAAATCGAGGCGGTGGGCTTCAAGGCGGTTCACGGCGGGCCGCGCTATCGTGGCAGCTTCGTCGTGAATGACGATCTGATCGCCGCCATGGAAGAATTGATGCCGGTCGCGCCGATTCACAATCCCATTTACATTCAGGCCATGCGCATCTTTCGCGAAGTCCTGCCCGGCGTGCCCATGGTCGCCGTGTTAGAGCCGGGGTTCCACGTCACCATTCCCGACCACGCCGCCGTTTACGGCATTCCCTACGAATGGACGGAGAAGCACGGCATCCGGCGCTACGGCTTTCACGGCTCGTCGCACCGTTACATTTCCGAGCGCGTGCCCCAGATGCTGGGCCGCAGCCCGCAGGGCCTGCGATTGATCTCCTGCCATCTCGGCGGGAGTTCTTCCATCTGCGCCGTGCGGGACGGCAGATCGCTCGATTCCAGTTTCGGATTCTCCGCGCAGTCGGGCCTGGAGCACGCCGCGCGCCACGGCGAACTCGACCCCTTCGCCGTGCTCTACCTCATGCGGAAGGAAAACCTGAGCGCCGAGAAGATCAGCGAAATTCTGGGCAAGAAGAGCGGTCTGCTGGGGATTTCCGGGGTCAGCACCGACCTGCGCGATATCGAAGCCGCCGCCGATCAGGGCAACGCGCGTGCGAAGTTGGCCGTGGACATCATGGTCTATGAGGTGAAGAAATACATCGGTGCGTTCGCCGCGGCGATGGGCGGGCTCGACGTGGTCGCGTTTGCCGGCGGTATCGGCGAAAACGCCTGGCGCGTGCGCGAGGCCGTCTGCCGCGGCATGGAATTTCTGGGCATCGCGCTCGACGACGCGAAGAACCGCGAGCGCGCGTCGAGCGACCGGGTGATTTCCGCCGCCCGTTCAAGCGTCGCGGTCATGGTTGTTTACACGAACGAAGAGATTATCGTGGCGCGCGAAACGGTCCGCGTGCTGAGCAGCAGCGGCGCGCCTTAACGCGGCATTCGTAGCGGCGAGCTTCAGGTCGCCACGCCGATGTCGGCCTCAAGGCCGACGCTACAAG
>CAZHKT010000018.1:0-17116 GCA_964533045.1 uncultured Acidobacteriota bacterium | reverse complement strand
AGCGGCGAGCTTCAGGTCGCCACGCCGATGTCGGCCTCAAGGCCGACGCTACAAGAGAAGCGGGTCGGCGCGCCGCGCGAGTCAGAAGGAGCCGGTCATGAAACTGGTCAAGCTCAAGTTTGAGGGCAAACCTTGTCTCGGCGTGATTCGGGGCGACCGGGTGGTGCATCTTTCCCTGGCACTCGATATGGTGGCGGACCGAAGCCTGGTAAAGTTTCGCGGCGGCACGGCTCGCAGCAAGGCGCGCCACGAGTTCCTGGCCGGGGGGCCGATTCCCGAAAGCATGACGGATCTGCTGAGCCTCAGCCCAGCGCGGCTCGCGGCGCTGGGCGACATCCTGGATGGCGTGGTGGAATTCTTTCACGGCGACCTCAGGTTTGACCGCCTGTTCGCCCCGCTCGCTTCCGCCAACTTCTATGCGCCGCTGCTGAGCCCGGGCAAGATTATCTGCGTAGGCCGCAACTACGCCGAGCACGCCAAAGAGCGTGGCAGCGAAATCCCCCGCTCGCCCATCTTCTTCCTGAAATCGAATAACACCATCTGCGGCCCGGGCGACCCCATCCTGGTTCCCCCCGCCACCCAGCAGTGCGATTACGAAGCGGAACTGGCCTTCGTGATCGGAAAGGGCGGCAAGAACATTCCCGAGGACAGGGCTTACGAGCACGTCGCCGGTTATCTGTGCATGAACGACGTGAGCGCGCGCGACATGCAGAAGGCCGACGGGCAATGGTTCCGCGGCAAGAGTTGCGACACCTTCGCGCCCATCGGACCCTGGATTGTGACCAAGGATGAAATTCCCGACCCGCACGCGCTGCGCATTTCGCTCACGCTCAACGGCCAGACCCTGCAGGATTCCAACACCGGCAACATGATCTTCCGCATTCCCTTCCTGGTCAGCTACCTTTCGCAGACCATGACGCTCGAACCCGGCGACATCATTTCCACCGGCACGCCCGAGGGCGTGGGCGCCCATCGCACCCCGCCCGTCTTCCTCCAGCCCGGCGACACGGTCAGCGTCACCGTGGAGAAGGTGGGAACCCTCACCAACCCCGTCGCGGCGGGGTAGGCAGGCCCGGCGGCCCCTTCTTCGTTCATGCTTCTTCACGCAAGAGGCTACCGATAAAGTAGCGCACACCGCCTTCGCGCGCGCCGGGAGTCTCGTCGGCAGGGATGATCTGCGCGGCCCTGGCGTCGATTTCGGCGGCCTGCTCCGGCGTGAAAAATTCGAGCTTGGCCGGCGGGTTGGCGGCGGCCCGCCGCGCGTGCTCGTGCGCGCCGAGAATTTCGGTCCAGCTGGCGGCAATCCAGGCCGAACCCAGTCCCCTCAGGGATTCGCGAAAAACGGGCGGCGCAACGCGTCGTGGATTGGCATTGGGTAGGAAGCCCGGAAGCATCCTAACCGTTTGCGCCCGCGGCCGGCAGCCGTAATTCGCTGCGGGCCCTGTAGCGCAACGCCCGCTTTCAGGTGTGGCGGTTCTTCCATTGGGTCGAGCCGCAGGGCTGGAGAACGAGCCCTGCGCTACGAGTCCCGGGGATATTCGGGACGGAACTTTTCCATACTTGCCTGCGTACCGTTAATCAACGAGGAAGGGAGGAGTTATGTATTGCCCGAATTGCGGTAAGGATTACGCCCAGAAGGTCAATTTCTGCTGCCACTGCGGGACGGCGATGTTCACGCCCGCGCCCGCCGTGAAGAAGCCGCTACAGCGCTCGCGCACCGACAAGAAGATCGCGGGAGTCTGCGGCGGTTTCGCCGAATTTGCGGAGCTCGATCCCACCGTGGTGCGGATCGTCTGGCTGGTCGCATCGCTATTCACCGGCGTGGGATTCATCGCCTATCTTGTCGCCTGGATATTGATGCCGGAGGCGCCGGAACGCGGGCCTGTCCCAACCACCGCCGCCGCGCAGCCTGCTGCCGGGCATTAGATGGTGTGCGCGGGATAGGGTTGGAATCCGCCAACGCTCAAAAAGGTCTGGACAAAGCGCCGGATTGGGCTAAAATACGGGCTTTTCAGCGCCGGGCGCGAGGCGCGCGGTGCGACGCCCAACCGTGCGGTTGAGCATTCTGCCGCCGCGTGGTAAGCTCGATCGGAAGGAGAACTGGATCCATGGCCTATATCATCGCTGAACCGTGCGTCAACACCAAGGACACCGCATGCGTCGATGTGTGTCCGGTGGACTGCATCCACCCGCGTAAAGACGAGGCCAACTTCGCTGACCACAACCAGCTTTACATCGATCCCGTTGAGTGCATCGACTGCGGCGCGTGCGTGCCAGTGTGCCCGGTCTCGGCCATCTTCCCCCTCGACGACCTGCCGGAAAAGTGGAAGAACTACGTCGAAATTAACGCCGCTTACTACCAGAAATAACGCCGTCCCTGCCGCCCGATGACCGCGAGGGACACATTCGTCCCGCGAAGCGCGGGAGCGGGGGTGTCCTGGGGCGGCTCCGATCGGGGCCTGGCGAGGCCGTGACATGGAAGGGGCTCTAATGGAGTCCCCCCGCCAGGGGGTGCTGCTGCGGCTTGGCCTTCTTCATCAGGAACATCAGCGGGATGATGGCCAGAAACAGGACGCCCAGCAGCCAGAAGTTATCCACGAAAGCCAGCATGGCAGCCTGGCGCTGGACCATGCCTTGCAGCAGGCCGTGGGCCTGGCCGGCCGCCGTCACCGGGTCGGAACCGTGCTGAGTGAAGGCCGTCGTGGCGCCCGCCACCATGGCGCGGTAGTTCTCCGAAAGCGGCGTGATATGGCTCACCAGCACCGACTGATGGTATTGGGACCGCCGGGCCAGCAAGGTGGTGACCGTGGCGATGCCCGAACTGCCGCCAATGTTTCTGGCCAGATTGATGATGCCCGCCGCGTCGTTGATGCGGTGCTGCGCGATAAAGTAGAAGGCCATGGTGTTGATCGGCACAAAGAGGAAGGCCAATCCGGCGGACTGGTAGATGCGGGCCCACATGGCGGTTTGGAAGTCAAGGTCGAGATTGAAGCGGGCCATGTGGAACAGAGAGAGCGACGTGATGACGATGCCATAGATCACCAGCCAGCGCGCCTCAACTTTGGTCAGCAGCTTGCCGACGACGGGCAGCATGATGACCACCATGATCCCCCCCGGGGAAAGCACCAGACCGCTGAGCGTCGCCGTGTAACCCATCAAGGTTTGCAGCATCATGGGCAGCAGAACGGTGCTGGCGTAGAGGACAAACCCCAGGGCAAACATGGTCAGCGTGGCAAAGCCGAAATTGCGCTCCTTCAGCAGACGGAAATCCACCACCGGGTCCTTGCGAGAGAGTTCCCAGAGCACGCCTCCCACGAGTCCCGCAACCATCAGCACCGTGCACCAGACGATGAAATTCGAGCCGAACCAGTCTTCGCGCTCCCCTTTGTCGAGCACCACCTGCAGGAAGCCCAGCCCGACGCTCAGCAGACCCAGACCGATATAGTCAATCTTTGCGCCCTCCCGGATGCTTCGGCGAACCAGATAAGGGGGATCAAAGACCAGCAGGTAAGTCATGAGGAGAGAAAAGACACCCACCGGAATGTTGATGAAGAAGATCCAGTGCCAGCTGTAGTTGTCCGTAATCCAGCCGCCCAGGGTCGGCCCGATGATGGGGGCGAAGACCACCCCGATCCCAAACAGAGCCATCGCCATGCCGCGTTTTTCGCGCGGGAAGCTTTCCAGCAGAATGGCTTGAGAGATGGGCTGCATCGCGCCGCCGCCCACACCCTGCAAAACGCGGAAGAACACTAACAAGCCCAGGCTGTGCGAAAGGCCGCAGAGAAGGGAACTTAGGGTGAAAAGGGCTACGCAAATCAGGTAGAAACGCTTTCGGCCAAAGATAGAAGAAAACCATCCCGTCAGGGGCAGGATAATGGCGTTCGAGACGAGGTAGGAAGTCAGAATCCACGTGCTTTCGTCCACGCCGGCGGAGATGTCGCCCGCGATGTGGGGCAGCGACACGTTGGCCACGCTGGTGTCGAGAACTTCCATGAACACCGGCAGCATGACCGTGGCTGCCACCGCCCAGGGGTGGGTTTCGCCGTTATTCCGAGCGCGTGCCAAGAGTTGTTGCATGGTTGCCGTCCCGGCTCCTCACGTCAGTCCGCTACGCCTCAGTCCGTGAAAATCGTTGCCACCACATTCATTCCCGGACGCAGCACCGCCTGCCCCCCGGGAAGGGGATCGAGCACGATCTTCACCGGAATTCTCTGCACGATTTTGACGAAGTTGCCGGTTGCGTTTTCCGGGGGCAGCAAGCTGAGTCGGGCCCCCGTGGCGCCGGCAATGGAATCCACGCGGCCGCTGAAGGTGTCGCCATACATGTCCACTTTCACTTGGGCCTTCTGGCCGGGGCGGACCCTCTTCAGCTGCGTTTCTTTGAAGTTCGCCGTCACCCAGACGTCGTGCAGGGGAATCAGGACCATCAAGCCCTGGCCGGGCTGGATGACCTGGCCCGGCTCGACGCTCTTCCGGGTTACCACCCCATCGGTAGGAGCGACGATGGAGGTATAGCTCAACTGCAATTCCGCCGCCTCGAGATTGGCCTTGGCCTGAGCCACCGCCGCCTCGGCCGCCCGGGCGTCCGCCTCACGCATGGATACTTGTTTATGGTTGGCGCGCGCCTGCTCGACCTGCGCCCGGGCCGCCTCCACCTTGCCCTTCTGCGCCAGCATGGCGGCGTGGGCCACTTCGGCGGATTTCTTCGTCGCCGCCAGGCGCTCGCGGGCCGCGGCCAGCTCGCTCTCCGCCACGCGCGCCGCGGCCTGATAGGCGTCGAATTGCTGCTGCGAGATCTCAGCCTTCACCAGCAACGGCTTCATACGGGATAAATCCGCCTGAGCACGCTCGTAGCTGGCCTGGCGGGCCTCCACGTTGGCCTGCGCGTAAGCCAGTTCGGCCGTCGAGGCCTGTTCGTAGGCGGCGCGCTTCTGCTCGAACTCCGCCTGAGCCGCCGCCAGGTTCGCTTCCGCCCCCGAGCGTCCGCTGGCCGTCGTTTCGGCGGTCCAAGGCACACCCACCCTGGCGGCGTGCGCCTGGCTCACCGCCAGTTCATAGGCGGCACGCGCCTGCGCCACCCTCGCCGCGTAATCGCGCGAGTCAATACGCACCAGGATGTCGCCGGCCTTGACCGCCTGGTTGTCCTTCACCAGCACTTCGGCGACGTTGCCGTAGATCTTGGAAGCCACGGGTGTGATATGGCCGTCCACCTGCGCATCGTCGGTCGTGACGCGGCCGTGATAGTGGTAAATCAGCGCCAGAGTCGCGAGCACCAGGGCGGCGGCGGCGCCGAAAGCCTTCCACCGGAACCGCGGGTCCGCCCAGCGCTCAGCCAGCCCCCTGCGGGACTCATTGGCCTCCCCTGGAGTTGAGGGTGACTCCACTCTGATTTCTCTTTCAAGCTCATCAGCAACTTTGGGTTCCATGTGACCGTTCCTCACTTCCCATAGAGCGCTTCCATCTGGCCCGTCGCATGAGCCAGTTCGGCCCGCGACAGGTTATAGCGGTAAAGCGCGGCAATTTGGTTGTCGCTGGCGCGCGCCAAAGCATCCTGCGCGCTGACCACTTCGATGTTACTGGCCACCCCAGCCGCGAACCGGTCGCGAGCCTGGGACACTTCCTCCTCCGCCAGCTTGACCCCGAGATTGGCAACCTCGACCTCATGCTTTGCCGCCTGCAAGTGTTCCACCGCCGTCTTCACCTCCAGGGCGATGCGGTTCCGCAATTCCTCCTTCTGGCGGGCCACTTTCCTCAATTCGATGTCGGCCTTGGCCATCTCGGCGCGGATTCGGCCGCCGGTATAGAGCGGAACTTCGAGGGTGGCCTGGAAGGTGTAGGCGGGAATGGAGGTGGGCAGCGACAGGCCCTGGTAGCCCCAGAAGCCGTTCAGCGTGATCTTGGGCAACCGTTCATCGCCCGCCGCTTGGCGCTGGCTGAGCACGGCTTGCTCGCGGGCCAGCAAGGACCTCAGCTCGGGGCGCGCGGCGCAGGCCTGCTCCAGGCTTTGCGCCGCTTCGAGTTCGGGGGTCTCAAAGAAGCGAACTTCATCCGTCAGTTCCAAGGGCTGGCTGGGATCCAGATTCAGCAACCGCGAAAGCGCGAAGTGGGATGTCTTGAGCTGAGTTTCGGCTAGGATCAGCCGCTGCTTATCGTTGTGAAGTTGCACATTGGCTCGGAGCGTGTCCAGGCCGGTTCCCACGCCATGCTTCTGCAAATCCGCCGCCTGTTCATAGAGGGCCTGCGCGAGGTCGACGCGGGACTGCACGGCGCGCACATCCGCCGCCGCCCGCAGACTGCCCAGATATTGCGAGACCACCAGCAGGACGATCTGCTCGCGCACTCCCCTTTCGACCGCTGCCGCCGCCTCCGTGCCGTGTCGCGCCGCCTCCAGCCGCCGCCACAGCGTCAGGTCGAACAAGGGCATGCTAAAGCCCGCCGCGGACTGGAAGGTCTGGAACGGACCGGCGTGCTGCGATGTGCCCGGCAAGGGCTTGCCAATAAACGCCTCCAGGTTGAAACGCTGCACAGCTTCAGAAGTCCGGATCCCAATTTGCGGCCGAAGAGCAGACCGTCCTACTTCCTTATCCTCTTCGCTCTGGGCCAGGTCCAGCGCGGCAATCTGCACCTGAGGGTTCTGCCTGAGCGCCAGTTGAACGGCTTCCTGAAGCGTCAGCCTGATCGGAGCAGCTTGCTGGGCGCGCACAGGGGGGGCCGCCAGCAAGGAGGCCAGAACGACCGCCGCCAGCAGTCCGGCCGCCGTGGCGTTCGTGTCGGGCTCGGAGCGCCGCTGTTCCGCGGCTGCATGGTTGACCTCCTCGATGAGTGACTGCGTCATGACCCCTGCCCCTACCAGCTTCCCGCCTGAGGCGCAGATTTCCACCAAGAAGGACTTGCCCTCTCGATCGACAAACGTCAGGTTGGTCAGATCCACCACCAGCGGCCTTCCCTCAAGGGTCGACTTGTCCTTGATCCAGCGCGTCCGAAACTCCTCCACCCAAGGACCCGCCAACCTGCCTTCGACCTTGATGGTCACGCCGGACTTGCTTGAGGAAGTGGAAACCCTGAGCATCGAAGCCGACCTCCGCGAAAGATTTCACATAGGCCATTGCACGTGTTGTGACCATATTGCGTCATATTTCTAAATTATAGAAAATTATAGACGTGTGATCGAGAATTAGGGAATTTCTGTGGAATTACCCCATATCTGTCAGGGCGATATATCGTCTGATGACGAAATATCGTCATTCTAATCCGCGTTTGATGCCTAACTTCTTAAGGCGGGAGTGAAGGGTTGTTCGTTTCATTCCCAGGCGGGCTGCGGCTCCGTTGGGGCCTGCGATGACCCAGTTTGTTTCCCGCAGGACTCGCAGGATGTGCTCACGTTCAGCGGCCTCCAAGGTGGAAGGCCGCGACGGGTTTGAATCGGGCTGGAAGGCCAGGTCCTTGAGGGGGATGTGGAGAACCGATCCCCGACTCAGGATGACGGCGCGTTCGATCAGGTTTTCCAGCTCCCGGGCGTTTCCCGGCCAATGGTAGCGAAGGAGGGCTTCCATGTCCTCGGTGGCGATGCTTTCAATGGGCTTGTCGCTGCGGCGGGCAAACTTCTGGGCGAAGTACCGCACCAGGATGGGAATATCCTCGCGGCGTTCCCGCAGGGGTGGGATGGTGAGGGGGAAGACGTTGAGACGGAAATAGAGATCGCTGCGGAAGCGCCCCTCGGCCACCATCTCGGGAAGCTCGCGGTTGGTGGCGGCCACGACCCGCACATCGACGCGCATGGTCCGGGTGGATCCCAGCCGTTCGAACTCCATTTCCTGCAGAACGCGCAGCAGCTTGGGCTGGAGCTCCAGCGGGATATCTCCCACTTCGTCGAGGAAGAGCGTGCCGTGGTGGGCCAGCTCGATGCGTCCGATCTTCTGCGCGATCGCGCCGGTAAAAGCGCCGCGTTCGTGGCCGAACAGTTCGCTCTCCAGCAGACCAGAGGGAATGGCCGCACAATTGACTTTGACGAAGGTCCGGTCGCGCCGCGGGCTCAGGTTGTGAATCGCGCGCGCCACCAGTTCCTTTCCGGTTCCTGTCTCCCCTTGAATCAGGACGGTCGAACGGGTGGGGGCGACGGTCTCCGCCTGCTGGAGGACGTATTTCAGCGCGGTGCTCTCGCCCACAATTTCCTCGAAGTTATGCTCGGTGCGAATTTCCTCTTCCAGGTAGAGCTTCTCCTCCGCCAGCTTGTCCTTGAGTTCGGCGATCTCGCGATAGGCAAGAGCGTTTTCCACCGCAATGGCCACCTGATTGGCAACTTGGGTCAGCAGGTCCACGTCCTCCTGGGTGAAGGCGCCCTCGCGCAGGCTCGCCAGGGTGAGGGTTCCCAGGGGCCGGTTCGCGCTGATGAGGGGAACAATGCAAGCCGACCGCAATCCTTCATCGAAGAACTTCCTGGCAATATCCGCCCGGTAGTGGTGGAAGTTTCCCGGCCCGACCAGGAGCGCCCGGCGGGTGCGAAACGCTTCGCCCGCCGCCGTGCCTTCCAAAGGGAGCAGCATGGCTTCCTGCACCAGCCCCTTGCCTTGGGGGAAGTCCAACGCCTGCAGCCGCAGCTGGTTGGAGGCTGGATCCAGTAACGCCAGGCCGGTGTACTCGTGATGCAGAACCCGCTTGAGGCATCCGGCGATCGCCTTCAGCAGTTCGTGAAGCTCCAGGTTCGCGACCAGCGTATTCGTCACATCCAGCAGGACCCGCAGCCGGTCGCGCTCGCGGCTCAGCTGCTCCTGATAGGATTGGGCCTGCTGGGTGTTGAGGGCGTTATCGACCGCCAGCGCCACCTGCCGCGCCACCCGGCCGAGGAATTCCAGGTCGGAATCCTGATAGGTGCCCACCCGCGTGCTGCCAAAGCCCAACACCCCGACCCGGCGATGGGCCGTGGTGAGCGGAAGGCCGCAAAAGGACTTCACCTGATTCTGGCGCATCATTTGAATCGCTTCCTCGAAGCGGTTCTCCTGTCCGATGTCGTGCGAGATCAGCGGCCTCTGAGTTTCGACGATCCATCCCGCCGGAGTGTTGGGCAGAGGCAATTCCATCCCAATTTCAGCGGAGGCAGGAAGAACACTCTCCAGGGTGTGAAGCCGCATCACGTTGCGGGCCGGGTCGTAAAGAAGCAGGGCGAGATACTCGAAATCCACCACGCGGTGCAGAGAGCGAGCCAGGTCCCGGAACAGGGCGGTGAGATCGCGATGTGCGGCAATGACCTCGGCCACCTCCAGCAGGGTGCTGTATTGTTCACCGGAAGGGCAATCCGCTGAATGAGACTGGTCGTGGGCGTCCATAGCGCCGAGCATAGCATAGTGCGCCCCAGCGGACTTCCATGACGGAAGCGCCGGCTGTCCTCAAGTCCCCCGGGGGAAGCCCGCGCCCCCGCGGGCCTCTCCGATTCTGCTTGACGAGTTCTGCTTAATGGAGTATATAGTCCACTATTATGCTGTTCCCGAAGCCGGTTGAATACGGCATTCGCGCCATGGCTTACCTCGCCACGCAGAAGGGCGGGAAGCTGTCGGGAGCGCGGGAGATTTCCGAGGCAGAGCAGATCCCGATGCCTTTTCTCTGGAAAATCCTCCGGCTGCTCACCCAGCGCCGGTTGATTCGTTCCTTCAAGGGCGTGCGGGGCGGCTACGAGCTGGCCCGTCCTGCCGAGGAGATTCGACTCAGCGATATCCTTCTCTGCACCGACGGGAATGACTTCCGCGAAGGTTGTGTTCTGGGATTGCCGGAATGCGACAACCGCCACCCCTGTCCGCTTCATGACCAGTGGAAGGCGATTCGGGCGCGAATCACCCGCATGATGGATCACACCACGCTGGCCGATCTTCAGCGGACGCAGCGGCGGCGGAGGTCCGGATAGTGTTTACATGTTGGCATCATACTCGACTAATGCATCCAGCAATACAGTGGTATCGTGCGGTCCGATGGAAAGCCTGGAATCCGCCATCTTGAACATGAAAGCTGGACGCCCTTGGGCGTTGCGGGCAAGGCCCCGACGGCCGCGGAAGGGCGGCCTTCGCGTCGCGATGGTGGCGTGGGGGTTGCTTCTGCCCTTCGGGGTTGCGGGGGAGTTGCGCGCCCAGAAGCCCGCCGACGCCCAGAAACCCTCTCCATCGGGCGTCCGCTTCTCGGGCAGCCTGCGGGTCCGCTCGGAGTCCTGGGACTGGTTTGACAGTTCCTCGGCCAACCCGGACTACACCTTTGTGGCGTCCCTCCTGCGCCTGAGCCTGCGCCAGGAAAGGCCGAAGTGGGACTGGCAGGTTGAAGTGGCGCAGCCACTCCTGTTAAATCTTCCGGATGATGCGGTCGCACCGGCGCCGCAGGGTCAGCTTGGCATGGGGGCCAGCTACTACGCCGCAAACCTGAGCACCACGCCGCTCCATCTGTTCGTCAAGCAGGGATTCTTGCGGATCAAGGGCGTCTTGGGCGGCGGGCCGAGCAACCTGCGGGTGGGGCGGTTTGAGTTTGTCGACGGCACGGAAATGACGCCCGCCGATTCCACTCTGGCCGCCCTCAAACGGGACCGAATCGCTCACCGGTTGATCGGGAACTTCGCCTTTGCGCACGTCGGCCGCAGTTTCGACGGTGTCCAATTCGTCCGGGGAACGCCCCGGAGCAATATCACCCTGCTGGGCGCGCGAGCCACCAGCGGCGTTTTTCGGGTGAACGGCTGGCGCGAGCTGGACACGGATATCTTTTACGGGTCTTATACCCGTTCTGTCGGCAAAAAGCAGCCCGGTGAATGGCGATTGTTCCTCCTGGGTTATCACGACGGGCGCAATATTCTGAAGACCGACAACCGTCCGCAGGCCGTCCGGGCCGCCGATCAGCGGAACATCCGCATCACCAGTGTGGGAGGACACTACATCCAAACCTTGAACGCCGGCACGTGGAAGCTGGATGGCCTGCTTTGGGGAACCGGCCAGTTCGGGCGCTGGGGAAGCCTCGACCACCAGGCTGGTGCGGTCGCGGCCGAGGCTGGCTTGCAACCGAGGCTGAAGCTCAAGCCTTGGTTTCGTTTGGGATATTTCTATAGCACCGGAGACCAGCATCCGCTGGATGGCAGGCACGGAACTTTCTTCCAGGTGCTCCCGACGCCCCGCATCTATGCCCGATTTCCATTTTTCAATCTCATGAACAATCAGGATGCCTTTGCCGAAGTGATCCTGCGCCCGCATCCCAAGTGGACGGTCCGTGCCGACGCCCGGACGCTGCGCCTCACCCAATCGAGCGACCTGTGGTATGGCGGAGGGGGCGCGTTCGAACAAACCACCTTCGGATACGCGGGACGCCCCAGCAATGGCAGCCGCAGCCTGGCGAATCTCTACGACGTAAGCGTCGATTACCAACTGAACGGCTATTTGTCGCTCGTCGGATATTACGCCCGTGCGACGGGCAGGACGGTCATCGAGAAGATCTATCCCACTGGCGCGGGAGGCCAGTTCGGGTACGGAGAACTGAACTGGAGGTTCTAATCCCGGGCCGCGGTTTGCGCGGCCTCCGTGGCGCTGAACGCGACGCCCCCTCGTCGCGGGGAGTCTGGACAGGCCGAGAGTCATGACTGAATCCCGTTATCGAATTCGAGTCCCGGACGAAGGTTATTGGCGCGAGCAGATCAAGTGTCAGTTTGCCTGCCCGGTGCACACCGACGCGCGGGGCTACGTCCGCGCCATCGCCGAGGGAGACGCGGAAAAGGCTTACCTGATTGCGCGCGGCCCCAACCCGCTGGCCTCGCTGTGCGGGCGCATCTGCGGCGCACCCTGCGAGGCCGCCTGCCGGCGGGGCACGGTGGATCAGCCCATTGCCATCCGGGCGCTCAAGCGTTTTGCCTGCGAGCGCTTCGGGGTCGAGTCGCGGCCCGATGCCGGCTCCCGGCACTTTTCCTACTTGAAGGAGTCTACCCGCGAGCGCTGGTGCGATGACCAGGAGGAACTTCGTCACCTTCTCGAATTCCTCTCGCAGCAGAGATTCCCCAAGCCCTCGGGCGAGCGCGTGGCGATCATCGGGTCGGGCCCGGCCGGGCTGGCCGCCGCGCACGATCTGGCGCTGATGGGCGTCCGTCCGGTGGTGTTCGAAATGGAATCGGTCCCGGCGGGCATGCTCTACACCGGTGTGCCCGGTTACCGATTGCCGCGGGAATTGATCCGAGCCGAGGTTGCCGTCATCGAGTCAATGGGCGTCGAGATCCGCTGCAACATGCAGGTGGGGCGTGAGGTTGCGTTCGACGCGCTTCGCCGCGACTACGCTGCGGTGATCATTGCCTGCGGCGCCAAACGCTCGCGCGCCCTGCCGATTCCGGGCGCGGAGGCCATCGGCGTCATGGGGGGTGTGGACTTCCTGCGCGACGTGGCCCTGGGGAAGCAGGTGGCGCTCGGCCAGCGGGTCATCGTCATCGGCGGCGGCAACGTTGCCTACGACGTGGCGCGCACCGTGCTGCGGCAGGAAGAGTACGACGTCTCGCGAGTGGCAGCGCGCATGCGCGGTGTGCGCGAGGTCAACCTCGTCTGTCTGGAATCGCTTGAGGAAATGCCTGCCGACACGGTGGAGATCATCGAGGGCGCGGAAGAAGGCGTGATTCGCCACAACGGCTGGGGGCCACGAGAAATTCTGGCGCGCGAGGCGAACGGCCAGAAGTTTGTCCGCGGGGTGCGTTTCGTGCGCTGTACCTCGGTCTACGACGAGCAGAAGCGCTTTGCTCCCCAATTCGACGAAGGCGCCGAAATCATGGTCGAGGGTGACACGGTACTGCTGTCGGTGGGTCAGTCGGCGGACCTCAGCTTTCTCGATCCGGCGCGCGACGGGATCGAAATGCGCTCACCGCAGCAGATCGTGAACGATGCGGCGACCGGCGCCACCTCGGCGCCGGGCGTCTTCGTCGCAGGCGACATTGCTTACGGCCCACGCTTGATGATTCACGCCATCGCCAGCGGCAAGCAGGCGGCACGGTCCGTCTATCGCTTCCTGCGCGGCGTCGACATTTCTCAGGAGGAGGTTCAATTCCACTTCCCCCTCGAGAAATACCGGCGCGAGAAGAAGTACGAGGTGCGGCTGCGCGAGCCCATCCCGACCGCCCCCCCGGAGGAGCGGCTGAAGGATCCCGCCGCTCAAGTTGAAAAGGGATTCACTCCCGCCCAGGCCGAGAGCGAGGCGGGGCGGTGCCTCGATTGCGGCGTCAACACGGTGTTCGACGGCGAGCGCTGCATCCTGTGCGGCGGCTGCGTGGACGTCTGCCCGACCGTCTGCCTCAAGCTGGTGTCGCTCGACCGCCTGGCGAGTTCACCGGAACTGGAGACGATTACCCGCCGCCTGCTCGGCGAGGAGGCGCTGGCGGCGCCGGAAGATTTCACCGCCATTATCAAAGATGAGGATCGCTGTATTCGCTGCGGCCTCTGCGCGCAGCGCTGCCCCACCACGGCGATCACCATGGAGCGGTTCCAATTCGCCCGCAACTGGGTTCCAGTGGAGCAATTGGCCGCGAAAGCGGTTTGATGTCGCGGCGGCCTTCCGGCCTCTACGCAGTTGGCTGGAGAAATGGCGGGCTGAAGCCCGCCGCTACGAGAAGCGCAACAAGGAGTAGCACGATGTCCGAGAATCAAGAACCAAGACCTTCCCGACTGGACGCGCCCAAGGTGGCACGGCGCAGTTTTCTGAGCCTCGCGGCTTTCGGCAGCTTTGTGGCGGCGATTGCGACCGCCGTTGCGGGCATGTTGAGATTGCCCAAGCCCGCCGTGCTGCCGGGTCCGGTGCGCCGGTACAAGATTGGTTTCCCGGATCAGTTCCCCGTGGGCTCGGAGACGCGCCTGGAAGCCGAAAACGTTTTTCTCTTCCGCGACGAGCGCGGCGTGTACGCCATTTCCGCCGTCTGCACGCATCTGGGTTGCGCGGTGAGCCGCGCCGCCAAGGGTTTCGAGTGTCCGTGCCACGGCTCGAAATTCGGCGACAACGGCAAGGTGCTGGCCGGGCCGGCGCCGCGCGCGCTCGCCTGGCTGGAAATCGGCCGCGCCCCGGACGGACAGCTGATCATCTACGCCGACAAGGAGGTCCCAGCCGGCACGCGGTTCGAGGTGTAAGGAGTTCCTATGGCCACCAGTCCTCATCCCACGCTTTCAGCCACCCAGGAGTTTGTGGAGAACCTTCGCCGGCTTCCGACCACGCTCAAGGATGCATGGTTTCGCGTCGGGCGGCTGCCCGAATCGGAGCGCGAAGAATCCCAGGCGACGTTCCACAATCTCTTTCTTCACCTGCACAGCGTGCGCGTCCACGTCCGGTCGCTTTCGCCCACGCTGACCTTCGGACTGGGCTTCGTGGCGACGGCAAGTTTTCTCGTGTTGTGCGTCACGGGCGTGCTGCTGATGGTCTACTACAAGCCTTCCACGGCGCTCGCTTACGATTCGGTCAAGGACATTCATTACATCGTTTTCACCGGCCGCTTCATGCGCAACATCCACCGCTGGGCGGCGCATCTCATGGTGGTCGCGGTGTTTCTCCACATGGCGCGCGTGTTCTACACGGCGAGCTACAAGAGGCCGCGCGAGTTCAACTGGCTGGTCGGCCTGGGACTCTTCGTGCTGACCCTGGCGCTCAGTTTCACCGGCTACCTGCTTCCCTATGACCAGCTTGCCTACTGGGCCATCACCATCGGCGCCAACATCGCCAACTCGCCGCGCGAGCTGACCGACGCCCTGGGAATTTCCGCCTGGTTCGATCCCGGAGGATTTCAGAAACGGCTGCTGCTGGGCGCGAATTTCGTAGGGGAAGACGCGCTGATCCGCTTCTACGTGCTGCACGTCTTTGTCCTGCCGGTGATCCTGATCATGCTCCTGGGGGTGCATTTCTGGCGCATCCGCAAAGACGGCGGCCTGGCACGCCCCGACGATCCGATGGGCGGCAAGGCCGAATGGGGCGGACAGATGCGTCCCGTATTTGAACCTCTGGCCACCAAGACTTACGGGCTGATGGCGGTGGTGAAAGGCCGCCGCGCCACGGTCAATCGTGGGCCGGAAAACACGGTGATGAGCTGGCCGCATCTGCTCTGGGCGGAGCTGGCTGTCTTGATGCTGACCGTTGCCGTCTGCCTGATCCTGTCGCTCGTGAGCGACGCGCCACTCAAGGAACTGGCCAACCCGTCGGTGCCGGAAAACCCCGCCAAGGCGCCGTGGTATTTCCTCGGGCTTCAGGAGATGGTGAGCTATTCGGCCTTCATCGGCGGCATGGTCATTCCGGCGATCGTGTGGATCGGGCTGGCGCTGATTCCTTTTCTGGACCGCCGCGCGGAGGGCGAGGGCGAGTGGTTCGGAACGCCCGGCGAGAAGCTCGTCGCCTGGCAATCGTTCGGTTATGCGCTCGCCACGGCGGTTGGGTTGCTGGCGTTCACGGTCAAGCTGGGATGGCTGCGCAACTGGTTTCCCGACATCCATCAGCTCTGGATCATTCTGATCAATCCCGGCTCGGTGCTGGTGGGGCTCTACGCCGGATGGTCGCTGTGGGTTCTCAAGCAGCGGAATTCGGTGCGGCTGGCGGCGGTGGCGCTTTTCACCTGCTTCCTGGTCGGTTTCACGATCCTGACCTATTTCGCCACCGTGCATCGCGGACCGAACTGGCAGTTCTACTGGTGGCCCTCGCAGTGGCCGGTGCACTAAACGCAGGGTAGCGGCGACCTTCAGGTCGCCACAGCGGTGGGAGAAGATGCGGCGGGCTCGAGCCCGCCGCGACATAAAATCGAGAGTTCTCATATGAAGGACCACTCCAGACTTTTTCGCATCACGTTGCTCGCAGCCAGCCTGGTGACGATCGTCCTGCTTGTGGTCGCGGCGCTGCGCGAAAATTTCCTCGCCCAGTGGTACCGGGTGCAGCGCGACTACCGCCAGATTCTCCGGTCCAAGGCGAACGACGCCGCGGGCCAGGAGGTGGCGCGCAACTTCCGCATTGAGCTGAAGCAAGTGGCGGTTCCGGCGCTGGGCGTCGTGGACCGCTGCGTCGCCTGCCATAACGGCATTGACGATCCGCGCATGACCGACGTGCCGCTGCCCCACCGCGTCCACTCGGGCGATGTCCTCAAATACCACCCGGCGGACCGCTACGGCTGCACCACGTGCCATCAGGGCCAGGGCGCGGCCACCAATTTCCACGATGCCAAGGCGGAGGATGCGTTTTGGGATTATCCGCTGCTGCCTGCCAACCTGACCCAGGCCACCTGCACGTCGTGCCACGATTTGGAATATCTCGCCGCCAAAGTTCCCGAGCAGGTCACGCTGCTGCGCGCGGGCCGCACGCTTTTTACCGACAAGAGCTGCGGATCGTGCCACAAGATCGCCGGGCGCGGCGGCACGCTGGGCCGCCCGCTGGACAACGAAGGGCTGAGAACGAAACATCAGTTGATTTTGACCAACCTGGCGCCGCCGCGCACCACCTGGCGATGGCATCAGGCGCACCTGCTCGATCCGGGTGGTATCGTGCCGGGCAGCCAGATGATCAACCCGGGCGTGACGGAGGACGAAGCGCAGGCGCTCACGGCCTATCTTCTGTCGCTTCGCCAGCGGGATGTGCCGGAAAGCTATCTGGCCAGCGACAAAATCGAGCAGAAATTTCGGGCGCTTCATCCCGCCCCGCGCTCCGGTGAGGAACTCTACCGCGCCTACTGCACGGCGTGCCACCGGCCTGAAGGCCAGGGGAGCAATTACGGCAACCTGGGCGTGCGCTCGCCCGGGATCGGTACGGCGGACTTCCTCGACTTGGCCAGCGACGCCTTCATCCTGAGCACGCTCGAAACCGGCCGCCCGGAACGCAAGATGCCCGCCTGGGCGGGCCCCAGCGCCAGCATGACGGCGGAAGAAGCCAAGTCGCTCGTGGCCTTCATGCGGGGCCGGGCACCGAAAGCTCCGACGCTTGCTGAGGTTGAGCGTGCCGCTGCGAACCGCGAACTGGGCGAGCGCACCTACCAAGCGGATTGCGCCGCCTGCCACGGCGGGCGGGGCGAGGGCACCCCGCTCGGCTCGCCGCTCGCCACCAGCGACCGGCGGACCGGCGGGCGCGCCGGCCTGGAGCGCGCTCTGGCCGAAGGTGTTCCGAACTCCGCGATGCC
>CAZHKT010000017.1:0-38393 GCA_964533045.1 uncultured Acidobacteriota bacterium | reverse complement strand
GGACCTTCGTGGGCGAACTCTTCGATACCCGGCAGGCCAAGCGCATTTTCCCGTTCCTGGCGGTGGGCGCGCTGCTTGGGATGGTCAGTGTAGGGCTGGTCAGCAAGAAACTGGTCGGCCTGCTGGGAACCGAGAACCTGCTGGTAGTCTGGGCAGTTCTGATACTGGCCGCCACCCTGCTGGCGGGGTATGTCTATGTTCGACTCCGCCCCGTCCGGGAACCCCCCGCCTCGGACCGTTCCTCCCTGCCCCCGCCATCCAAACCCTCGGAATGGCAGAAGATTCGCGACGGATTTCAAGAAGTGGGCCGCAAACCCTTGCTGCGTTCGATGGCGGGCTACATGGTTCTGATGTGGACGGTTTACGCCCTGGTGGATTTCTGCTTCAGCAAAACCATGCGGGCCCGCTACCCGAACCCCAACGATCTGGCGACCTTTCTCGGATTCTTTGTGGGCGCCCAAGGGCTTTTGTGCCTGGCGATCCAGCTTTTCCTAACCCGTCCGGTGATCAGCCGGCTGGGCGTCGGCAAGACCATTAATTTCCATCCCGCCTTCCTGGTTGCCGGAACCGCCTGGATGAGCCTCGCTTTTGGTTTTCCTTCAGTGCTCACCACCAAACTGGGCGACGCCGCGATGCTTTATACCTTTTCCGATTCCTCATACCAGTTGCTCTACAACCCCATATCTCCCTCCCGGCGGGCTCGCGTTCGGGGATTCATCGAAGGTTATCTGCGGCCACTGTCCCTGGCGGCAGCGGGTTTCCTGCTGCTGCTTGGCAACGGTTACCTGAAACCCCTCGTTTACGGGGGCCGGACCGAAATCAGTGTCACTCAACAACTGGCGTGGGTCGCAGCAGTCCTGAGTCTGGTCTGGATTGGAATAGCGCTCACCACCAACAAAGGTTATATCCGGGCGCTGCTGGAAAACCTGGAATCCGACAATCCCGCCGTGCGGCAGGCGGCGGCCACGGCGCTGGCCAAGCTGCGCGATCCGGCCAGCGTCGCCCTGTTTGCCGCTTCGTTGCGGGATGCGCCGCCGGACCGTCTGGTTCCGGCGCTGAAATTGCTCGATACGCTCGATATTGCGCAGGCGCGCGACCTGCTGCTCGACTTGCTTGCCCACCCCGATCCGCGCGTGCGCGCCACGGTCACCAGTTCGCTGGGCCACCGGGGCGTTACGGGCATCGAAAACCGGCTCTTGCCGCTGCTTGCCGACAAGGACCCGCGCGTGCGCGCCAACGCCATTGAAGCGCTGGCCACCTCGACGGACCCCACCGTCTCGGCGCAACTGGCGCCGATGCTCCAGGATCCCTCGACCCGCGTGCGCATCAATGCGGCCATTGCGCTCTCCGCCGGGGCACAGCCCCCCAGGGAAACCATTCCCTTTATCAAAGAACTGGCGCGAGGCGACGTGGCATCACGCGCCGCCGCCACCTACGCGCTGGGAAGACTGCCCGCCGAGGACTCGACGGGCATTCTCGCCGAACTGCTCAACGACCCCGTGCTGCGCATCCGCTGCGACGCGGCCAAAGCTCTGGGTCGCGCGGGGACGCCCAAGGTGATTCCCGCCCTGATCCAGTCGCTCGCCGGGCCGGCGGAACTGCGCCACCACGCCCGCCGCTCGCTGGCCAAGATTTACAGACGTTGCGGCGCCGCTTGCAGGGACGAGCTGATTGGAGTCGCGCTCGGCACCGATCACGTGGAAATCCGCAGCGAACTGGCTGACGTGCTGGGCCGCATCAAGGATCCCGGCGTCATCGAACCGCTGCTGAAACTGTTGAAGGACCCGGAGTGGCGCGTGCGCTGGAAAGTGCTGAAGGCCTTCCAGCGCCAGGCCCGCCAAGGGCCGCTCCCGCCCCAGGCGCGAACGGCATTGTTCGAGTTCGCGCACGCCGAACTGGCGGCTTACCGCCAAAGTCTGGATTGCACGCGAGCGCTGGTGCCGGCCCCCGCTACTCCGGCGGAGCGACTGCTCGCCCTGGGGCTGGAGGAAGACCGCGCCAATATTCAGGAGCGCGTCTTCCGCATGCTAGGCGTGCTGTGCGGGCGCGAAACCATGCGAGAGATCGCTCACGAACTCCGCTCCGGCGATCCCCGCCAGCGCGCCGACGCGCTGGAAGCGCTGGACACCCTCGCGCCCAAAGCCGTGGGGGGAGAATTGCTGGCCTTGCTCGAACCTGCCCCGACTGTCGCCTCCCCCGGCATCTCTCCCGCCGAGGCGCTCGATTCGCTGCTCAAGCACCCCAAACCGTGGCTGCGCGCCTGCACGGCGGATTACCTCGCCGAGCACGACCTGGCAGGCCGGGAAGCGGCCATCGAGACCCTCCTGGCCGACCGCGCGCCGCTGGTGCGGGAAACAGCGCTCGCCGCCGGCTGGCACGCGCTGGCAGAGAATTGGAAGCCGCGGCTGGAGGCGGCGGCGAAATCCGACGACGCCCGACTTCGCAGCGCCGCGCAACTCCTGCTTGCCCGCGGCCCGAACGGCTTCGAGCAGGCGCTGGCCGCGCCGCATCAAGGAGGACCCATGCTGCTCGCCCTGGAAAAAGCTGCGTTCCTGAAATCCGCGCCGCTCTTCGCCGCACTGGAGGGCGAAGAACTGGCCGCGCTCGCCGAAATCGCCATCGAGACTTCCTACGCGCCGGGCGAAATCATCTTCGAGGAGAACCAGGAGGCGCACCACCTCTATATTGTGTTGAGCGGCAAGGTGGAGGTCTTCCGTCGCGTGCAGGACCTCATCCGCCCGCTCGCCCACCTCGGCATGAAGGAATGCTTCGGCGAAATGGCCATCCTCGATGACCAGCCGCGTTCCGCTTCGGTCCGCGCCGAAGAGCCCACCACCGTGCTCAAGATCGATCGCGACAGCTTCCACGAACTCATTATGGAACGGCCCCAGATCGCCTTCGCGATTTTCAGGATTCTGAGCGGTCGGCTGCGCAATCAGAACCTGGAAGCCGATCAGATCCCGCGAGTTTACAGCGGGGGAGAGTACGCGTGAGGAAAACAGAAGTCAGAAAAGCTGCAACGCCCGATTCCGATGGCCGGTGAAGGTCTGATCTGGCCTCCGGCTATTCCTGGCACTTGTCGCACAACCCGCCGGCCTCGACGCGGACGACTTGAATCTGGAAGCGCCGCTCGCGTTCAATCTGGCCCTTGAGCTTTTCAAACAGGGAGCTTTCGAATTCCTGAATGCGCCCGCAACGGAAGCAGGCGAGATGGATGTGGTCGCGCATGGTCTTGGCCTCGTAGTAATGCCGGCCGCTGCGCAGGTGCATCAGGTCGAGTTCGTCCACGAGCCCATGCTTCTTCAGCATGTTCAGCGTGCGATAGACGGTGACCTTGTTGAGGGTGGGATCTTTCTTCTGGGCGCGCTCCCAGAGGTCCAGTGCGTCTAGATGGCTCTCCGCCCCCTGAATGATCTCGATCAGCAGGCGGCGCTGGGAAGTCATGCGCACGCCGCGCGAAACCAATTCCTGCTCGAGAGGCCGCCGCGTCCCTTTTTGTTCAACCAGCATAAATGCCCTCTCTCAACCCGCTCGCCCTAGTTTCCCCTTGGCCGCTCGTTTCTGTCAATCGCCTGCCGCCACATCACAGGAAGCGACTTATTGAGAATTACAAAATATAGGGATGATTCTTGCCGTACCGCCGGTGTTCCCACCGGCGCTTTCGACGCTGAGGACAGCGCCGCTACAGCGGTTCATGAGTCACTGCGAAGCATCATTGATCTGCTCAAGTCGCGCCAGGCACCAGGCCGCGTGCATGCCGGCCTGAAGGCCGGCGCTGCCTCAAGAAGTGTCAGGGCCACACACCCTTGGGAGGCAACCGGCCCAGGGGAGGCTCGACCTGGAGGGCCCCCTAAGGGGTCACCGATGCAAAATAAGCCCCGTAGCGGGACGGCATGCGCAGCCCGCCTCGAGGCTGGGCGAGGGATCTACTTCTCCGCCTTCTTTTCCTCGCCCCGCTTCTCACGCTTTTCGCCCCGGTCTTCCAAGCGCTCGCCGCGCTTTTCCTTCGCTGCGCCGCGCTCCTCCAGCCGCTTGCCGGCCTCTTCCAACTTCTGGCCGGCCTTGCCGTGGCCTTCCGCCTGCAGTTCCTCCCCTTTGCGCTGCATCTGCTCGCCGCGTTCCTGCATGCGTTCGCCAGCCGCCTGCTTGCGCTCGCCGCGCTTCTGCAGACGCTCGCCCTCGCGCTCCATCCGTTCGCCCTTCGTTTCCCGATGCGCGGCGGCCTTGGCCTTGCCCTTTGCCTTCCCCGCACCCTGCGCGCTGGCGACTGAAATCCCGAACACCAGCATCGCCGACAAGAACAAGCCCACGATCTTCCTGTTCATCGAATTTATCCTCCCCGGCCGAGCGGCAACCTGACACCGCAGCCCCGACTTTGCCTTCCCGTGCCCTTATTGCACTACGCCTGTAAGAAAATAGCAAGTCGTGCCATGCCTCGCCTGGTTTGTTGGTGCGGGACGCGAAGCACCACCATAGGACCCGCAGACCGCCGTCACGGGTTCTGGTAGAATGCACCCGGGCAGTCAGGGCAGACTGATCTCACATGGCGAACGGATGGCTGACCGATCTCGGGAAGATTGCCAGCGCGCTGGCGCCGCGCAAGCGCCTGGGGCTGGTCATTTTCTTTGTCACATCGGTGTGCAACGCCAAGTGCCGCACCTGCTTTTACTGGGAAGAACTGAATCAGCGCGGCGACCTCTCGTGGGACGAAATCAAGAAACTCTCGAAAACCATGCCGCGCTTCGAGGACTTCTGGCTCTCGGGCGGCGAGCCGATGCTGCGGCGCGAACTGACGGACATTCTCCACCTCTTCTATGTCAACAACGGCATCCGGTGGACCAATCTGCCCACCAACGGCCTGCTTCCCGAGCGTACCGCCCAGTGGACACGCCGCATCTGCAAGGAAAACCCCGAACTCCACCTCGACCTGAACATCGCCATGGACGGGCTGCACGAAGTTCAGGATTCGATCCGCGGCGTCCCCGGAAATTTCAGGAAGACGCTCGAAACACTGGAAGCGATTCAAAGTTGCCGCCGGGACTTCCCTAACCTGCGCGTGAACATCAACACCGTTATCTGTGCAGAAAATTTCGAGAGCGTCCGCGACATCTCCGAGTACGTGAAGCGGCATTGCCCGGTCGATGGCCATTACTTCAACATCATCCGGGGCAACCCGCTCGATCCCCAACTGAAGCGAATCCCGCCTGACCGCCTGCCGGAACTCTATCGCCATGCGCAGGAGGTCTATGCCCACTACGCGCCGGCGCGCTACAAGCAGTTCGAGGGGACGAAACGCAGCATGGTGGGGGCCTACTACCAGGGCCTGATCGCCTTCCACAACAAAGTGCAACTAGAGAATATCGAGGCGTCCCATCCCTGGCCCATGCCCTGCACGGCGGGAGAAACCAGCGTCGTCATTGATTACAACGGCGACGTGCGATCCTGTGAGTTGCGCGGCAAATTGGCCAACCTGCGGGACTTCGATTGCAACTTTGAGAGATTCTGGCAGACCCGGACGCGCGCCACTGAGGTCGAGGCCATTCGTCGCGACCAGTGCTGGTGCACTCACGTCTGCTTCATCCACGACAGCCTGCGCCAATCGCCCCGCACGCTGCTTTACGACATTCCCGTCACCTGCCTGGAAACCCGCTTCGCCGCGCGCAGGGCGCGACCGCCCTCTAACGATCTGGACCTGCGCTCAGCGAGACGAGGTTTCTCGCCTGGCGGCGATTCTCCTCGCTAGCCATGAGAGAACTGAAGAGAAGGTCCAGGGAGTCGAGCACGCGATCATTTCCATTCAATATCAGGTAATTCGCCATTCGCAGCAATTGAAGCTGGCGGGGAGTGTAACTCTCCCCGCCGGGGGCGGCCGGCGCGGCGCGGCGTGTTCGGCTGCGCAGGGATTCCATGATGCAATTCCCCGACATCGTGACCACGCATTGATGAAGCGTGGCCGCCGTCGCCCCCTCTCGAAACAACTCGGCTAATGGAATTCCCAGCGCCTCGGCAATCTTACGCAACGTGTGGGGCCTCGGCTCGATCTTACGGTTCTCAATGCGAGAAAGGTATGAGGCGGCCAACCCCGTCCTTCGTGCCAGCTCCGCCTGGCTCAGGCTGCGGGCGGTGCGCGCCTGCAAAATGCGGGTTCCGAGATGCATGGCTCCTCCCGATCATGACTTTCCCTCGCCAATCTTAACATAGATGTAAATTAATGAAAGCGTTTTCGGCTTTGCCCTTGACTTCAATGTTATGCGCGCTAGGATGGCATGGGAGCAAAAGGAAAAGAGGACTGCGAGGTTCCAGGGGATCCTGCCGGAGTGGCGCGAAAAGGGAGCACGCCATCGGCATGAGAGATGGAAGGCAGCCATACCCTCTTGTGCCCCAGAGGGACGGTTCGGAAGGAGAGGCGGGGAGAGGCCAGCGATCGTCGCAGCCCCCCAGCCTCCAGCGGAGAGCAGGATCCGAACCCGGCGGCAGGATCCCCTGACAAGATTCGGTTCGGCCCGCGACATTCGCGGCAAGGAGGCCAAGAAGACCAGCCCACGAACCAACAAGCCCACCGACCCGTCCGGAACCATTAACACCCCATCCTGCCTCATAGCCCTGATCCGGACGGGTCTTTCCTTTTATCGAGCCCGCACGGACGACCCTCGGCCTCGCATCCCCCAAGGCCGCGCACCGGTTTCGCGTGCTACAATTCCGACCCTTACGGCATGGACTCCGCCACGTCGCCCACGCCAGCCAGCGAGCATTTGCCCGAGGCTCACCGCCCCATGCACCTCCGGTATTTCGGGCTGCTGCGGGACAATCCTCGCTTCCGCAAGATCTGGTTGGCACAGATTATCAGCGAGATGGGCGACTGGTTCTACAGCATCGCCGTCTACGATCTGATTCTGCAACTGACTGGAAGCGGCCGCGCCGTCAGTTACGCCATCATCATTCAATTGCTCCCGTGGTTCTTCATGACGCCGCTCGCCGGCTATCTGGCCGACCGGTTCTCCCGCCGGCAACTGATGATCGTGGCGGACGTGGTCCGGGGCTTCGTGGTCCTGGGACTGGTCTTTGTGCGCTCCGCCTCCGATCTTTGGGCCATTTACCTTTTGCTGGGAATTGAAGTGGTGTTTGCCGCCATCTTTGAACCGGCCCGCAATGCGCTCATTCCCAATGTGACCCAGAAGGATGAACTGCTTCCAGCCAATGCTTTATCCTCCGCCACCTGGTCGGTGGCACTCACGGTCGGGGCAGGGCTGGGAGGGGCCGTCACGGCGCTCTTCGGGCGCGACGTTTCGTTCGTCATCAATTCCCTCTCCTTCTTCCTGTCGGCCGCCTTCATCCTTCGGATCGCGCTGCGGGAAACTCACGTTGCTCGCGGCGCGGCGGACAAGTCCGAATCTTCCGGCCTGCGAGCCCTCCGCCAAGGCGCCGCGTACTTGCGCGCCAACCCGCGCGTTGTGGCGCTCGTGCTGGCCAAGACGGGCCTTGGCCTGGCGGGCGGCTATCTGCTCATTTTGGCCGTTTTTGGCGAGCAGGTATTCGCGATCGCGGGTCATGGATCCCTGGCCATGGGGCTGCTCTACTCGGCGCGCGGCGCGGGAGCCGGCACCGGACCGATCCTGGGCGACCTGCTGACTCGCGGCCAGGAAAGCCGCATGTGGAAGAGCCTGGGCGCCAGCTTCATCCTGATGGCCCTCTCTTACGTGGCGGTGGCCCATGCGCCGAACCTGCCTCTGGCCATGCTCGGCGTCTTCTTCGGCCACATGGGCGGAAGCAACATCTGGGTCGTTTCGACCACGCTGCTGCAAATGCACACCGCCGACCGCTTCCGCGGCCGCGTCTTCGCCCTGGATTTCGGCATGAACATGCTCACCGCCTCCGCCTCGAACTACGCGGTCGGGCTGGGTCTGGACGTATTCCAGTTCGGGGCACGGCAGTTGGCGCAGGTTTTGGGCTTGGTCCTGCTGTTGCCGGGCGCCTTGTGGCTCCGTGCCGTGGCGAAATGGGGCGGCGCAAAGCCGCCGTTGCCGAAATCCGCCCCAGAAATCCGCTCCCGCGATTGAATGCTTTCCGCTGTCGTGTTAGACTAACTCTCGATCGCGTGCCGCGCGATACTGTTTCCTTCACGTT
Source organism: uncultured Acidobacteriota bacterium (assembly GCA_964533045.1). Classification (GTDB taxonomy): domain Bacteria; phylum Acidobacteriota; class Terriglobia; order UBA7540; family UBA7540; genus JACQNR01. The sequence goes on along the minus strand of CAZHKT010000017.1, from coordinate 30,269 downwards.
GACCCCGACACAGACGGCAGGTCGAATCTCAGCCAAGAGGAGAATTGTTAGATTTTATGAATGAACCGCACGGAGGATGGTTGGTCAATCGGCTGGTTGAAGGCGAAGCCGCCGCCCAATTGGAGGCGGAGGCCGCGTCTCTGCCGGTCATTTGTCTCAATCCCTTTGAGCTTTCCGATCTCGAAATGCTCGCCATCGGCGGCTTTTCGCCGCTCGCGGGCTTCATGGGAAGGGACGACTACGAATCGGTCCTGCGCCAGATGCGCCTGGTCAAAGGCCTGGCGTGGTCGCTGCCGATCACCCTGGCCGTGGATGAGGCGACCGCGGCCAGTCTGAGGGGCAAGTCGCGCGTGGCACTGGCCGACGGCGAAGGCAACCGACTGGCCATCCTGAATGTGAAGGACATTTACGCTGTCGATCGGGAGTCCGAGGCCCGGCACTCGTTTGGAACCACAGACCGCTCCCATCCCGGCGTCGCCTATGTGACATCGCGGCCCGGCTACAACGTGGGCGGCCCGGTCGAAGTCTTCCGCCGCCCGGCCAATGAGAATCACTCCCCGTACCGGCTCGATCCGGCCGACACGCGCCGCATCTTTGCCGAACGCGGGTGGAAGACGGTGGTCGGATTCCAGACGCGCAACCCGGTTCACCGCGCGCACGAGTATATCCAAAAGACAGCCATGGAGATCGTGGACGGCCTGCTGCTTCACCCCATCGCCGGCGAAACCAAGTCCGACGATATCAGTCTGGAAGTGCGCATGCGGTGCTACGAGGTGCTGATCGAGAACTATTACCCGCGCGACCGCGTCCTGCTGGCGCTCAATCCGGCCTCGATGCGCTACGCCGGGCCGCGCGAAGCCATCTTCCACGCGCTGGTGCGCAAGAACTTCGGCTGCACCCACTTTATCGTGGGGCGCGACCACGCGGGCGTGGGTAACTTTTACGGGCCCTATGATGCGCAGAAGATCTTCGGCGAGTTCGATCCCGGGGAGCTGGGCATCACGCCACTCTTCTTCGAGAATTCATTTTATTGCCGGAAGTGCGAGAGCATGGCGACGCCCAAGACCTGCGGCCATCCACCCGAGGCCCGCGTCGTCCTGAGCGGAACCCAGGTTCGCAATGCCCTGCGCGACGGCGGGAAGCTGCCCATGGAGTTCACCCGGCCGGAAGTCGCGGAAGTCCTGCACGAGGCTTACGCAGCGCCGCGCTAAACTGTGGCAGCGATGCCCTCATCGCCGTCTTGGGGTCCATGGCTGCTGCGGCTCAACGCCATTGGGGGGGACGGCCCTTGTGGCCGCCCAGTTTCCTGGCGAGGGAGGGCAGGCAAAAGGCCTGCCCCTGCGGGAGGACAAAGGTGCCCACCGAAGATCCCAACTACGCATCATACCTTGGCGCGTTGAAAAACGTCATCGACGCGTTACCCCTGGCCGATCTCAAGTGCCTCGCCGACATACTGTTTCACGCCTACGAGAACGACCGCCACATCTTCCTCTTCGGCAACGGCGGCAGTGCCGCGCTGGCTTCACATCTGGCCACCGACCTCGCCAAAGGCACTCACTTCCCCGGCCCGCCGTTCATGAAGAACGTCCGCCGCCTGCGGGTGCTCGCGCTCACCGACAACACGCCGCTCCTGACCGCCTGGAGCAACGACCTCTCCTACGAGGAAGTCTTCTCAGCCCAGCTTGAGAGCTTCGTGCGCGCGCGCGACGTGGCCTTCGGTATCAGCGGCAGCGGCAACTCCCCAAACGTCCTGCGCGCGCTGGAACTTGCCCGGCGTACCGGCGCCACAACCGTCGGCTTCGCGGGCTTCGGCGGCGGCAAGATGAAGGAGCTGCTCGACTGCGCCGTCATCGTCGATTCCCAGAATATGCAGCAGGTCGAAGATGCGCACGTCATCCTCTCCCACCTTTTGTTCCTTGATCTGAAGGCCCGCATCCTGGCCAAGGCGGCCGCCGTGGCAACGAGCTGACGTCATTCACCATTCTCAGAACCGGGATTGCGCTACAATGCCGGAGCCAGCGGGAGAGTCGGGGATGGCGGCCTAAAGGCCGCCGCTACGTGGCCCGCGGGAAATCGGGGGTGGCGGCCTGAAGGCCGCCGCTACAGAAAAACCATGCGTGTACTGGTCACAGGCGGGGCAGGATATATCGGCAGCCACACCGCAAAGGCGCTGGCGGCGGCGCATGAAGTCGTCGTGCTCGACAATTTCAGCGGCGGGCACCGGTGGGCCACCAAGTGGGGTCCTTGCGTCGAGGGCGACATCTCAGACACGCCGCTCGTCCTCCAGGCGCTCAAGACTTACGGGATTGATTCCGTCGTGCACTTCGCCGCCAGTATCCAGGTGGGCGAATCGGTCCGCGACCCGAAGAAGTATTTCTGGAATAACGTGGTCGGGACGCTGCGGCTGCTCGATGCCATGATGGAGGCGGGCGTGCCGCACATCGTCTTCTCGTCTTCCGCCGCGGTGTACGGCGATCCCCTCAAAGTTCCGATTCCGGAAGATCACCCGACCAAGCCGGTGAATCCTTACGGCGAGACCAAGCTGATGATGGAACGCGCACTTCAGTGGTACGGGGCGGCCTACGGCTTAAGGTGGATCGCGCTGCGCTACTTCAACGCCGCCGGTGCCGACCCCGAGGGCGAACTGGGCGAAGAGCACGAACCGGAAAGCCACCTGATCCCGCTGGTGATACGCGCCGCGATGGGACGCATCCCGCACGTTGAAATCTTCGGAACGGATTACCCTTCTCCCGACGGCACCGCGATTCGCGACTACATTCATGTCACGGATCTCGCCGACGCGCACGTGCGCGCCCTGGAACACCTGGGGCGCGGCAGCGAAAGTATGCCGCTCAATCTCGGCACGGGCCACGGCCACACCGTACGGGAAGTGATTGCCGCCGTCGAGCGCGTCGGCGGCAAACCGGTTCCCGCCCGCAACGCGCCGCGCCGCGCGGGCGACCCGCCCGCCCTCGTCGCCGATCCCACCAAGGCGATGAGCATTCTCAACTGGAAGACCCGGTGGTCCGAAATTGATCAAATTGTGGAAAGTGCCTGGAAGTGGCACAACCGAAATGCCCAATGAAGAAGGGGTGATCCGGCCTTCTTCATTCCACGGTAACACTCTTCGCCAGGTTTCGCGGCTTATCCACGTCGCGGCCGAGCAGCACGGCGCAATGGTAAGCAAACAACTGGAGCGGGACGACGCTCAGCAACGGCGTCAGCACTTCGTGGTTGCGCGGGATCTCGATGATGTCGTCCACGAGTGAACCCAGCTTGTCGTTGCCCATGGACGTCACCGCGATGATCTTCCCTTCGCGCGCCCGGATTTCCTGAATGTTGGAGATGATCTTGTCGTAAGCGCCGTCCTCCGGCGCAATCGCCATGGTGGGAAACGAGGGCTCGATCAAAGCGATGGGGCCATGTTTCATTTCGCCGGCGGCGTACCCTTCGGCGTGGATATAGGCGATTTCCTTCAGCTTGAGCGCGCCTTCCAGCGCAATGGGGTAGTTATACTTGCGACCGATAAAGAGGAAGTGCCTGGCGGAACAGTACCTTTCAGCCAGCTTCTTGATCGCGTTGCTCCTGTCCAGAATCTCGCGAATCTGGTCGGGAACCAGTTCCAGGCCGTGAATGAGCGAGATGCCTTCCTCGTAGGACAGGTCCCGCCCGCGTCCCATCAACAGCGCCATGAGCGTCAAAATCGTCAGCTGTGAGGTGAATGACTTGGTGGAGGCGACCCCGACCTCGATGCCCGCATGGCAGTAAACTCCCGCGTGGGTCTCACGCGCGATGGAGCTGCCGACCACGTTGACCAAGCCCAGCACCAGCGCGCCCTTGCGCTTGGCCTCGCGCAGCGCTGCCAGCGTATCGGCCGTCTCGCCCGACTGGCTGATGGCCAGCACCACCGTTCCCTGCCGCAGATTGAGTTTTCGATAGCGGAATTCGGAAGCCAGCTCGGTTTCGACCGTCAGGTCGGTGAGCGCTTCAAACACATAGCGCGCGTAGAGACCCGCATAATAGCTGGTGCCGCAACTCACAATGATCAAGTGGCGGGCCTGCTGCAGCCGGTCCATCACGCCTTCCAGCCCGCCCAGCTTGGCCACGCCCTCAGAGTGATTGATGCGCCCGCGAAATGCGTTCTCGATCGCCTCGGGTTGCTCGAAGATTTCCTTGAGCATGAAGTGCGGATACGGGCCAAGCTCCATGGACTCGGGGCTGACTTCGAGCAGCCGGGGCCCACGGCTGACCGGGCGGTTGGAAAGCGTGGTGATGCTGAATTTCCCCGGCTCGATCTTTGCCACTTCATTGTCTTCGAGATAGACCACCTGGTCAGTATGCTTGGCCAGCGCGGACGTATCGGAAGCGGCAAACGACTCATCGCTGCCAATGCCGAGGACAATCGGACTTCCTCGCCGGGCCACGATAATCTGATCGGGACTGTCCCGGTGCAGGACGGCAATGCCGAAGGTTCCCTGCACCTGCTGCAAGGTCTTCTGAACGGCCGTCTCCAAGTTACCTTGGTAGGCTTCCTCAATCAGGTGTGCGAGAACTTCGGTATCGGTTTCGGAGGTGAACTTGTGGCCGGCGGCCAGCAGCCGCTTCTTGATCGGCAGGTAGTTCTCGATGATGCCGTTGTGCGCCAGAAACACCTTGCCCGCGCAATCCGTGTGCGGGTGGGCGTTAGCCTCGGAGGGTTTGCCATGCGTGGCCCAGCGGGTGTGGGCAATGCCCACCGAGCCTTCCGGCTTGTCCCGCCCAACCCGCTCCTCCAGCGCCGCCACCTTGCCCACCGCGCGCGCCAGGTAGGACTCCTTGTTCAGGATGGCAATCCCGCTCGAGTCGTAGCCGCGATACTCCAGCCGCTTCAGCCCTTCAATCAGGATCTGTCGCGCCGCGTTCCTGCCGACATAGGCAACGATTCCGCACATGGGTTCCTTTCACGAGCAACAACGAATATCGAAAGACCAAAAGCGACATGCCTGCGGCCGCATCATAGGTAACCGAGTCTCTTTGCCTGCGCTCGAACCTCGGCATCCGTCATTCGGAATTCAGCCAGGTCGGGATCGTACCCGCTTTCGAGGTTTGAGCGCAGGTGCGCCGCCGCAATCTCGGCCAGCTGCTGATCGGTCAGATGGATCTGCTCCTGCTCGCGCAGCGCGGTCAGCGTGGCGCAGGGAATGGCCACCATCACGTTGCGGCCGCCGACGTGAAACGTCGCATCCATGGTGTCGCTGTGCCGCGTCGCAATTCCCGAGGCCAGGTGAATGAATCTCACCTGCACGGGCGCCGCGAGCACCTTCGAAGCCACTTCAAAAGGACTCACCAGGTAACTCATGTCTCAAACCCTGTCCCACGCTGCAAATCCCTAACCCCTCTGCATTATATGCCAACTCGGAAAGGACGCGAATCGCCTGCCTCCGAAAGCCAGTGCGGGGGCTTGCTGAGGCCTCCCCCCCCCCCGTCACGCTCTTGGCCACATCCGGAATTGTGCTCAACTGTGGTGCGTCGCAGAAATATCCACACCCGCGAAGACACGCATTGTGGCAGGTGCGGGTTCTTGTGCCCGCCCCGGGGCGACCACCAGGGCCGCCCCTGCACCTAAAAAGCCATTTTAGACCACCAGGCTCCCACCTCCGGACGCAGGCAAGATGCCGACGCGACGGGGCGCGGGTTGCGAACCGAGATTCCGAACGGTATGATGTGGGTGCTCATGCAACCAAGCAAGCGCAAGAAGGTGGACTTTCTGGTTCTCGGATGCGGGATCGCCGGCGTGCGCGCGGCGATCGAACTGGCGCCGTCGGGCCACGTACTGGTGCTCACCAAGGGCGAACTCTACGAGTCGAGCACGCACTACGCCCAAGGCGGCATCGCCGCCGCCCTCAGCGAAGACGACGAGGTGTCGCTGCATTTCCAGGACACGCTGGTGGCGGGCGATGGGCTCTGTTCAGAGGAAGCCGTCCGAGTGCTGGTCGAGGAAGGCCCCAAGCTGATCCATGAACTGATCGACTGGGGTATGAAGTTCGACCGCAATGGTACCAAGCTGGCTTTCACGCGCGAGGGTGCCCACAGCCGATCGCGCGTGCTGCATGCACACGGCGATTCCACGGGACGGGAAATCCTGAAGGCCCTGATGGCACGTGCCAAATCCATTCCCGCCATCCGCATTCAGCCTTTCGCGTTCGTTCTCGACCTGCTGGTGGAAGACGGCCGCGTGGTGGGCGCCGAGTACCTGGACGAAAACACCCGCAAGACGCACAAGGTTTATGCGGGCTCAGTGCTGCTGGCCACGGGCGGCCTGGGCCAGGTGTACAAGGAAACCACCAATCCTGCGGTGGCCACGGGCGACGGGATTGCGGTAGCCTGGCGCGCCGGGGCAACGCTTTCTGACATGGAATTCGTCCAGTTCCATCCCACCGCGTTGTATGTCAGGAACGCGCCGCGCTTCCTGCTTTCCGAAGCGCTGCGGGGCGAGGGCGCACAACTGCGCAACATCGACCTGGAACGCTTCATGCCGCGTTACCACGAGGCGGCCGAGCTCGCCCCGCGCGACGTCGTCTCGCGCGCCATCGTCATGGAAATGCACCGGACGCGCAGCGAGTTCGCCTATCTCGACATGACGCAGCTGAGCGCGTCGCATATTCAGAAACGCTTTCCGAGAATCTATTCCACCTGCCTTGAATACAATCTCGATATCACCACCGACCTGATCCCCATCCGGCCGGCGGCGCACTATGCCATGGGCGGCGTCCTGACCGACCTGAATGGGGCGACCACCTTGCCGGGCCTTTATGCAGCCGGCGAGGTGGCTTCGACCGGCGTTCACGGCGCCAACCGCCTGGCCAGCAATTCCCTGCTCGAGGGGCTGGTCTTTGGCGCGCTCGCAGCGCGCGCCATGGCGGCGCAAAAACCCTCGCGCCTGCCCGCACCGGACGCTGCTCCGAGGTCTTCCAGCGCGACGGCGCACCCGGCCAGCACCAGAGAAATCGAGCGAATTCTGGCGGATGTGCGCGCCCTGATGTGGGAGAAAGTGGGCGTGATTCGCACGGGGGAGCAGCTTCAGCAGGCCGTGAAACACCTGACAGGGCTGTCGCTGCCTCCCGCGTCGCCCACGCGCGACTACTACGAGGCACTCAACATTCTGGAAACCGCGCGCGTGATTGCGCGCTCGGCCCTGGCACGCAAGGAAAGCCGCGGCGCCCACTACCGCACTGATTTTCCATTGAAGGACGACTCCGCCCTGCCCCGCCATTCTCTGCTGAGCAAGGATTCCAACGTTACGTTCAAGCCGAATGTGGCGCCGCCCGCGCGCCCGCAGGCAGTCGCAGGGTAGGCAGCCTCCGCTTCCTAGAAACTGCCGCCGCTCCCTTTCAGGCAGACGCCGTTCCGGCAGGCTTGCCGCCAGTCCGGAGCGAGGCGCCGATGGAGACGGCAAGAATAGCCGTAATCACCCCCAGCGACAGCAGGATGGGAACCTTGTAAAAGCTCGCGATCAGCATCTTGACCCCCACGAAGATCAGGATCAGCGCGAGGCCGGGACGCAAATAGCGGAATTTGAGGATGGCCCCGGCGAGCACGAAGTAGAGCGCCCGCAGGCCGAGAATGGCGCAGACATTGGAGGTGTAAACAATAAAGGGATCAACCGTGACCGCGAAGATGGCCGGAATGGAATCCGCCGCAAAAACGACGTCGGTGGTTTCAACCAGCAGAAGCACCATGAAGAGCGGCGTGACCATCAGACGGCCTTCCGCGCGCACAAAGAAGCGTGCCCCGTCGTAGGCCTTCGTGACCGGCAGATATTTCTGAGCGAGGCGAAGGACCGGGTTCTTCTCCGGGTGAACCTCCTCATGGCTCTGGCCGAAGAGCCGGACTCCCGTCACCAGCAAAAAGACTCCGAAAAGATAAAGGATCCAGTGAAAGCGCGCGATGAGCGCGGCGCCCGCTGCGATAAACGCCGCGCGCATCACCAGCGCGCCCAGGACGCCCCAGAAAAGCACCTTGTGCTGCGCGCCGGACGGCACGCCCATATACGTGAAAATGACGGCGAAAACAAAGACGTTGTCCATGGAAAGCGATTTCTCCAGGACGTATCCGGTCAGGAATTCCAGGGCGGGCTGGTGGCCGCGGGTAAAATAAAGCCCGGCGTTGAAAGCCAGGGAAAGAACGATCCAGACAATCGTCCAGAGGGTCGCTTCCCGGATGGAAACGGTGTGCGCTTTGCGATGGAAGACGCCCAGGTCGAGCGCCAGCAGGGCCAGCACAAAGAGCGTAAACAGCGAAAGCGCGGCGAGATTGCTCATGCCGTACGGGGTCGCACGGGGCGGCTGCCCACGCTGCCGGCGAGTCTAGGGCAGCAACTTCTCCAGGTCTTGAAGCGTCGCTATCACCACGCGTCCGACAATCGTCAGGCTGACAGGGCTGCACTTATCCAGCGTGTCCTCCGCCGTATGCCAGTAGCGATTGCCCCGGCCGTAGTTGAAATCGAGCAGATTGACCCCCGCCACGCCGGCCTTGACGAAGGGACCGTGATCGTCGATGTAGTAGCGAGGCTCGTCCAGAAAAAACCGGGCATAACCCAGGCGCCGAGCCGCGTCAAAGACGCGGTGTGTCAGCCACGGGGTGGAGTTTCCTTCGCGATGAATGTCCAGATTGGCATCCGCCACCATATCCACGACAATCAGCGCTTCGATGCGGCTCAATTCGCCCGTCGCCGCCAGTTTCTGCACCAGATGGCGGCTGCCGTAAAGGCCGTCCGTATCGGAGAAGTCCTTGAACGCTTCTTCGCCGTCAAAAAAGACCAGCCAATAGGTCAGATGGTTCTTGCGCATGGCCAGCACGCGCGCCAGCTCGATCAGAAAGGCGGTGCTCGATCCGCCGTCGTTGGCCCCGACGAAATGAATGTCGTCGAATCGCTTCGTCTCGTAGTGCCCCGCCACCATCACGACTTTCTTCTTCTCGCCCGGGATGCGGACGATGAGGTTCTTCATGGGCACGGGACCGAAGGGCGTGGAGGCGGTGAAGCTGTCCTCTTCGAGCGTGAGCCCGGCGGCCCGGATCTGCCGGGCAATCTCTTGGCGGGTTTTGGCCAGCGCGGGCGAGCCGGACGGCCGCGGGCCGAAAGCCACAATGCGTTTCAAATCCTCGAAGGCGCGCCCGCCCGAGAAACCAGCCGGCGCAACCCCGTCGGCCGCGGCCAGCGCACTTCCGATCCACAGCACGGCGGCGGCCGCTCCTGCCAGTCCGTTGACCGAGCTGCGGCTACGCATTCGCCCGTGCCTTTTTCTTCTTCTTCCAATAGACGATCCAGGAGAGCCCGATGCTGATGACATAGAGCATCACCATCGGAATCCAGAGGATGAAAACCGTGGCCAAGTCGGGAGTGGGCGCGATGGCGGCGGCAACGATCGCCGTCACCAGGATGGCGTAGCGAATGTTGCGGAGGAGAAATTTGGGCGTCACGATGCCAAAGATGGAAAGCAGCAGAATGATCACGGGCAGTTCAAAAACCAGGCCGACGCCGACCATGATGGTTGTGACCAGTTTCAAATACTGGTCAATGGTGATCCGCGCCTCGAACTGTTTGCCGAATTCGACCAGGAATTTCAGGGCCGGGGGGAACGCCAGCTCGTAGGCGAACAGGCCGCCGGCGATGAACAATCCGCTGGTGAGAAAGACGAACGGGAACACGTACCGCTTCTCGTGCTTATAAAGCCCGGGCGAAATGAAGAGCCAGATCTGATAAAGAATATAGGGCGAAGAGAGGAAGACTCCGGCCACCACTGAAAGTTTGAGGTAAAGGTTAAAGGGATCGATAGGGTTGGTGTAGATGAGCTTGTCGGGCTGCCCCAGCTCCTTCAGCGTCTGGGTCAGCGGGCGGGCCAGCCAGGCGTAGATGTTGTCGGAGAAATAGAAACAGATGCCCGTCCCGATCAGCAGGCCGAGGATGGAGCGGAGAATCCGTTGTCGCAGTTCTTCGAGGTGCTCGAAGAACGACATCTGTTTGCCGCCTAGCTCGTCCTGCTCAGGATCTTGGTTCGGACTCTTCTCGGGGGGGTTCTGAATAATTGTGGCCATAATACGGAGCGGAGTCGGGCGCTCCTTCCGAGGGGCGGTCCAGATTCCTTATTTCTTCCTCGAACGAGTTGCGCAGTTCATAGGACGCCTTGCGCAACTCCGCCATGCCCTTGCCCAATGTTCGGGCGATCTCCGGCAATTTCTTGGGTCCGAAGAGCAGAAACGCCAAGAACAAAATGAAACCCATCGAGACTATACTGCCGTCAAACACTCGTGCCCCTCTAGAGCTTCGATAATAGGCGACCCCTCCGAGGTTGTCAACAAGTATCGCCCTCAGCGCGTGCCGCCGCCCGCCAGGCCGGCGGCGGCAAAATTCGGGCGACAGGCAAAACCGGGGGACCGTTCCAGCATCCTATTGGAAGCGGGATGATTTTCGCCGGGTCTATGCTATACTTCGAAATGAGCAGGGGGCTTACCGAACAATGAAAAAAACGCGGCGCGCAGGTTGGTTTGTAGGTTCCACAGTGCTGTTGTGCGCCCTGCTGGGCGGGGTCTATGGCCAGCGGGTGGAGGCCACCGCCAACCCGGCCGATGATTCCGACGTTCGCGCCAGTTACGAAGCGTTCACCAAGGTTTACAACGTCGTGGAGCAAAACTACGCCGACCCGGTCGATCCTGACAAGGCAATCTTTGGCCCCCCCAACACCAATCTGGGCGCCATTCCGGGCATGCTTCGCACCCTCGACCCGCACTCCAACTTTTTTGACCCGCGCGCCTACGCCCAGCTCCGCGAGGATCAGGAAGGCAAATACTACGGCGTGGGCATGCAGATTCAGGGACGGCCGGGCAAGCTGGGCAAGCTCCAGACGATCGTGCTGCTCCCCATGCCAGGCTCGCCGGCCTTCCGCGCCGGATTGCGTCCGGGCGACATCATCATTAAGGTGGACGGCAAGTCCACCGAAGACCTGACCACGACGCAGGTGGCAGAAATGCTCAAAGGCCCGCGGGGGACCAACGTCCGCGTGACGGTCCTGCGCGAAGGCAGCGAGGAACCGCTCGAGTTCAATATCACCCGCGACGAGATCGCGCGCAAGAGCGTGGACGCGGTCTTCCTGTTGCGTCCGGGCGTGGGCTACATTCACATCGCAACCTTCAACGAAAACACCAGTGATGAATTGGAGGCGGCGCTGGAGAAGCTGGACGAAGACTCACTGCAAGGGCTGGTGCTGGACTTTCGCGGCAACCCCGGCGGATTGCTCCAGGAAGCGGTCGAAGTCTCCGAGCACTTCATCGAAAAAAACCAGCTGATCGTGTACCACAACGGGCGGACGTCGCGCGAGAAGCGCTACTACGCGACGCGCGGTTCCAAGGGGACCAACTATCCCATCGTGGTGCTGATCAACCGGCTGTCGGCGAGCGCCGCGGAGATCGTGACCGGCGCCTTACAGGATCACGACCGCGCCCTGGTCATGGGCGAATCGAGTTTTGGCAAAGGGCTGGTGCAGACCGTCTATCCGCTCAGCGAAAAATCCGGTCTGGCGCTTACGACGGCGCGCTATTACACGCCGAGCGGACGCCTGATTCAACGATCCTACTCGGATGTCTCGCTCTACGATTACTACTACCGCCTGGGCAATAATTCGAACGCCCACAACGAAGTCCGCCTGACCGACGGGGGCCGCGAGGTCTATGGCGGGGGCGGCATCGATCCCGACATCCGCGTGCCGGAAACCAAGCTGACTCCCGCTCAGGAGACGCTGGTGCAGCGCGGTGCCTTCTTCAACTTCGGCAAGTTCTATCTCGCCTCGCACAAGACCATCCCCCGCGATTTCGAAGTCGATGAGGCGGTGATGGCCGAGTTTCGACGCTTCCTGGACAAGGAGAAGCTTCCGATTTCGGACGCCGACCTGGCCGCCAATCAGGACTTCATCAAGAAACGCATCAAGCTGCAACTGGTGACGGTGATTTACGGCGAGCAGGAAGCGGCGCGGCTGAGCGTTGAGAATGACGAACTCGTGCAGCGCGCCCTCGAGCACCTGCCCCAAGCGAAAGAACTTCTGGCCAAGGCGCGAAAGTTCATGGCCAGCAAGAATTCAAAGTAGTCCCCTATCCCCCTTCGTTTCTCGGGCTGGCAGGGCGGCGAGTCTGACCATGCGGAATCTGAATGGTGGACGCGAAGGGATTCGAACCCTCGACCTCAGCGTTGCGAACGCCGCGCTCTCCCAACTGAGCTACGCGCCCCTGGCCTCGACACTTCCAATATAACATGAAGTCTCAAAAGGCGGCAGTGGCAGGCGATGGGCGGTACTCCTGCGGTCTGCTCACCCGGCGGCGGACCGCCGGGTGAGACCGGAACGCCGCAACGATTTCAAACCGTGTCACAAAGGGATGCCGCTCTGAAGATTCAGAAGTCTCGTTGCCTCAGCAAAAACCCTTTCGAGCGCGGAGGGATCGAATCCCCCTCCCTGTGCGAATTCGCGCGCCCCGCCGCCCTTCCCGCCTACCTTGCCGAGTGTTTCGCGCAGCAGCACGCCCATGTCGGCGGGGCCGCCCTGCGATTGCGCGAAAAACAGCATGGCGGGCTGACTGGCGACACCGATCAGAGCGATGGTCGCGGGCTGACAGGCAAGCGCGTGCGCAAGGGCCCGAGCCTCCTCCGCTTCCTCGGCGGCCAGCACGCGCCGGATGATTCTCCGCCCGCCGATTTCAGGTGTCGCGGTCCAGAGCTCCTTGGCCTCGAAGCCGGCCAGGCGCTTGATCAGCTTCTCCTGCGCGCGCCAAGCCGACTTCAGTTCCTCGGCTTGCTTGCGGATCAAGGCAGGAAGATCTTGCGCCGCGCCCGAAAAGGGCCGCGAAGCCTCGGTCAGAATCGAGAAGTCCTCCCGCGCTGTTCGGATCGTGCGCGAACCGCAGACGAATTCGATGCGGGTTGACCCTTTCATCCGTTCCATTTTGCGCACCAGGATGGCGCCCACGGCGCCTGTGGAATGCACATGGGTTCCGCCGCAGGCCGAGAGGTCAAATGCAGGAATTTCCACCAGTCGCAACTCGCCTTCGCGGTCCGAGGCCTTGCGCAGGCCCATCATGCTCGCCTCGGCTGCCGGCTTGAAGAGGATTCGCACTTCCCGGTTTTCGAAAACAATCTGGTTGGCGAGGTCTTCCGCTTCCTCTGCCTGCCGCCGACCGAGCCGGTCCGAATCAAGATCGATGGTGGAGTTTTGGGCGCCCAGATGGAACGACACGGTCCTGTAGCCGCCCGTGCGCTCGAAGGCCGCCGAAAGTATATGCTGCCCGGTGTGCTGCTGCATGTGATCGAAGCGGCGCGCCCAGTCGATCTGGCCCTGGACCTTGTCCGACGCCGGGCGGCGTACCAGCACATGTGCGACGCGCTCGCCCTCGTCCACCACCTCGAGCAAGGGGAGACCCGCCAGCGTCCCGGCATCCGAAGGCTGTCCGCCCGAATCCGGATAAAATGCGGTTCGATCCAAATAGACACGCACGCGCTCACCGTCCGGAACGCAATCAACCACCGTGGCCTCGAATTCCCGCAAATAGCAATCCGTGTAGTACAAGCGCTCGGTCTGCGTCGAATCACCCATGGTTTCGCCTCAATTCTCGGACAGCGCCGCCATGACTTCCCCATACTTGTAGCCCGTCGCAGTCAGGAAAACAACGATCGATTCAAATCCCGCGAGATATCCGTCATGCAGCAAGCGCCCCAGCGCCGCAATGCATGCCCCGCCTTCGGGCGAGGTCACGATGCCCTCGGTCCGCGCCAGTTCGCGGACGCCCTCGAGCATCGCTCCATCGTCGATCGCGATCCCGCCGCCGCGGCTGTCGCGCAATACGCGCAGCATCCAGAAATCGCCCAGAGCCGCCGGAACGCGCAGGCCGGCGGCAAGGGTCTGGGGGTGCTGCCACTCCTCTGCCGCTTCTTTCTGGCCGGCGAAGGCCCGCAGGATGGGCGCGCATCCTGCCGCCTGCACGGCGAACATCCTGGGCCGCCGATGACCGATCCAGCCCATCGCCTGCATTTCGTCAAACGCCTTCCACATTCCCACCAGCCCGGTCCCGCCTCCGGTAGGATAGAGGATAACTTCGGGCAGGCGCCCGCCCAGCTGCTCAAAGATTTCGTAGGCCATGGTCTTCTTGCCTTCGACGCGGTAGGGTTCGCGCAGCGTCGAGCAGTCAAACCAGTCGGTCCCCGCGATCCGCTGGCGCATGGCTCGCCCGCAATCCGTGATGCTGCCGGGAACCAGGACGACTTCGGCCCCCATGAGGGCGCACTCCTGACGATTGGCCAGGGGCGTCGCCTCGGGCATGAACGCCATCGCCTGAATGCCCGCGCGCGCCGCGTAAGCAGCGAGCGCTCCGCCCGCGTTACCTGCCGAGGGCACGGCCAACTTCCGAATCCCGAGCTCGCGCGCCATGGAAACCGCCACCGCCATGCCCCGTGCCTTGAACGAGCCGGTGGGGTTGAAAGATTCGTCTTTCAAAAAGAGATTGGGAATGTTCAACCGCCCGGCAAGATTTCCGGCGCGAATCAACGGCGTGAAACCCTCGCCCAGCGTGACAATGGAATCGTCCCTTTCGACCGGAAGCACTTCCCGGTACCGCCAGAGCGACTTCGGACGCGCCGCCAGTTGATGCTGCCACTCCGGCCCGAGGTTTTCCAGACGATACCGAACGGCCAGGGGCGAACCGCAGTCGCATAGGTTGCGTATCATCCCTTTGGGGTATTGCCGTGCGCAGCGCGCGCACTCGAGGTGGGAAACTCTCGTCATGGGCTTTGAGTCTAAAGGAGACGGAAAGAGGGGGTCAATAAGAGGCAAATCGCGGTGTGGTAAAATATGATTTCATGCCGATTCGCCTGTTTGCGGTTGACCTGGACGGAACACTCCTCAACAGCCAATCCGAACTGTCGGCGCGCAATCGCGAGGCGCTAGCGCGCGCCTCCGCCCGCGGGGTGGAGATTGCCGTGGCCACAGGCCGGCGGGCCCACGCCGCCCGTCGCTACGTCGAGCAGATGCCCTGCCCCGTCACGCTCATTTCTTCGAACGGCGCCATGATCACCACCGCGGAGGGCGAGGTGCGATTCCGGGACTTTCTGAATCGCTCGGTGGCTATTCAGGTACTTGCCGCGACGCGGGAATTCCGGCCCTTCGCCGCCGCGCTGTACGACATTCCCGATCGCGGCCAGATCCGGATGCAGGACGGCGCCGTACCGGAAGGCCCGCTCGGCTGGTACCAGAAGACCAGTTCGCATCTGCTGGAACTCGTTGCCGACCTGGAGCAGCTGCCCGAGAAAGACCCCATCCAGGTGTTATTCGGCGGACCCCCGCCCCTCATGGAACAGATCGCACCGCGCATTTTGGCCTCGGCCGCCGCCCCGGGAATCCATCTTTCGTGGACCAAGTATCTCGGGCGCAACGTCTCGCTCATCGACATTATGACGCGCGGTTGCTCGAAGGGCGCGGCGCTCGAGCGCTGGGCGAAACACCGCGGGTACCGGCGCGAGGAAGTGATGGCCGCGGGCGACAATCACAACGATCTCGAGATGCTCCGGTTCGCCGGCTGCCCGGTGGTGATGTCCAATCACAGTTCCGATCTGGACACCAACGGATGGCACAAAACGCCCGCCAACGACGACGACGGCGTGGCCGCCGCCATCGAAAAGTTCATCCTGGCTTGAGAGCGGTTTACTTCTGCTCAATCAGTTCGGCCCCGGCTGGCGGCGTGAAGCGGAACTGCGCGGGACTGAGCGGGACGTTCCTCTGGATATTCTCGAACACGAATTCCATACGACTGCGGTCCGCATAGGTAATCACCAGCGTCCGGATATCGAAGTCGGGCGAAATCTCCATCAACACTTCGCGATAGCCGCTTTCGTCCGCGCGGCGGGGAATGGCGCGCAGCACGCGGTTGCCGGGCTGCGCGTCGAGCGCACCCTCCGCCAACGCGATCTCCTGGAACACCTTTCTGAGATTCAAACGGCTGAGCAGCAGGCGAAAGGGGACTCGTTCATCGTCGCTTGATTTGACCTTACTTTTGGTGACCTGATTCTCGGCGGGCACATAAAGATAGAAGTCCTTGCCCGTGGCCACGAAGAGCTTGGGCGACGGTTCGCGGTAGTCCCACCGCATCAAGCCCCCGCGGGCCAGCATCACCGTACCGGACTCGGTCCGGACGCGGTTTCCCCATTTGCGGGTCTGCGTGAAGTCGGCGCGCAGCGTCTTGACGTTGGTGTAGCTCTTTTCGAGCGCCCGGACATAGGCGTCCGTTTGGGATTCCGCCGGACGCGCCCCCAGGTCGATTGCCAGCAAGGTCAGCGTCGCCAAACCGATCGAATTCGCACGTCGTCGTCCCATCCTGCTATGGCCTGTGCAGAGCGTCGAGTTCCGCCCGGGCCTTTTCATCGGTCGGATCGATCGCCAGACCAGCGCGGTACTCCCGCATAGCCTGCTCCTTCTGCCCCCGCGCGGCGTAGATCCTCGCCAGCCCGAAGTTCGCCCCGCTGGCCAGCGGATTGAATTCCAGCGCCCGCCGAAAATATTGTTCGGCCGCCCGAGCGTCGCCGCGCCGTGCCTCGATTTCACCCAGCCCATAGAAGGCCGCCCAATTGGGCTGACTTTCAATGGATTTCTGAAATTGTTCCCGGGCTTCGCCAACCTTTCCGCCGTCGAGAAGGACCCGTCCGAGCTTGTTGCGGGCATCCACGTTCAGCGGCGCGAGCGCCGACGCGGCTCGGAGGTGCAGTTCCGCCTCCGGGCTCCCGCGATCCAGAAGCAGGCTGCCCAGATTCAGATGCGGGTCCGTGTAAAGGGGCTTCATTCGCATGGCCCGGCGGAAGAGGTCGATCGCTTCGTCATCGCGTTTCTGATGAGCCCTCACCAGCCCCAGGTTGTTCAGGACAATCGCATTGCGGGGTTGGATGACGAGCGCCGCCTGCCATTCGCGCTCCGCGCCGCGGACGTCGCTCTGCTTCCAAAGCACCGTGCCGAGGTTGTTGCGAATATGGTAGGCGTCGGGGAAACTTTTCAACGCTTGGGTGTAGAGCCGGACATCGTCCGACCAATCCGCATTCCGGGTGACGATTCTGGCGACGTACAAGACCGCCAGGAAGATCAACGCCGCCGCCAGGCCCCTGCGCTGGAGCGACCCGGCCGAGGCGCGATCCCAAAGCGTTCCCCAACCCCACGCCAGCAACCAGCAGAAACCGATCGAGGGCAGGTAGAGGTAGCGTTCGGTGAACACGTTGGCAGCCATCCAGCGAGGGTTGAGCACGGGCGCCAGTGTGATCAGCATCCAAAGTATGGCAAAAGCTACGGCCCGAGCCCGCCGCCAGAGCAGCACGAATACCGCCCCGAGAATAAGCAGCGCCAGCAGTCCTCCCAGAACGCGCGGCTCCCAGAGGCTGGTGCTGCGCTGAAAAACATAGAAGGCGCAGAGGTGCAACGGCCAAAGCAGTTTGCCCAGGTACTGGCCGACGAGGGCGATGGCCGACAGCACGGTCTGGGTCCAGGTCAGATCGGAAATCTGGAGAACCGGCGCGAGCGCGCCGAAGAAGCGGACGCGGAACAGAAGATATCCGGCGGTCACCAGCCAGAGCAGATAGTAGCGGCCGAGCTTCTGGCCGAAGGACGTCTGGGCGCGGTCTTCACGAAAGAAGTGTTCATAGGCCGTGGCAAGAACCGGCAGCATGAGGGATTGTTCCTTGGAGGTCACGGCGAGCGCGAAACTCGCCGTCATGGCTGCCAGCATGGCGGGATTCCGCGCTCCGCCCGGCAACGCCGACCGGAGATAGAACCAGAATCCCAGCAGGAAGAAAAGGGTCAACTGCAGATCGGTAACGGCAGCGATCCAAGCCACGGATTCGGTGTGGACAGGGTGCAGCGCGAAAAGCCCCGCCGCCACGAGCGCCGTCCGGTGGTCGCGCATCACGCCGCGAATGACGATAAACATCAGACAGACGATGGCCGCGTGCAGCAGGACGCTGACCAAGTGGAAGGGATACGCCATGGGCCCGAAGGTCTGATACAAGAGCAGATAGCTGAAGGTCATCATCGGGCGGTAGTAATTGGTGACGCCCTGTGCGCCGACGTAGGACCAAACCGTGGTCGAAAAGATGTCGCCCACCCGGCCGAAGCTCTGCACATACGGATTATTCAGGACTTGCGTGTGATCGTCATAAACGAAACCGTTTTGCAGCGAGTTGAGGTACGGAACCACCGCCAGCAGCGCCAAGGCAACGAAAACGGGCGCGCCCGAGAGGGTGGCCAGGCGCCTCGCGCGCGCAGCATCCGGGGGCGTGAACGCCGGCATCATGCGGCGCCTCCGCCGTCAGATGGAGCGCGGGATTTCGGGGCCCAGGCGCCGGGCACCGGAAGCAGCACCCTCACGTCGGCGCAGCGCCGGAAGAGCCAGTTGGTGAGCACGAAGCAGAGCGGCGCCAGGATGAGTCCTGCGACCACGTCGATCAGATAGTGATAGCGCAGATAGACGGTGGAGACGAACAGGCTCAGCATGAGCGGCGCCAGCACCCAGAAGAGTCTGCGGGAATTGCGGTAGGCGTAAAGCCACACGACCAACGAAAGCCCCACATGCAAACTGGGGAAGACATCCCGCCGGATGCGCGCGAAATCCATGAACTCCATCTGGCGGCGCATGACCTCCAGCGGCTCCGCCAGCGGAACCGTATATTGATCGCTGAGCGTGTACATAGGGCCGATCGCCGGGACCAGCAGGTATCCGAGGAGACCGAAGAATGTCACCACAATGACCCCGGTCATCATCTCGCGAAACCGCTCGCGAGCGCGGAAAAGGTACACGAACAGCGCCACCAGCGGCCCGTTGAGGACATGGAAAAAGTAGGCGAATTGCATCCACGACGTGAGCGCGGGAGTAATCCAGGCCTGCATAGCGACGCTTGCCTGCATGCCAAAAAGGCGCTGGTCAAGCGCGATCAGTTCGGCATCCATGTCGCGAGTGACCAGCAGATGCGTCGCATCACCCCAGAGCGAATAATACATCAGCAGGATGACCAGGAAGGGCGACCAGTCGCGCACGATCACCCAGTAAGGGCGCACAAAACCTTTCGGGCCGGCAGCCGAAGCCGCCGCGCCAGCGCGCGATCCCATCCAGAAGTAATGGATGAATTCCTTTGCCAGCAGGATGGTCATGGCCGGAAAGATGACCAGCACGTCAGCAGGGCTGAAGAATTCGGACCGCAATCCTTTGACGAAGATTCGCATTCCGGCCGTCAGCAGAAAGAAGGTGAGCGCCACCAGGTCCTCGAGTCGCAGGTGAATTGGGACCCGGTTAGTGGCGGCCATAGAGTCCTTTGAGCGCCTCGAAACGGCGGCGAGCTTCGGGCGGGAACGGGTACCGGGCGGTCTGGTCCAGAACGGAGAGGGCTGAGGACCAGTTGCCACTCAGATACTGGGCGTGGGCCAGCCCTTCGACCGCCGACTGCTGGGTGGGATAGGTTTTCAGCACTTCCAGGAAAACCCGGCTGGATTCGTCAAAGCGCCTTTCCGCCAGCAGCGCGTACCCCTCCAGAACCCGGGGCGCGGCATAGGCCGGGTTGTCGCGGACAAGCGTCTGCGTCAAGGGATGTACCCGGTCGTATTCGCCCAGCAAATAATGGCAGACAGCCAGGCGGTATGCATCCGCCTCCTCGAGCTTCCCTCCACCGAGCGACCGCAGAACGGGTTCATCGGCGAGGGCGGAAGCATATTGCTTCTGGGCGAACTTGATGCCCGAAAGCATCTGCCAGTAGGCGAGTTTGCCGGGTCGCAATTCGATGGCGCGTTGCACGTTGGCCAGCGCGTGGTCCAGATCCTTCGCCGCAACGTCGCGGGCGCTGGCGCGATGAAAGTTCTCCGCCGCAACGTCGTAGCCCAGGGTCAGGGCTCCCAGAATCACCAGCATCCAGGTTGCCGCATGAAAGACGGCCCTTAGCGCGCGCGGACGTTTGAGTTCGGCTGCCGCCTTGATTACGAGCAGCGCCAGAAACAGCAGTCCGAGGGCTTTGACGCCTGCGATAAAAAGAAACCTGACGAATTCCATAGCACCATGCCGACCGGTGGCTGAGGCTACTTCAAAAGCCGGAGATCCACCTTGCTTCCCGGGCCGAGGGTGATTTGGCCATCTCTCCCGATCCGGTAGGGTATTCCGAGCGGATCACGCGGAACGCCCCTGAGCATTCCGTCCGCAATCAACTCCTGCCACGACGCGGCGGCTCGGCCGTGGCGTTGGGCGAAGTCCCGCGCCACCCGATTCAACCTTTCCAGATCCTCCTGAGCCCGGAACGCCGCCAGGTGCTCTTCGGCATTTTGCCGAATGGAGGCGCTTTCCGCTTCTCGGTAAATCTGCTCCCAGAGCAGCCGCGAAGTCTGGACAGCGCCACCTTCCTTGGCCACTGCCGCGGCCATCACTTTCATCCAGAGAGCAGCGCCCGGCCGCTCACTCCCGGTTTGGAAAGCGCGCGCCGCGGAGGCATAATCCTTCAAATCCCAATAGTAAATGAAGCCCACGTCCTGCCAGAGGCGCCAGTAATCCGGATTGGCCACGATGCCTTTCCGGAGCAAACGGAGCGCTTCGTCCGGCTTCCCGGCTCCCCGCGGGGGCTTCTCCGTCAGGAAGATGGCGCCGAATCGGTAGGCGATTAACAGATGCGGGTCCAAGTCCGTGGTGATGCGAAGCAGCGGAGCCAGCAGGTCGAAGCGGGGCGAGTGATCGATGCGCTTCCTGCCGAAATACTGGACGGCACGGGTCCAGTAGATGCACCCCAGCAACCCTTCGTGGCCGAGGCACCAGCGCCGAAGCGAGGTCCCTTCCGGCACGTAAAGAAATTCTGCCGGCCCCGGCAGAGCCGCCGTCCGCTGGTCAATCTGCCGTTGCAGCGCCGCGATGGCCAGCAGCGATCCGGCCAGCACGGCAACGCACAGCAGGCGAACTGGCACGGGGCTCTTCATCGCTACTTGAATTCCCGCCTCTCGAAAACCAGGATCGCGCCCGAAAGAAGCACCGCCAGATACAACAGTGCATAAAGCGTATTGGACACCAGGAGGTACCCCGGGACGGCCTGCCCGTGCGCCGTCCGGCTGATGACATGGAAATTGGCGAAATTGGGCAGCAGGTAATAGATCACGGACGTAATACTCGTCACCAGTACGCTCCCGGTCTCCTCGCCGAACCAGCGAATATCCGCCAGGAGATTTCCGATCACGTAAAGCGCAAACGTGAATACCGCGGAAAGCACGGGCGAGGAAGTGCAAGAAAAGAAAAGCGCCAGCCCTACCACTAGGGCCAGCTGGAGCAAAATGAAGTAGATCGCTTGAAAAACGATCAGATCGCCGGCGACCAGAGTGCGCTTGGCGTAGAGCAGCGCGAGAAAAAATCCGGCGGTCATCACCGCGGTGTTGACCGTCAGTGTCAGCATCAGCCCCGCGAACTTTCCCAGAATGAATTCCCAGCGGCGTATGGGCTTGGCCATGATGCTGAAGATGGTCCGCCGGTCGATCTCTTTCCACACCAGCGTGATGCCAATGAAGATCGCCATCATCAGGCCAAAGACGTTCATGGAACTCAGGCCCAGGTTCACGATAATGATGTGTTCGATGCCTACCGAGACGCTGCCCACCAGGATCGCCGCGCCGAACATCAGCAGGGCGAAAACCAGCAGGTTGTAAAGAACCCGCTCGCGAACGGATTCTTTGAGCGTGTGGCGCGCGATGCTGGCAATTCGAAATATCATGGAATATCGGCGGCGGTTTCCTGTTCTTGTTCTTGGGCGGTGGGCTCGGGAACTTCCCCTGCGGCCACGCGAGCCATGAAGTATTCCTCCAGCGACCGCTTGACCGGATTCAGCGAGACCACCTTGCCACCTTGGCGGAGAACCGTCTCCAGCGCCGGACCCACCTGAGACTCCTCGGGAATCCGCACCCGGACGCGGTCGCCGGTCCGCACCGGCTGGGGGTCGTAGACGGCCAGGGCCGCGACCAGCGCAGGGTCGGGTTTCTCCAGCACCAGCTCCGTGGCAGCGACCCCCAAGCGAAGAATCTCGTCCAGCTCGCCGCAACCCTGAAGGCGGCCTCCAGCCAGAATCGCCACCCGGTCACACAACATCTCCGCGTCGGAAAGAATGTGCGTTGAAAAAAAGACCGTCTTCCCGGCCGCTTTCAGTTCCAGGATCAGATCGCGCACTTCGCGCCGGCCCAGCGGATCCAGGCCCGACATCGGCTCGTCCAGGATCACCAGCTCCGGATCGTTCATGAGCGCCTGGGCGATGCCCACGCGCTGGAGCATGCCTTTGGAGAATCTCCGCAGCGGCACATCGGCGGATCGTTCCAACCTGACCCGCGCGATCAATGCATCCACTCGCCTGCGACGGCTCGCACGGTCGAGGCCGAACAGTTCACCCGCGTAATTGAGAAATTCCTCAGCGGTCAGATGATCGTAGAAGTAGGGATTCTCAGGAAGATATCCGATACGACCATGCATCGCCACGTCGTCCAGCGGCCGGCCCAGGATCCGGCCGGAGCCTGAGGTCGGGAAAATCAGGCGCAGCAACAGCTTCAGGGTAGTGCTCTTGCCCGCCCCGTTCGGTCCCAGCAAACCGAAGACTTCCCCGGGACGGACCTGCAGGTTGAGGGCGTCCAGCGCGCGCTTCTTCCGCTTGCGCAGGAAGCCCACGGCATAGTCCTTGGTGAGATGGTCTGTCTCAACAGCAAACATGGGGGAGATGCTTCCGGCGCTGCAACCTGTTTCGAATGGCCTTTCCAATATAACGCAGGGAGTTGGGAAGTTGGAAGCCAGGGGGAATTCTTGCCCGAAAAAAGAAAAAGGGGGAGCGCTCCGGCTCCCCCCTGCGGAGATGATCCCGATTCACACCAGAAGGCAACTAGCCAGCCAGCGGTGAGTCGGCGGCAGACGCCGCGCCAGTGGAGTTCTGGCGGATGACGCCCGACTGGTCGGTAAAGTAGTAGTTGGTGCCCGTGGTACCGACCGTGGTCGGCGCAGCGGCGAGAGTATAGGTCTCAATTCTGCCGCCCACCGCCGTGCCGGGCGTGTAGGTGAACGTGTACCCGCTCTTCGAACCGCCGGCCAGAACGCTGTCGATCAGACCAGCCGCCGTGGACGTCGGAGACGCACCCGCGGCAGGCGGAGCCAGATCCGACAGAGACGAGCTGTAGCCGGAGTTGTAGGTCGAAGCATAGGTGATTTCAGCCGTATTGATGGTTCTCATCGAACCCACCGCCGAAGCCTGGTTGGCCGCAATGCGCGACCGCAGCAGGTTCGGGATGGCGATCGCCGCGATGATCAGAATGATCGCCACGACGATCAGAAGCTCAATCAACGAAAATCCGCGCGAATTTCTCTTCATTAACTCCTCCTTGTGTTCGCCGCCTGTGTTTTCACACAGATAGCACCCTGCTGCTCAGCAAATGAATGGCCAACCATACCTTTCGAATGCGTCGCTTGGCTATGTTCTTTTTATTCATATCAAAGGACTTATATGCCGCGGTGGATGGCGCAGGCACAGCTTTCCGATTTCTGAGGCCCTATCGTCATAAATTGGCGGGTTCAATTGACAAAAAGTGTCACTCGAAGATTCCTGATTCTGGAAATTCAAGATTTAGGAGAGCGGTGATCCCGATCAAATTCCGTGCTTCTTTGCCAGGTGACGGAAGGCTCGGTAGGACATTTTGAGCAATTCGGCGGCCTTGGTCCGGACGCCGCCTGCTGCTTGCAGCGCTTCCAGCAAGTATTGCTTTTCGATCCGTGCCAGTTGGGATTCAAGGTCCAGCCCCTCGGGGGGGATTTGGACCCCGCGGTCGAAAGTCGGACCCATGCCCGAAAGAGACTCGGGCAGATCCTTCAGGGTAACCAGCCCGTCGTGACTGACGCTGACGGCCACGGCTCTCTCAATCGCATTTTCCAGTTCACGGACATTGCCTGGCCAGGTGTAACGGCACAGGATCTGAAGTGCCTTGGCGTCGAAATCGTGGAGCGGCTTACCGATCTGCAGAGCGTAACGGCGCAGGAAATGCCGCGCGAGAGGTTCGATATCCTCCACGCGCTCCCGCAGGGGAGGGACGTGAATCGGAATGACGCTGACCCGGTAATAGAAATCCTCGCGGAAATGACCCTGCGCGACCATCGCCTTCAGATCGCGGTTCGTCGAGGCGATCAGACGGACGTCCACGGCGATATCCTGTGTGCCGCCCAAGGGGCGCACTCGGCGCTCCTGCAGGACGCGGAGCAGCTTGACCTGCATGGTGAGGCTGGTTTCCCCGATCTCATCGAGGAAGAGGGTTCCGCCATGCGCTGCTTCGATGATGCCTTTCTTGTTGCTGTCCGCGCCGGTGAATGCACCTTTGAGGTAGCCGAACAGTTCGCTTTCCAGCAGCGTTTCGGGAAACGCGCCGCAATTAATCGAAACAAAGGGCTTCTCGCGCCGCGGGCTGGCCTCGTGAATGGCGCGCGCCACCAGTTCCTTGCCGGTCCCGCTTTCGCCGGTGATCAGGACGGTGCTGGAAGTTGCCGCCACCGTGCGCACCATCTCCAGGATGGCTTCGATCTTCCGGCTGCGCCCCACGATGTTCTTCTGCGCAAAGACGCGGAGCAACTCCCGTCGCAGACGAATGTTCTCTTCCCGCAGCGCCAGCTCTTCCAGCGCCTGGGCGGCCACCAAACGCAGTTCCTCCACCAGCTTGTCGGTCTTGATCACGTAACGGTAGGCGCCCAGATTCAAAGCCTGGATCGCCGTGGTCACCGTGGGCACGGCGGTGATCATGATGAAGCCGGCGGGATTGCGGCTGGCGCGCGCGGCTTCCAGCAGTTCGATGCCGGTCAGGTCCGGCATCCGGATGTCGGAAATGACCAAGTCGTAGACTTGAGAGGCAAGCTTGGCAAGCGCCGCCTTGCCGCTGGAGACGGTTTCGACCATGTGCCCGTCCTTGCGGAAGGCGATTTCCAGCATCTGGCAGAGCGATTTTTCGTCGTCCACCACCAGCAGTCGGGCCATCGGAACAACAGATTATGAACGAGGAACGCTGATCGATGAAGAGAAAAAAGAGGGTGACGGCCGCAGGATTTGATTCAGGATTGGGGAGGGATTCCGCCCCGTTCACGACGGCGTCGATTTTGGAATTGCGACGATGAACTGTGTTCCCTTCCCGGGCGCCGAGTTCACCTGGATGGAGCCGCGGTGAGCCTGGACAATCTGGTACACGATGGCGAGCCCCAGGCCGGTGCCGTTGGTAAAACCGGCCTGAAACGGTTCAAAGATCTTTTCCCGCTGCGCCTCGGTCAGTCCCGTCCCGGTGTCCGACAGGAGAATTCGAACGGAGTCGCCCCCCGCATCCTGAATCTCCGCCGTGAGCTTGCCGCCCTCGGGCATCGCTTTGAGGGCGTTGTCGCAGATGTTCCAAAAAACCTGCCGCAGTTTGTCGGGGTCGGCGCGCGCCACCACGGCACGCTTGGGGAACTTCCGTTCGATAACCGTCGCGGGGGAAAAACCGGGGTGGTGCTCGATCAAAACCAAGGTTTCCTCGAGTAAGGGCACAATGTCCACCTCTTCGAAGGCAAAACGCTGATCGCGCGAGTAGATCAGAAAATCGGAGACGAGCTTATTGAGGCGCTCCGATTCCCGGCTGACAATATCAATCAGCTTGGCCTGGTCGTCGTCGAGATGCGCCAGACTCTGCAGCAGCTTGACCGACCCGGCGATGGAGGCCAGCGGGTTTCGAATTTCGTGTGCAATGGCCGCGGCCAGGCGGCCCAGTGTCGCCATCCGATCTTTAGCGCGATATTCGTTCTCACGCTTCTTCTCTTCCGTCAGGTCCTGAAAGCTGTAGACATAGCCGACGGTTCCGGCTTGGGGCAGCACCAACGGGGAGGAAGCGACGGCCAGCATGCGCCCCTCCCCCTTGGGATGGGCATAGGTCACTTCGCGACGCAGACTGGGATCGGCACCGGCAGCATCCGTCGCACGAAGCTCCGGGAACAATTTGCCAATCGGTTCCCCCGCCAGCGACGGGGGGCGGTGGCCCAGGATGACGCCGCCGGTTGGATTGACGTCCAGGATTCTCCCGTTCAAGTCGGTGGTGATCAGGCCGTCGCGCATGCTGTTGATGATGCTTTCGTTGATCGCCTGCAGGCTGGCGATCTGGCCGCTCTTGTCGCGCAATTCTTCGCGCGTCCGGCGCCGGCTTTCCGAAAGGTAACTGGCCAGGTAGGCCACGGCGAAGAAGGCAAAGAAGTTCACAAAGATCTTGACTTGAAGCCCGTTCAGAAAAGCGCGAGCTTGCGCTTCCGACATATCCTCAAAGGGCAGTGCGGAGGTTGCCAGCACCCGGAGGTAGGAGTGCCGCTGCACCAACTTAGGAAACAGCACGGGCAAATAGGCGGCTTCCAGCATGAAGCCCATGACCACGAAGCTGACGGCCGCGACCAGGAAGACTTTGCCCCGCGGGAGCAACATGCTCGTCAGGATGATGGCAACCAGATAAAGCGAAATGTAGTTGCTGTCCACATCGCCGGTCACATGAACGATGGCGGCAATCAGGAAAACGTCGGAAGCGATCTGAAGATACGCCTGCAGGAGATACTCGCGGCTGACCTGGTTGTAGATCAGAAAGAACAGGTTGATCACGTACCAGATGATGACCAGCAATCCCAGGCTCTGGATGGAATCGGCAGGGCCGGATTCGCGAACCACCACCCGGATGGCGAATTCGATGGCAAAGACAAAACTGATGATGACGAAACGAATCTTGATGACGTACGGCAGCCAGCTTTGCAGTTCGCTCGTGGTGTTCATAGAGGCGGTCGGGGAGATTATAGGGAGCGGCGACAGGGAGCGCAATCCAGGACGGCTGCCCTGCCCGTCACACCAGAAGAGACGAGGCCGGCGCCGGCCGGCCCCGTCGGGAATCGCAAGACCTGACGGTTAGCCTGCCAGCTTTCCGATCAGGCTGAAGAGTGGCAGGTACATGGAGATGACCACACCGCCGACCACGATGCCGAGGAAGAGGATCATCATCGGTTCCATGGCGGTCAGCAGGTCGCCCACGGCAGCGTCCACTTCGTCTTCGTAGAAGTCGGCGATCTTCTGGAGCATGGCGTCGAGCGCACCGGTCTGTTCGCCGACGCCGATCATCTGAGTCACCATGTTGGGAAAGACGCCGGTTTCCCGCAGGGGATCGACGATGGTGCGGCCTCCCTCGACAGCCTTGCGGACTTCGAGAATGGCCTTCTCAATCACCGCGTTGCCCGACGTGCGCGCCGTGATGTCGAGCGCTTCCAGCATGGGCACGCCGCTGGTGATCAGCGTGCCGAGGGTGCGGGTAAAGCGCGCCACGCCGATTTTGCGCATCAGGTCGCCGAGGATGGGGATTTTCAGAATCAGGGTGTCAATGGTCATCTTGCCGGCGGGCGTTTCGTAATACTTTTTGAGGCCATAGCCCGCCGCAATCACAAAGAGGATGAGGGGAACGGCCAGTTTTCCGACGGCCGTGCTGAGGCCGATCACAATCCGCGTGGGAAGCGGCAGGTCCACCCCCAGGCCGGCAAACAGCGTGGCAAAAATGGGGACGACCTTCCACAGCAGCAGGAAGATCACGCCGCCCGCGATGGTGACGACGGCGATGGGGTAAATCAAGGCCGACTGCACGGCGCGGCGCAGCTTGACCGCCTTCTCGATGTATCCCGACAGGCGTTGCAGGATGGTGTCGAGAATACCGCCGGTTTCGCCCGCCTCCACCATGTTGGCGTAGAGGTCGTCGAAGATTTTGGGAAACTGGCGCAGCGCGTTGGCCAGCGTTGACCCGCTTTCGACCGAACTCCGGACCGCCGCCAGGGCCTTGGCAAACGCTTTGTTTTCCTGCTGGGATGACAGGATCTCCAGGCATTGGACCAGCGGCAGGCCGGCGTCGATCATCACCGAGAATTGGCGGGTAAAGATGGCCAGTTCCTTGGCGCTGACCTTGCCGGCCACTCTGGGCTTGGGGATGGCAATCTCCCTGCCCTTTTCTACGATGCGGGTGGGAGTGATTTGCTCGCGGCGCAGCAGGGCGTCGAGAGCTTCCCGGCTGGGGGCGGCCCGGGTACCGCTCACGGCCTCGCCAGTCCGGGACGTGCCACGAAATTCAAATTGCGGCATCGGTGGTCACCTCATTTTCAATTTTCTCTCCACGCCTGCGTGGCCTGGCGCTGGCCACCGGAGTCCGCCTTCCCGGCGGCTCCGCCCCTCGGTTACCGACGCGCGGGAGGATACTGCGGCTTGGGAGGGCCGCCTGCGGCACTCCGGCTGATCATATCCTGGAGCTCCTCCGGGTTGCTGGAACGTGCCATGGCGGTCTCCAGGGTGATTTGTCGTGTCATGTAGAGTGACATCAGCGACTGATTAAACGTCTGCATTCCGAACTTGTCCTGGCCCGATTGCATGGCCGAATAGATCTGGTGAATCTTGTCCTCGCGGATCAGGTTGCGGATGGCGGCATTGGGCACCAGAATTTCCATGGCCATGGCGCGTCCGCGCCCGTCCGCCTTGGGCAGCAGCGCCTGGCACATGATGCCCTCCAGAACCAGCGAAAGCTGGGCGCGAATCTGCGACTGCTGGTGCGAGGGAAACACGTCAATGATCCGGTTGATGGTGGACGAGGCCGAGTTGGTGTGCAGCGTCCCGAAGGTCAGGTGGCCCGTCTCGGCAATGCGCAAGGCCGCCTCAATCGTCTCCAGATCGCGCATTTCGCCGATCAGCACGACGTCGGGGTCCTCGCGCAGAGCGGCGCGCAGGGAGTTGGCGAACGAGTGCGTGTCAGAGTGCACTTCCCGCTGGTTGACCAGACACTTCTTGTGCGGATGCATGAACTCGATCGGGTCTTCGATCGTGATCATGTGCTCGTAGCGGGTCTCATTGATCATGTTGAGCATGGTGGCAAGGGTGGTGGACTTGCCGCTGCCCGTCGGGCCGGTGACCAGAATCAGCCCGCGCGGCTTTTCACAGAGCTTTCGTACCACCGGTGCCAGGCCCAACTGCTCGAAACTCTTAATCTCAAACGGAATGACGCGGAAGACGCCGGCCACGGCGCCACGCTGATTGAACAGGTTGCCTCGGAATCGCGCGATGTTCTTGATGCCGAAGGAGAAGTCCAGTTCCAGGTTCTCCTCAAACCGGTGCTTCTGAGCGTCGGTCAGAATGCTGTATGCCAGCTGTTTGGTGTCGGCCGGTCCCAGGATCGGCAGGTCCTCGCAGGGCTTCAGTTCGCCGTGGATGCGGATGCGGGGCGGAGAATTCGTCGTGATGTGCAGATCCGATCCCCCGGATTCCACCATCCGCTTCAGCAAATCGCTCAAACTGGGCAACGCCATAGGGGTTGAACTCCTTGCTTACAGCACGGTTTCGCGAATCACTTCTTCCAGTGTCGTAATGCCCTGCGCGACCTTGAGCAGGCCGCTCCGTCGCAGCGTAATCATACCCTGTTCCACGGCCTTTTTCCTCAATTCCAAGGCCGAGGCGCCCACCAAAATCAGTTCGCGCATTTCATCGGTGATTTCCAGAATCTCGTAAAAACCGACGCGCCCCTTGTAACCCTTCTGATTGCAGGTGGCGCAGCCCTCTCCCTTATAAATCTTGACGGTCTTGGCCTCCTCGGGCGTGAACCCCGCATCAATCAGCACCTGGGGCGAAACCTCCTCCTCCACTTTGCAATCCTGGCAAACGCGCCGGCCCAGGCGCTGCGCGCAGATCAGGTGAACCGACGTCGCCACCAGAAAGGGCTCGATGCCCATGTTCATCAGGCGCGAAATGGTCGAAGGCGCATCGTTGGTGTGCAGCGTGGACAGCACCAGGTGGCCGGTTAGCGCCGCCTTGATGGCAATTTCCGCCGTTTCGAAGTCCCGAATCTCGCCAACCAGGATGATGTTGGGGTCCTGCCGCAGGAACGAGCGCAGCGCCGCCGCAAAGTTCAGCCCGATGGCTTCTTTCATCTGCACCTGGTTGATGCCGGGCAGCTGAAACTCAACCGGGTCCTCCGCGGTCACGATGTTGGTATCCGGCTTGTTGAGCTGGGCGATGGAGGAGTAAAGCGTGTTGGTCTTGCCGCTGCCCGTCGGCCCCGTGACCAGCACCATCCCGTAGGGCTTGAAGATGGCCTTTTGAAACTTGGCCAGCGACTCCGGCTCGAAACCCAGCTTGGTCATGTCGAGCCGCAGGTTCTCCTTGTCGAGCAGCCGCATGACCACCT
>CAZHKT010000016.1:11824-39433 GCA_964533045.1 uncultured Acidobacteriota bacterium | reverse complement strand
CTCTGTGAAATACCGATACTTATTCTTGCGAGCGAGGGGCGGCGGAAGGCTGAAAAACCATCCGGGACTGGGGTTTTTGACACAGTCGGGGCCCGAAGCTAGTTTGTGACGCCAGAACCGGCCTTTCAGGCGGCGGGGACGATGCTGGTCCGCAGCAATGAGAAATCCATCTTGCCCAAGCCGCGAGCCTGGGCCAGCTTTAAGTAGGGCAGTCGCTCGGCGTCCAGGTTCCAGAAGGCCTTGGCCACATAGGCGTCGAGAGCCACGGGATCGGTGGAGGCGACGAGCGTCTTCTTCAAAGCTGTGTCTCCGACGTTTCCGCCCGTGGGACCGTTGCGCATCAAGATGCGGTAAGCGTCGATGATGGTGAGCGTGGGACGCATAAAATCGGCCAGGTCCGCCAGGCTCTCGTGAATGCGCTGGTGGAGCCGATGGCGCGGGCCGCCGAGAATCCCGTACCAATTCTTCATCCCCAGCGTGCACTCGGTCAGGCTGTGATGCTTGGCGATGGGGACGTTGATCATCTTATCGGCTTCCAGGAAGTGATCGAGCACCTTCCAGGCATGGAGCACTTCGCCGCCCAGATCCACTTCCTTGAACCGCCGTTCTTCCGGGAAATGGACTTCCGCCCCGGCGGCGCGCGCGGCTGCCGCGATGCCGCTCCGTTCGAAGCAGCGCCGCGGGTCGTTGCAGCTCACATCGGTGACGATGACTTTCTTGGCGCCTGCTTGCAGGCAGAGGCGCACGATCTCCGCCACCAGTTGAGGATTGGTGTTGGCTGCCTGCTCGGGCGTGCGGTCCCAGGCGATGTTGGGTTTTACCACCACTACCTCGCCGCGCCGGACGAAGCGGCTCATGCCGCCGAGGGCCTGAATCACCCGGCGCGCCAGCGCTTCCGGCTCACCGTTTTGGGCAACGGCCATTTCCGGCAGGTTGGGGTCAGAGGGAATGCTGTAGTTGGGCCTCAGGCTGGCGGCCAGTGCCTCTTCGGGACGGCGGCTGCGGCCGTGCAACCACCAGGCGAGCCCCCCCGTTACCGCACTCAAGCCTCCAAGTCGCAGGACCTGAACCAAGGCGTCTCGACGGCGTGTCCGGTGGTCGTCCATCCCATGCTCCCGTTGAACGAAATGTATTCTACGCTCTTCCGGCCGCGTGCGCAAAAGAGCATGAACGCTTCATTGCAGCTTCGGTGCGAACCGGGGTTCGAGCCCCAGGTCCTTCAAATCCTGCGCTGCCTGCGGGAGATCGGCTGGCCTGCCGAGGTCGCGCCAATAGAAGTGGTCGGCGCGGAACGCGACGACCTTTTCCCCCTCTGAAGCCAGGCGCAAATAGACATCCATGATAGGGAAAGCGCCCTGCTCGGTCATCAGCCCGAAGATACGGGGAGAAATCACGTGTATGCCGGAAAACGCCAGCGCCTGGAACGTCTGCGAAGATCCAGGCGGCGTTTGCGTCGAACTGGGTCCCACCCTCCGCCCGCATAGTTGTAGCCGGTCATTGAAGAGCAGATACCGCGACGTCTCGCGGTCCTTCACCGCCAGGGTCGCGAGGGCCTGATTGTCTCTGTGAAACTGCGCCATCCGATCGAGATCGATCGTGCTGAGCACGTCCACGTTATGCAGGATGAAGGGTTCGCTGTCTTGCAGGAAATGGGAGGCCTTCTTCAGTCCGCCTCCGGTATCGAGCAACTCCACTTCGTGCGAAATGGCAATGTGCATGCCAAAATTCTGATTGGCCGCGAGGTAGTCGCGAATCATGCCGGCAAAGTGATGAACGTTGAGGATTACTTCACGGATTCCGAGAGTGCGCAAGCGGTAGAGGGTAATTTCAAGGAGTGTGTGTCCGGCGATCTCCACCAGCGCCTTGGGACGATCGTCGGTGAGCGGCCGCAAGCGCGTGCCCAGCCCGGCCGCCAGGATCATGGCTTTCATGCGACCGGGTTCTCCAGCTCAAGATGGCGCACGGTAACCTCTACCCCCTTCATTTCCCGCAGCCGCCTGGCGAATTGCTCTGCCAGGTAAACCGAGCGATGCTGGCCGCCGGTGCAGCCAAAAGATACCATCAGATCCTGGAAGCCCCGCTGTTGATAATTGGCCACGCTGGCGCCCACCAGTGCAAGGACGCTCTCCAAAAACGCATGAACCGCACTTTCCCGGCTCAGATACTCGATCACCGGCGCATCCTTTCCCGTCAGGGCTTTGAAACGTTCTTCGCGCCCAGGATTCGGAAGACTGCGGCAATCGAAGACAAAGCCTCCGCCGTGCCCGGTCCCATCTTCGGGCAGGCGGCGGTGATAGGAGAAACTGAACACTCGCACCACCAGGTGTCCGGCCGCGCCGCTGATGGTCTGCAGTTTTTCCGACTGGAGCATCGCTCGGAACGCACCCATCAGCGTCGGCAATTCCAAGGGAAGCTCCACGTGCTCGAGGAGCCAGCGCAGGCTCTTGAGCGCGTAGGGAACGCTCTGCAGGAAATGAACTTTGCGCTCGTAGAAGCCGCGAAAACCGTATGCTCCCATGGCCTGCATGAGGCGGACATACACGAAGGCATCGTAATGGCGCAGGAAGGCGTCGCGGTCGACCGCGGTGAATTCGCTCAGCCGTTCCAGATAGGCATCAAGCAGTTCCTGCCGCAGGGCGGGTGGCAGGTCGGCCTTGCCGTCATAGAGCAGGGAAGCGATGTCGTATTGTAGCGCGCCTTTGCGGCCGCCCTGGTAATCCAGGAAGAACACACCGCCATCGCGCAGCATGATGTTGCGCGACTGGAAATCCCGATAGAGGAAAAAGTCCGACGGAGCCTCAAGCAGGAAATCCGTGAAGCGGTTGAAGTCATCTTCCAGAGTCTGCTCGTTGAAGGCAATTCCGGCCAGTCGAAGAAAATAGTATTTGAAGTAGTTCAAATCCCAGGTGATGGACTGGCGGTCAAATCGGGACCGCGGGTAGCACACCTCGTAGTTCAGGTCGCGGCCCGCCTCGATCTGAAAGCGTGGCAGCATCGCCACGACTTGGCGGTAAGCTGCCACCACACGAGCATCAAGATTCTCTCCGTTTCGATTCTCCGTCAGAAACTCGAAGAGGGTGGTGTCGCCCAGGTCTTCTTCGAGGTAGGCACCCTGGCTCAGATCCTCGGCATAGATCTTCGGGACCGGCAGGCCATGCCGCCGGAAGTGCCGGGAGAATTCGAGGAAAGCGACATTCTCCTCCCGCACGCTATAGAGCACGCCGATCGCGCTGTGTTCGGTGTTGGCCAGCCGGATGATGTTGCGTCCCGAACCTCCCAGCTGGCCTTGCAGCGGCTGAACCCGCAGGGCGGGTGAACCAAAATACCGCTCGAAAAGCTCTTGGAGGATGTCCATGCTGACTTTATTTCCTGCGACCCAACCTAAAGATACCATCGAACGGCCCGCTGAAGAACGTTGCGGGCCCTGGGCATCATCGGAGCGAAGCGATATCGCTCGCCGCTCGGGGGCGTTGCGGGGGGATGCGCACCGAATACCCCCGGCCGACGCCGAGGCCCATCAGACCGCGACGCAGAAGAGATGTCCGGTTCGTGCTCTGGGATCGTCGGCCGAGGTCACGGCGGCGGCCGTTTCAACGTGCCGGATCCCTTGGTAGCCGGCCTGGAAGAGGAATTCCAGAATCTCCCGGGCCTTGCGGCCCTTTTCCGCTGCTGTCGCGCCGTGCATCTCCAGATAGAGTTGGGGGCGATGGGCCGCGAGCAATTTCGTCATGCCGCGCAAGGCGCTCAGTTCCATGCCCTCGATATCGATCTTTATGAAATCCGGCAGCGGCAGTTGCTCGCGCCCGACCACATCGTCCAAGCGTGACACCGGAATCTGCAGAAACTGGGCTTCGGCGACGGACTCTCTTACCTGCGACACGATGGCGGGATCCGCCGACGCCGCTCCCGGCATGCGCGGGTCACACGCCAATTCGATGAAACCTTCGCTCTCGCCGAGCCCACGCTGGAGCACCCGCACATTGGCGAGGTGGTTCAGTTGAATGTTTTCGTGCAGGCGACGGAGGTTGGCGGGATGAGGCTCAAAGGAAATCACTGCCTTCGCCTGCCGCGCGAAGTAGAGCGTCATCAGGCCCTGAAAAGCCCCGATGTCGTAGACGACTTTCTCCCTCAGATCGAGGCTGCGAAAGAAGGCTTCCTCCGTGCTCGGGCCGCCGCGCCCGGCGAAGATCGCAGGAAGGAATCCCATACCCCCCTTCCGTTTCATGCCCTGGAGCAAGCCGTGCCGCACCGTGTAGGTGAGGTGGTCGAAGAGCGTCTCGCTTAGAAACGAAACAAAGCGATCCTTGAGCGAAAAGTGCTGACGCCGGAAATGAGGCGACGAAGACATGAGGTTTACAGAGTAGCACCGGGCTTCAGCCCGGCAAGCGGGGAATCGGACGGCTGCCGGGCTCAAGGGAGTCGCTACGCCGCTTCATAGGCGAGATAGGGTCCCAGCCACCGTTCGACGGCTTTCAGATCCTCGCCCTTGCGCATCTGGTAGTCCCGCACCTGGTCGCGATCGATCTTGCCCACGGCGAAATATTTCGCTTCCGGATGCGCGAAGTAAAGCCCGCAGACCGAAGCGCCCGGCCACATCGCGTAGGATTCGGTGAGCTGGATTCCGGTGCATTCCTCGGCGTGCAGCAGGTGGAAGAGCGTGCGCTTCTCGGTATGGTCCGGATATGCCGGGTAGCCGGGCGCGGGACGAATGCCGCGGTAACGCTCGCGCAGCAGGTCCTCGACGCCCAGCTTCTCATTGGCGCCGTAGCCCCATTCGGCGCGGGCGCGCTGATGAAGCCATTCCGCCAGCGCTTCGGCCAGGCGGTCCGCCAGCGCCTTGGCCATGATGGCGTTGTAGTCGTCGTGCTCGCGCTCGAATTGGCCGGTGAGTGCTTCCAGCCCGATGCCGGCGGTGACGGCGAACGCCCCCAGATAATCGCATCGCCCGGAATCGGCGGGCGCGATGAAGTCGGCCAGCGCGAAGTTGAACTCTCCCGCCGGCTTCTCCAGCTGTTGACGAAGCGTGTGCAAGGTCGCCAGCGGCCGGGATCGTGATTCATCCACGAAGACTTCGATGTCGTCGCCCACGCTGGCGGCAGGGAAGAATCCATAGACGGCGCGGGCCGTCAGCCACTTCTCCGCCACCATGCGCCCCAGCAGCTTCTTGCCGTCTTCCCAGAGCTCGCGAGCGCGGGCTCCGCTCTCCGGCGCGTCCAATATCCTCGGGAACACGCCGCGCAATTCCCAGGCATGGAAAAAAGGCGTCCAGTCGATGTAGGGGACGATCTCCTCGAGGGGAACCGGAGCGATCACTTTCGTACCGAGGAAGGAGGGCTTCGGAATGTCGATCGTCGCCCAGTCATAGGCCGGCCGGCGGCGGCGTGCCTCGTCGAGCGGGAGCAGTTTGGCGGTCCCCGCCTCCCGATGCGAGGCGCGCGCCTGCTCCTGCTCTCGGCGGAGTTGCTCGACGAAAGCCTTCCTGCGTTCTGGATCCTTCAGTTGCCCGGCGACGTTCACGGCGCGCGAAGCGTCGGCCACGTGCGCCACCGGTCCGTGATAGGCCGGAGCGATCTTGACCGCCGTATGGACGCGACTCGTGGTCGCCCCGCCGATGAGCAGAGGAATGTCAAACTTTTCCCTCTCCATTTCGCGCGCCACGTGCACCATCTCGTCCAGCGAAGGCGTAATCAGCCCGCTCAGGCCGATGAGGTCGGCATTCACCTGGCGCGCCGTTTGCAGGATCTTCTCCGCGGGCGTCATCACCCCCAGGTCGGTGACCTCGTAGTTGTTGCACGCCAGCACCACCCCCACGATGTTCTTGCCGATATCGTGCACGTCGCCCTTGACGGTGGCGAGCACGATCGTGCCCTCCGCCTGGCGGCGGCCGGTGCGCTGCTTCTCCTCTTCCAGGTAGGGGAGCAGGTACGCGACGGCCTTTTTCATGACGCGCGCGCTCTTCACCACTTGCGGCAGGAACATCTTGCCGGCGCCGAAGAGGTCGCCCACGATCTTCATGCCGTTCATGAGGGGCCCTTCAATGACGTCCAGAGGGCGCCCCGCCTTCTGCCGGGCCTCCTCCGTGTCCTGTTCGATGAAGTCGGTGATGCCGTGCACGAGCGCGTGCGCCAGGCGCTCCTCGACCGGCGCTTGCCGCCAGGCGTCCTCGCGCGCCGCCGTCTTTGCCTGGTGCTTCACCCTGTCGGCGAAGGCCAGCAGCCGCTCGGTGGCGTCGGGGCGGCGATTGAGCACGACGTCTTCCACCAGGTCGCGCAGGTCGCGCGGAATCTTCTCGTAGATTCCCAACTGGCCGGCGTTGACAATCCCCATATCAAGCCCGGCCTGGATGGCGTGATAGAGGAAGACCGTGTGCATCGCCTCGCGCACGGTGTTGTTGCCGCGGAAGGAAAACGAAAGATTGCTGATGCCGCCGCTCACCTTGCAGCCGGGCAGCGTCGCCTTGATGCGGCGCGTGGCTTCGATGAAATTCACCGCGTAGTTGGCGTGCTCCTCCATGCCGGTGGCAATGGTCAGCACGTTGGGATCGAAGATAATGTCGGAGGGCGGCACGCCGACTTCCTCGGTCAGTATCCGGTAGGAGCGCGTGCAGATCTCCACTTTGCGCCCGACCGTGTCGGCCTGACCGCCTTCGTCAAAGGCCATCACGATCATCGCCGCGCCGTAGCGCCGAATCAGCCGGGCGTGTTTCTTGAAGGACTCCTTGCCCTCCTTCAGACTGATGGAATTCACGATGCCCTTGCCCTGCAAGCATTTCAGGCCGGCCTCGAGGACGCTCCAGCGGGAGCTGTCAAGCATGATGGGGACGCGGGCGATATCCGGCTCGGCAGCGAGGTAGCGCAGAAACGTCGTCATCGCTCGCTCGGAATCGAGCATCGCCTCGTCGAAGTTGATGTCAATAATCTGCGCGCCGTTTTCCACCTGCTGCCGCGCCACGGAGAGCGCTTCCTCGTACTGGCCTTTGAGAATCAGCCGGGCGAATTTCGGGGAGCCGGTGACATTGGTCCGCTCGCCGATGTTGACGAAATTGGTATCGGGACGAATCGTGAATGCTTCCAGTCCGCTCAAGCGCGTGTGGGCGCTGCGCGGCGGGACTTCGCGCCGCTTCGCGCCCTGGACCGCGCGGGCGATGGCGCGGATGTGCGCCGGCGTGGTGCCGCAGCAGCCGCCGACGATATTCAGCCAGCCGTTCTCGGCAAATTCGCCGAGCGTCGCGGCCATCGTCTCGGGAGTCTCGTCAAAGCCGCCGAAGGCGTTCGGCAGGCCCGCGTTGGGATAGCAGCTCACATAAAACGGAGCCGTCTTCGCCAGCTCTTCGAAGAAGGGGCGCATCTGGCGCGCGCCGAGCGAGCAGTTGATCCCCACGCTGAGCAGGTCGGCGTGTTCGACCGAAATCAGGAACGCTTCCACAGTTTGCCCGGAAAGGTTTCTCCCGCTCTGGTCCACGATGGTGACGGAGGCCATCACGGGAAGGCGGCGGCCCAGCTCGTCGAACAGCTCTTCGATGCCAAACAGAGCGGCTTTCCCGTTGAGCGTGTCGAAGATCGTTTCGACCAGGAGTATATCGACGCCCCCTTCGACCAGGGCGCGCGCCTGCTCGCGATACGCCTGCCGCAGATCGTCGAAGGTGACCGAGCGTTGCGCAGGACTGGACACGTCCTGCGACAGCGAGGCGGTCCGATTCGTAGGGCCGAGTGAACCGGCAACGTAGCACGGGCGCCCGGGGTGTTTCGCCATGAACGCGTCGGCGGCGCGGCGGGCCATGCGCGCGCCCGCCACGTTCAGTTCATGAACGTAACTCTCCAACCCGTACTCGGCCATCGAAAAGGCGTTGGAATTGAACGTGTTGGTCTCGATGATGTCGGCGCCGGCCTCGAGGTACGCGGTGTGGATCCTCTCCACCAGCGCAGGCTGGGTGATATTCAGGACGTCATTGTTCTGCCGCAGCGGCTTGGGATGGTCGGCGAACTCGCGCCCGCGATAGTCCGCTTCGCTCAGGTTGTGCGCCTGAAGCGCCGTGCCCATCGCGCCATCAAGAATGACGATCCGCTGGCGAAGCGTGTCCTGGAGTTGTTGAAGGATGTTGAACGATCGCACCTTTCCCAAAGGATGTTGCTCTTCTAATTTACCACCATTGCGACCCGGTTGTGTCCGGGACCTTTCGCGAGGCGCGCCCGCGTCCGGGCCACGCCACCTCCGTTTGTGCTAGACTTCCGTCTTTCGCCGAGAGGGTGGAATGGCAACTTATCTGGTTACCGGAGGGGCGGGTTTCATTGGTTCGCATCTGGCCGAAGAGCTTTGTCGCCGCGGGGAATCGGTCCGCGTCCTCGACAACCTGAGCACCGGAAGCCAGGCAAACCTTGCCGGACTGAATGGCCCGCTGGCCTTTTACCGCCGGGACATTCGCGATCTGGAGGGGATGCGACCTGTCTTCGAAGGCGTGGACTACGTAATTCACGAGGCGGCGCTGCCGTCCGTCCCGCGCTCGATTGCCGATCCCCTCACTTCCCACGCCGTCAACCTGGACGGCACGCTGAACGTGCTGGTGGCGGCGCGCGACGCCAGCGTCAGGCGGGTGGTCTTCGCGGCTACCTCCGCGGCGTATGGAGATAGCTTGCAGTTACCCTGCTCGGAGAGCCAGGAGCCTCGCCCGCTGTCGCCTTACGCACTTGCCAAGGTGGCAGGCGAGCAATACTGCGGCCTCTTCGGGCGACTCTACGGATTGGAAACGGTTGCCCTCCGTTACTTCAACGTGTTCGGGCCCAGACAGGATCCCGACTCGCCGTATTCAGGAGTTCTTTCAAAATTCCTCGCGGCCTATTTGCGCGGTGCCCCGCCGACAATCTTCGGCGATGGAGAGCAATCGCGTGATTTCATTTACGTGGCCAACGTTGTTGACGCGACGCTTCGCGCCTGTACCGCGCCCCGAGCCAGCGGTCACGTCATCAACGTTGGCACAGGGAACCGCGTCACTTTGAACCAGACCATTCAGGTGCTCGACGCCCTCTTCGGCCGGAAGACCCAGCCCCACTACGCGCCGCCGCGTCCGGGAGACGTCCTCCACTCCCAGGCTGATATCAGCCTGGCCAGGCACTTGCTCGGCTACCAGCCGCAGGTTGGCTTTGAGGAAGGACTGCGCCGAAGCCTTGAGTGGTACCGGACCGCGTGTGGCATGCTCTGATCTGCCCAAACGATACCATCGTGCGGCTCCCGCCAAAGGACATTCGGGCGTGTTTCCGAACTCGGGCGGAGGAGCGGCATGAAGCGGGAGGGATAACACTCATAATTCTCAGTCGAATTCCCTTGTTATTTTCGACACAAGATTACTGTTGCCATCAAACCGACGCCCTGCTTGCGTTGCGGGAGGGGTCGTCATGAAGAAAAATCGCCAGGCGCTCGCCGTATGCGGGGAGGAGCCGGAACGAAGTTCTTGTCGCGAGACGCAACCTGTGGTATGAGAAACCCATCCGTAGGGATTCTATTCGAGGTTTGTCGCAGGTCGGATTTCGGCGCAATTCAGTTCATCTTAAAAGTGCATGGGTTTGCACATTGGCGCGAGAATCCAAGCTATAAGCAGCCAACGTAAACATTCTCCGATGACTTATTCTAAAGATAATAAGGCACTTATATTTAGATTGGCGCCTTGAATTAGGGTCTCGATTTGGCTTGACGCTTGCATAACATGCGGTGCCTGCCCGAAAAAAGCAGGCTTGGCTGACGGCGAGTGAAGACCGTTGCGACGCCTCGCCACTGAGCCACCCCAATCCGGTTGGTACTTTTGGGGCCACCACAGGACACTATCCGGAGGTGCCGGAGGGGCAGGTTTCTGGGAGGAGTTATGAATCGGGCCTTGGGGATCGCGGCATGTGCGATGCTGGTGGTGTTGCCGGCGTTAGCTCAGAAGGGGAGCGCGCAGAAGACGACCACGAGCACTCTCCCGATTGTGAATTCGCTTTCGCCATCGAGCAAAGAGGCGGGAAGCGGAACGTTCGTCATGAACGTCACGGGGTCGAACTTCACGACTGGCTCCGCCGTCCAGTGGAATGGCACGGCGGTGAGCACGGGTTATGTCTCCTCGACCCAGTTGTCGGCCACGATCCCGTCTTCCCTGGTCGCAAACGTCGGCACAGCGACCGTGACCGTTTACACGTCGGGTCGCAAGGGCGGCACCTCGAACTCGCTGACATTTACAATTACCACGCCCACCACGACCACGACCACCACCACCTCCGCGCCCCCGCCGGCACCAAGCCCCCTCTCGATTACCACCACCTCGCTTCCCGGTGGAACGGTCAATACCGCCTTCAGTGCAACGGTAGCTGCGACGGGCG
Organism: uncultured Acidobacteriota bacterium; assembly: GCA_964533045.1. Classification (GTDB taxonomy): domain Bacteria; phylum Acidobacteriota; class Terriglobia; order UBA7540; family UBA7540; genus JACQNR01. Next base: position 29,087 of record CAZHKT010000016.1, on the reverse strand, counting down.
GCACCCCCGCCTACAGTTGGAGCCTGGTGAATGGCGGCGGCTCGCTGCCCCCGGGGCTGGCCCTTTCGGCCACCGGCGCCATCTCCGGAACCCCCACCCAGAGCGGAACCTTCACCTTCACAACCCAGGCGACCGATTCCGCCAGCCAGATCGCCCAGAAGGTGCTTTCCATTACTGTGGCTGCGGATCCCAACGCCACTACGACCACTACCACGTCGACCCCGCCGCCCAGTGGTACGCCGTTATTTCAGGACGATTTCGAGAGCGGCTCGTTGTCAAAGTGGTTGTATGTTACTCCCAACGGGAATTTTGGAGGAACGTCCAAGACATCCGCTGTGGCAGGCGTTGGGATGAACGGGAGCTATGGTATTCAATCGAATTATTACATCTGCGGGACCAGCACCAATACGGCATGTGGCTACTCCCACCAGGATCTTGGTCAGTACGTGCAGAAGAACTTTAATGACACGAACGGTTACCCCAATGGCCTGGATAACGTTTTTGTTTCCGGCCATGTGAAGTTTCAGCTGCTTCCGGGCGGTACGGCACAAAGCAACCTCCAAAGGAAACTGTTTTACCTGAAGGGTGGGTTGGCTCCCAACCAGGACTACTACTGGGCGGTGGTTCTCGCAACCCAGAGGGATACGAACCAGATCACTGCGTTTTTCGACGGCGGTCCGAGCAACCCGTGTGGGAATCAGGGTTCGACAGCTTTCTATAACCTCGGGCAGTGGAACTTTGATACCTGGTATTGGTATCAGGTGCAGGTCAAAGCCAATACCCCCGGTGCCAGCGACGGCGAACTGAGGGTGTGGATTGATGGAAACAAGGTTCTGGAAAAGACCGGCCTGAACATGCGCGGAACCTGTACCATTGGCCTCTCCCGTTTTGCCATCGGATTCCAGGCGGATCGTTACAATTACGATTTCGTGAACGAAAACCGGTTCTGGGACAACATCGCCATTTCGACTTCGTACATTAACTTCTAGTTTTCCTGATGAGACGGGCGCGTCCTCTGCGCCCGTCAACACTTCCCCCCACACTTCGCAATTGACTATGCACCAACCTCCATTAAGATGAAGGGAGGGGCACCTATGAATTTGCCCTTCGAGTCGAGGGACTTAATTCGGTCGGTGGCTATCGGTGGGGGAGTATTCGTCACGTCCTGGGTGGGGGCGGTGTCATCCTCTCCCGCCATCGTCGCAGCAGCAATCGCCATGGGGGCGACGTTAGTAATTCTCTTCTTTCTCGCGTGCTACCGGAAGTTTGAGAGAGTTGGCAAGGGAGTTAGAAATGATTACAAACAGGTGGAGGGCCTTGTTTCTATCCTCGCCTGCATTAGAACGGAGCTTCCGCTTCCGCCTCTTCGGAACTGGGTGATATCTCCTGACTTTGCTCACATTCTTATTTCGACTATCCTTCAACGGAGACCCACGAGGATTCTGGAATTAGGGTCTGGAACCTCCACACTACTGGCTGGCTACGGTTTGAAGAAGCTGGGAGGGGGAAAGGTCTGGTCGGTGGACCACGATGAGCATTTCGCTGAGTCCTCACGGCAAGCGGTGCAGACTCACGGCCTTCAGGACTACGTGACGATCACCCATGTGCCGCTGGGCATGCACACATTTTCGGGCCGGCCTGCACTTTGGTATGATCCCAAATGCCTTATTGGCCTGCCGCAAATCGATATGGTTATTGTGGATGGCCCCCCCTCACACATGGGGGAAATGATGCGATACCCAGCTCTTCCGGTGTTACATTCGCTACTGAGTCAAGAAGCCGTGCTAATACTGGACGATGCCTCCCGCGAACAGGAGCGCAAAGTCGTCAGGGCGTGGCTGCAAGAGTTTCCTGATTTCCAGTGCGAGTGGATCGACACGGAAAAAGGAACAGCCATCCTCTGGCGGAGGCCTGATCGAGCCGTCGGCGGCGCGTGAACCCATTGCTGAAGGCCCTGGTTCACTTTGGCAAATCCCACCATCTCGGTCATCATTCCCACTTTCAATTCAGGGGACTATCTAGGCGAATGTTTGAGGAGCGTCTTTGCCCAGACGACGGGGGATCTCGAAGTGCTTGTGGTGGACGACGGGTCCACCGACGATACGCCACGACTTATTAAGGGGTTTTCGGAGCCGCGGCTCCAGTATTATCGAAGCCCGCTGAACAAGGGCATCCCCTTTGCCCGTAACTTTGGTCTAGCGAGGGCATCGGGGGAGTTTGTTGCGTTTCTCGATGCTGACGACCGCTGGCTTCCTGCCAAGCTAGAGCGCCAACTTGCAGTGATGCGCGGGGAGCCGACCGTGGGCGCCGTCTTTTGTGATTTTGTCCGATTTCAAGAAACTGGGTTCCTGCCGAACCAGTTCACTTTTTGTCCAGAGCTGGCTTCTACGTCCACGCGCCTCTCGGACGATGGCCGCGGCCGGGTCATCCTGGGCGATGCGTTTTCTGCCATCCTGAGCATGGGACAATTCCCGACCTACGTGCAGGCGACGCTTCTCCGGAGGCATACAGTGGGCGACCTCCAGTTCCCCGCCACCCTTCGGATGAGTCAAGATCTCTACTTCCTTCTAGCGGTCTTTGAGCGGGCGGGCGTGGCGTTTATCCCTGAAGTTCTGCTCGAGGTGCGGCGACATGCCTCGAACATCAGCAAAAACATTCACGAGAAGCCGTTCTGGGATCTGAAGGCACTGCAGCTCCTTGAACAAGATGTGCTTCCTCACCATCGCCAACATGTGCGACGACGCATCGCCCGAGTGCATGCGTCGATTGCATATCAATTTCGCCACTCCGGCCAGTATGGTCGGGCGGCGGAGCACTATCTGAAATGCCTGGTGTTGCCAGGCCTGCGGACCAATGCCCTCGCGCACTTGTTGGCGCTCCCCTTTCAGACCATGGCGGCGAAGAGGAATCCCGGCAGTTCTGCCGGACCGCCAGGATAGCGCATCGACCGGGGGTGTCTGGATTACTCAGGGCAGAAGTCTGGCAATTTTCGGACCGAGCCAGTTCGTGAATGAAAGGGGAAGCCTCTTCCAAGCTTCAACTGCCACGCGGTAGCGGGGGTTTTGAGGATTGAGCTCGGGAAGAGCACCGCCCTCGGGTACCCAATAGGCCCAGTATAGAGGAACTTCCTGAGAGCCCCATTGCATCTTGAAGCGGTGAGCTCCCGAGCCCACGGAAGATCGGCCAAAGTCAAAGACGCGGTAACCTCGCCGTCCCGCCAGGCCGAAGATGCTCCAGTAAAGGAACATGTTGGGTTTCAGCGCCAGGTAATCGTAAAGGGAAGAACTCCACCCAGCTTCCAGTGTCTCGCGGTAACCCATCAGGAAGGATGCTGCCACAGGCTTGCCTGCCAGTCGAACCAAACAAATGGCGGTTTGCTGGGGGAAGGCGCGCAAGATCTCTCGAAAAAAAACCTTGCCGTAGGCTGGCGTCCCGAGCTCGCGCATGTTGATTGCGAAAATGCGGTAGAAGTCCTCAAGGCCGTCCTCACCCAGCCACTCTGCAGAGAAAGGGGCCTTCATGGCCTTTCGCACGTCCGACCGAACCTTGTGAGGAAGATCCTTCAACATCGAGCTGGTATCGCCGCTGATGGCGTGCGTCACGGAGACTTTATTGGTCTTGACCGGCAGGGCAAGCGCGGGATGGTGGCGAAAACGAAACTCGATGTGCTTGGCTCCTGCTTCTTTCGCCAGTTCGATGGCGCGGGTCAGGAGGGCGGATACTGCTTCGGAGTCGGAGGCGAGAATTCCTCCCCCATTGAGAAAGGGTAATGAGGTGAGAAAACTGCCGAAGAGGAGACTCTTCTGCCAGACCAGCGGGAGGAGTCCTCGGATTTCACTATGCTTTTCCGCCACCAGAAAGTGAGTGGGCCAGGCGAAGGCTCGCTCGATGACGTGCTTCCACCCCCAACGGTGGTAGTGCTGCGCCGTAACGCTACCATCTACAAAAGCGTCCCATCGTCGGCCATCTTCGGCTGCATTGGCCTCAAAAACTCGCATTTGGCTGATCCGAACCTATGCCTAATCGTTTCCGAAACACCCCCAGCAAGCGTTCGCGCTGCTTCTGAAGGTTGAGTTCCTGTTCGCAGCGGGCCCGGCCGGCCCGGCCGTATGATTCCGCCAGATCGGGGCGATCAAGAAGCAGCGCCAGCGCGTCCGCCAATTGGACGGAGTTTCCCGGGTCGAACAGTAGCCCCGTCTTCCCGTCCAGCACCGCTTCGGGCAGTCCTTGCAGGCGGGATGCGACGACGGGCAGGCCGCTTGCCGCCATTTCGAGCGATGAGCGCGGAAATGAGTCCCATCCGGTAGAGGGGATGACCCCACAAAAACAGGAAGGATAAATGAGGGCCAAATCGCTTCGGTAACCGCCGAATCGGATGAGGTCCTGGACACCTTTCCCCTCGTACAATGCCTCGTATGGCTTGCTTTCCTCGCCCTTATTGCCAAAGATCAGGAAGCAGACATCGCGCCGCCTCCGATTCAGCAGCAGCTCCATGGCTGCCTGGACCAAGGTGCGGACACCTTTCCGTTCCTCCATATGGCCCACATAGATGACGACCTTGCGGTTCCGGGGAAGACCCAGTGTCCGGTATACGTAATCGGACTTGGCAGGTTGAAAACGCGAAATATCAATGCCGAGGGGCACAACATCGATTAAGTGGCCGGGGACGCCGCGTCCGTAAAGAGCGAAGTCCGCCATGGCGTGGGATTCGAAGATTAATCCGTCCGTTCTTGATCGCGACAGGGCAAACCGCGCCCGGTTGATGGCCAGCCGCCAGGCAGGCATGCGGGGACAAATCGGCGCACCCCAATAGCCTAGGGCTGCGCGCACGCCGGCCCGGTGAAGGTGCCTGAAGACGGGATGATCGGGCTGAATGTCGAAGAACAGGGCCGCCTCGATCGAGTGCTCTCGAACGTACCCGGCCAGACGCACGAGGTTGCCATGGCTCCTGTCGCGGTAGTCAAATTGATAAAGATTGTCAAAACCCTCGGGAAGGCTGTGGGGCCGCCCGTTCTTGAAATCGGGATAAGCAAAATGAACCCGCGAGGCGTCGCCTAGGGCCAACTGTAGGCCGACTTCGTAGAAGGTGGCCTCGAGAGGCGCGATGGCGTATCCCGTGTTGGAGCCAACGTGGAACGTAAAGATGGATGAAAACGGCTGCATCATAAGTCCGTTTGGCTGCGCGGGCACCACGTGCCCTGGTGCTTAGCGGCGCCGGTCACAAAGCCCCGCCCGCGCCGCGCATTCGTAGGCATCCAGGAGATGATGACTGATCACCTTCCAGCTATAGACTCGTTCAACCAATGCGCGCCCCTGCACTCCCAGCTGGCGGCGCAGGTTCTGGTCCGCAAGCAGCCTTTTGATGGCGTCGGCGAAAGCCCCGGGAGTGTCAGCGATCAAGACGTGTTCCTCGTGTCTTACATCCAGACCTTCGCAACCGACGGCAGTGCTCACGACCGACTTGCCCATGGCGAGTGCATCCAAAATCTTAAGGCGCGTGCCACCCCCATCCAGCATAGGACAAATGTAAACCGCCGCTCTCGCAATCAACGGCCTGATATCAACTGGATCGGGCACGAGTGTAATATCCGGCTGGCGCGCAGCCCATTGTATCAACGAGTGGGCCGGGGCTCTCCCCGCCAGAAGGAGTTTCACGCCGGGGTTTTGGTGTCTGACCCGTGGCCAAATCTCGCGTGCAAAGAATTGTATCCCGGAAACGTTGGGATACCAGCTCAGACCACCGGCAAATATCAGTGTCTGAGGCTCTTCGGGAGCGTCAGAAGGCATGAAGTAATCTGTATCCGTTCCGTTTTCGACCACGTGGATATGGGCGCCCGGGCAAGCCTCCTTCAGCTTGGCAGCGTCTAGTTCCGACACTGCAAGATTCACATCGAACCGCGGACACCATTCCTTCTCGGCGTGTGAGATCTTCGCCGCTTGGTTCAGGAGGTAGGCCTTCTTGAGAGGATGGGACTCGTTTGCCGCGCGCCGCGCTGCCATGGCAGACTCAAAGTTGTGGTGATTCAGCACGCGGCGGAAGCCCGCTGTGGCCGGGAAATAGCACACCAAATCGGTGCTGTCGCAGTGCAGTATGGAATCTCGGTCTTTTGCGAGAATTTGCCTCCAGCGAGAACTCAGAGGTCCGGACCAAAGAGCTCGCGCGGCGTGGTACTGGCCAGCCAGGGGACTCAGCGCCAGTTCGGCCCACCAGCGGACGCCTTTCCAGCGATAGGGCGTCGCCCAGATTTCCACCTCAGCACAAAACTTCTCAAACTCTGCCTTGTATTCCGCCAGCGCCCTGGAACCCTCATTCAATAGATTCAGCATCACCAGACGGACTTCATGCCGCGACGCGAGGTGGCGAATCAGGTTGAATGAGCGCTGACGGGACCCGCCGCGCGGGGGAAAAGGGATGAAATGGGAAAGCCAGACGACTTTCATCGAGCCCCTGTAAGGTTTCGATAGAGTTGCGCTACCTGGTCCGCGTTGCGTTCCGCGCTGAAATTCTCCCGAACATGCCGGGCACCTGCTTCCGCAAGTTTCCGACGCAGCGCCTCATCTTTCAGGACCCGCAGGCAGGCTGCAGCGAGCGAGCCGGCATCGCCGGAGCGAACCAGGACTCCAGTCTCTCCATCACGAATTACTTCCGGGATGCCGCCCACATCCCGCGCTACGACCGCCACGCCAAGAGACAGCGCTTCCAGAAGCACCATCGGCAGACCTTCGTGCTCGGAAGGCATTACCAGCATGTCCATGGCGCGCATAACGTCGTAGATGTCATTGCGGTGGCCGAGGAAGTATGCTCGGTCGTGCATGCCAAGATTCCTGGAGAGTCGCTCCAATCGCTCCCGTTCATTGCCTTCGCCGGCTAACACGAAGGAACAAGATGGATGAACTGCCAAAACCTCCGCCGCGGCCCGGAGGAAATGGTCGAGCTTTTTGACCGGTTCCAGCCTCCCCACAGCGCCCAGCACGGCATGGTGGGGCGCGATACCGAGTCGGACTTTCGCTTCCTCACGCGTGAGGGTTGTGCGGACGGAGTCGGCCTCAACCCCATTGAGTATAGTAACGAGTCTCGAATTGGGCACGAGCGGCCGGAGCTTGGCGGCGATTTCCGGGCTGACGCAGATGACTCGGTCGGCGATTCGGCGAGCCAACCAGCGATCCAATTGAAGAATGAGACTGTGCCGGAAAAATCGCCACCCGGACTGCGGCTCCTGCAGGCCATGCACGGTCTCCACCATGAAAGGAATACCGCGCTGGCGGGCCACTACAGCGGAGACCAGGTGTTCCTTGTACCGGTGCGAATGCAGGATCTGAACGTTGCGAGTCCGCAGGAAGTCCGATGCCTGCCGGACAATCGCCCAGAAATTGTTCTGGCTCTCGGGGATCACTCTGGCGGGCACGCCTAGCCCCTTCACTGTTTCGGCCAGTCGACCCGGGTTCAGCAGGATGGCGCTGAGTTGGAAGCGTGGGTCACGGGCCAGACAGCTAAGAAGTGCAGCCACTTGAACCTCGGCGCCCGCCCAGCGATCGCCCGACACGATGTGGCACACTCCCACTATCGAGCTGCGGCTCCTTGTCTCGCGATGAAGGGAAGGGCGTATGTCAGCCACGCTTGGACGGCTCCCACGTTACCAGCTTTTCTCCCTGGCAGAATTTCCACCACGCTACCAGGGTGGCAACGTTTCCCAGGACAAAGAATCCTGCCAGACGTAACAAACCTCCCTGGCCGAAGCGCCGTGCCGTATTGGCAAGCGCTCCCACAAGGTAAGCGCCGAGCTGGAGAATCAAAGATGCTCGGTAGAACCAACCCGCATGCCAGAGAAAGCAGTTGGAAACGAGAACAGCAATGACCGCAAAGGGAAGAAGCCAACGGCAGAGTTTATGGCTCACCAGTTGCCACGAGAACAGTCCAAAGCGAATTGGATTCAGCAGGCGCAAGTGTGCAAAGAACACCACCAGACCGTGGACGATGGTGCGGACCTTGCGTGTTAACTCTGCGCGTTCCGAGTGTACGATTCCCACACGCGCCACAGCTCTTGGATCCAGCACTGCGCGGAGTCCGCGGCACGCCGTGTGGAGGGCCAGGAAGAAATCGCTGGACTGGTCGGGGTGCCATTCCTCGCACATACTGCGCCGCACGGCAAAGAGGGAGCCGCTCAGACTGACCAAGCTGCTAACCCGGGCCTCCAATGCGCGCAGTCCCATTTCGCCATAAACATAGAAGCTCTCACCCTTTCTTCCTTTTCTACTGTCCAGCATTTGATCCACGCTACAGACCGCACCGACAGTGGGGTCCGCGAAGTGGGAAACCATCCTGCGAAGGACCTGGGGTTCTGCACGGACTGAAACATCTGTGAAAACCAGTATCTCTCCACGAGCCGCGTCGCGCGCCATCATTTGCACGTGATGCTTGCCAATCCACTGCGGGCTCTCCACGAGTTTCACGTTTCGGTCGGCAAAGGAGCGGACGACCTCGGCGGTTCCGTCGGAAGAGCCGTCCGATCCAACGATCAATTCAATTTTCTCAGCAGGGTAATCAAAGGCAAGAGTGTTTTCAATTTTCGCAGGCAGGTCCGGCGCGCTATTGTGCCCGACGACGATCACGGTCACATTCGGCAGGATTTCACCCTGCTGATGACGCTTGGATCGCACCCGCGAAATCAGCCACAGAAGCGTCGGGTACCCGATTAGTGTGTACACGATAAAACCTGCTGCCAGCCAGTAAATGTAGATCATAGCCTCCCAGCCGTCCCAACCAGGCGTTGATATAGCGCCTCATACTCTTGAATCATCCGTTCGTCCGAGAATTCTTCGGCAACCCGCTCTTGCGCCTGGCGTCCCACGGTGGCTGCCAATGTGGGGTTTTGCAGGATTTCGAGAATCTTACCGGCCAGCGCATCGGCATCGGCCACAGGAACCAGGAATCCATCTTGGCCGTCTCGGATGATTTCATCCGGTCCGCCGGATCGGGTCACCACGACTGGTTTCCCCGCCGCCATGGCTTCCAACACGACGAGAGGAAACCCCTCGCTGGTTGACGACAAGACAAAGACGTCTAGTTCGGCCAGAATTTCCGGGATATCCTGCCGGAAGCCAAGAAAAAGGAACTTATCCTCCAGATGGAGTTCCCGCAAGAGTTGGCGCAAACCCACGCCGAGCCGTTCGTCGACGTCTCCTATTGCAAGGAAGCGTGCCTCCGGGCAACGATCCAGCACGCGTTGCGCAGCCCGAATCAAATATTGGTGCCCCTTCGTCTGCCGGACGTTGGCAACCATGCCGACGAGCGGAGTTCCAGTCGCAAATCCGACCTCCTGCCTCAGTTGGATCCTGGATGGATTAGTAAATCGTTCTAGATCGACCCCGTTATAGATTCTGACGATCTTTTGCCGCGGGAACGAAAACTCTTCCATGATCCGGGCAACGTAGTCGCAGACCACAATGGTCACGGAAGAAGTCCTGCGTACGATCCAGAGCTTGACGGCCCCGCGCCACTTTCGGGCGCGCCTAAATTCAACCGGTCCGTGGTAGGTCACCAGGGTTTTGCATCCTGTCCACGCCCCCACCAAAGAACTATAGAAATTTTGATCGGGTAGGTGGGAGTGAATCAGGTCTACGCGCTCGTCGCGCACCAGGCGGGCCAATGTGCGCGGCAGCCGGAAATCGTACCAGGTGTGCCATGCGACCAGAGTTGTTGGAACCTTGTGGGCGAGTAGTTGATCGAGGAGCCATCCTTCTTGATTCAAAATCACCAACGAACGAAAGCGTGCCGGGTCGAGGCGGGTGGCCAGCTTGAGCAGGACGGTCTCGGCCCCTCCCGGTCCGCTGGTTTCAATTGTATGAAGAATGGTGACTGGCCGCATCTCCGGCTTAAGCCCTTTCCATGCTGCCTTCATGGACCTCATCTTCCGAGTTCGAAGTCAGTCGTGCTCCCATGACCTACAGAACTTCCCGGACGTAATTTCTCCATTCGAACCAAGCAGGTGAAAGGTCATCCGATCGCTCGATTTCCAAGCGACGCCAATTCTCGAAGATATCAAGAAAATCACGAATGGCGCGCCACCGAGACTTGCGTCCGCCACCGGCGCCCGACAGATACGATCTGCCGAGTTGGATCAGAAGGTGATCCAGGTCGCCCAGCAGCCACAGACTCTTGACTCCGACCTTGTAGTCGAATTGTGTGGGAGGATCTTCACCCCGCGATAAGCGGTATAGCAACAACGGAAAATTCACCCCCGCGTCAATGGCCAGCTGCAGCGACCCCCAGAAACGCCCGTTGACTTCCATCAACTTCGACCGCCCATCTCGCCGGTCCCGCTTGAATTCCGCCATGGCGACGCCCTGCCACCCGAGGGCCTTCAGTAACCGGGCCGACTTGACTAGGATTTCGTGACCCAACGGAACGCTTTCGCTTAGGGTGCTGACGCCGCCCCACGGAGGCTTCTCGCGTAATCGGCGATGGGCGAAGGCGGCCCGCACGGTCCCGTTCCAGATCAGAAGGAACACCCCGTGGCCCTCTCCTTCGATCCGTTCTTGCACCATTGGGTATGGATTGACAGCGTGGATCCGACTGTATTCTGAGGTTAGAGAAGCAGGGTCCGCCGCGTAATGGACCGCGCCGTGCACGAGGTTGTCGCCCGTGAGGCGGCAGGAGAATCGCGGCTTGATGACCGCGGGGTAAGTAATCCTTCTTGCAACGTCTTCGATCTGTTCCTCTTCCCGCAACATATAGGTTTGCGGTATCTCAATGCCCACTGTCGTAGCGAGTCGGAGCACCTCGCGTTTGTCCTGTACCCGCATGACGTGGTCGAGTTCCGGGAAGGGGAGCCTTACGTGTGGTGGAAACGTGGCGCGTGCAGCCGCCAGCCTTTGCATGGAGGCGTCCGTCATCGGCAGGAGGAGTTCATATTGGGGATCCTGGAGCTCTTCGCGAACACTGTCGAGAAACGCGGCGCCACTTTGGCGTGGGGATGGATACGAAACCCGGCGACAACAATAGCGCGAACTCCCCGCGAGACTAGTTGGGGAAGCCTCGCCCACTGTGACTTTAACTCCGGCCTTGCCGAGAGAACGGACAACGGCGAGGGTTGAACGCTGATTCCCGTCTGTCACGAATACTGCCAAGGAGGGCATCACCTCTACCGCCAGCCGGTCAGGCTGAAACAGAACATGGCTGGCGAGAATCTCCCGGAGGGCCCGGTAATCTTTCCTTCATGAAGCATAATCCTTGGGATGGCGTAAGGGTCGCTGCCAAATGAATACCACCCGGGTTGGGTCGTGAATGCGCGTTCAAAACCAGCATTCTCGACCATGCCACGAACCCTTCCATCCCATGCGCCGTTCGGATATGCGAAGGCCCGCACCTTCTTGCCCAGTTCACGTTCGATGCGGGACTTGGACTTCTGAAGTTCCTGGGTGACCGTTGCGTCATCTTCGTAAACCAGGAGGGGATGAGTGTCGGTGTGAGCTTCACAGGAAATCCCGGCTTTTTCCATGGCACGAATCTCCTCCCAATTGAGGATGGCTTCCCCGCTCTCTATGTCCGACCCTGCCGGTTCAATACCCATCGCCTCCATAATTCGCGTCCTCGATGCGGCTGGCATATGCTTGAGGGCTTCGACTGCTTCTTCAAGATTGGGGGCTTCTCGGCCGAGCATGGCCCTCAATTGGGCCTGGTCGGCTAATCGGCGGGTTTCGTTCCCCCAGGAATGGCTCAGCTGCTCCACCCAGAATCCCCCCCGGCGGCCAGCCATACCGGTCACGAGGAAGATCACTGCCGGGAGGCCGACCTTCGTCAAGCAAGGCAAGGCGTGGGTAAAGTTATCTTTCCAGCCATCGTCGAATGTAATCAGGCAGAGAGGTCGGAACGGGTTGCCGTGGGGTGTCTCACCCTCGATGAACTGGTCCAGGGATACCACGGTGAAATGAGCTTGAAGAAAACTCAGCATGGTGGCGAAGGTGCTTTCCCGGATTACCATCCCGGGTAGCGAGACTGTAGTTGTCTGATGGTCGGGGAGAACGCGGTGAAGCCCCAGAACGCAAACACCTTTCCTCCGCAATATCCTGCGGCGGATCCATATGAGTAGAAAGAAGAATCCCGAATAGTAAAGGCAATAGGCAACGACCACCCGTATGAACAGACGCGCCCTAATGCTGGCCATCAACAACTCCATCGAGGACTTCGGCGAGCTGGGCAGCGAGGCGATCCCAGCGAAAGCGATCCAGATCTTGAGATTTTGCGCCTGGCATGGGTTCGTTCCGTTCCAGTTTTCCGATAACCTCCCTGAGCTTTGCCTTGATTTGGGAAGGGTCATCGGGACTGACCACCCATCCTGCCCCGGCAGCCTGAACCCGTTCCTCGATTGTCCCGGGGCCCGTGACGGCAAGAATGGGGCGTCCCGTTCTCAGATACACGTAAGTTTTGCCTGCTGCCGCGAGGCGGGAAAATTCCCGGTCGCCCCAAAAGAGGAGGAGACAGTGCGTCGCATACATCTCCCGTAGAACCTGAGCATGCGAAGTGATGAATTCCCTGAACTCGACCACATCGCCCAAGCCGCTTTCCTGTACAAAGCGCCGGATACTCTGGTCGGGAAAACCCACCATATGGATGCGGACGCGCTGCCGCAGCTCCGGTGTCTCGGCGAGGAGTTCGGCGAGCGCGGGAAAGAATCTTCCTGCATTCCGCGGATAGACCGTCCCGAAATGAGAGAAATGGATATACCCCGGACTGCACATTTCAGTGGGTGTGCCGACCATGGCGGCATGGTCGGGGTGAAAATCCTCCTCATCGAAGCCGTTTGGAATTACATGCAGTTTGCTTTCGGGAATAACGAATCGCTCATGAAGATCCTGCTTATGGCCTTCCGTCATGACGACTACCGCGTCCGCTCGCCGCAGCATGAGACCGAAAAGCCAGTGCTCAAATCGGCGTCGCCAGGGCCGGTCGGGAGGATACCAGGGGTCCATGACTTCGAACACCCAGGGAATCCCCGTGAGCAGCTTCAGGAAAAGACCGACCACAGAAGCAGCGCGGGGCGGCTCACTGGTGAAGATCACGTCGAAGCGCTGCTTCCGTATCAAACGCAAGCCCCGCCCCACTCCGAAAGGAACCCATCCCACACTGTAATCCGGGAAATAGAGGCACGAGCGGACAAAAGCCGCCAGGCGACGCAGCGCGCGATCAAACAGGGTTGGCGGAACTTCCATGGCAGGCGATTTGAACGCTCCCGCAGATTTCACCGTCTTGTGCGCGACAGCCTCCCACTTGCTGACCCGCCAGTACGCAGTTCTTTCGATTCGAATGTCGCGGGAGATCTTCTGGAATTGCTCAGGCTCCGCAAGATCCTCAGGACGGATTTTGATGGTGAGCACCGTGGGTTGCCATCGGGGGCTGAGCAGGTAGCGAGTGAGATTGCCCAGCCGGTAGGTCGCACTGGTGCGTCGGGGAGGGAAGTCAAAGGAAATGACCATTACGCTTCGCGCAGTGTGGGTTCGGGTAGCCATATCTCTGCCGTCGTCCTTCTGTTTATGCCTGATGCCTAAAGGCGGATTTCAGCTTCTGAGCGGCGCTGAAACCTATTTGCCGAACCATGACCCGCTCCCCGGGTTGTAACAACAGCAGAATCGCCAACCCGAAAATGCCCATGAGGCACAGATTGGCTATGATCGATGGTATCACGGGCAATCTCACGAACGTACTTGCCAAGTACAGCGCCACTGCTGATGCCAGCGCCAAGCCGCCACGGAAGTACTCGTAGGGGACAGGGTATACGTGTTGCGCAGCCCAGTATGTCAGGCCCAGGCGCAGAGAATATGCGGCCAACGTGGCGACCGCGGCGCCCATGGCCAGGTACGGCGGGATTAACAGATAGTTCAACGCCAAGTCGGCCAGCGCCACGACCAGCCCGATCCAAGCGTGGTAATGGGTGGTGCGCCTGACCAAAACGCCGCTCAGGATCACGGTTCGAACGTTATCAATGATGTAACAGAGAACGATCAAGGGGACGATGCGGTATCCGTCCCAGTAGGTCGGAGGGGTGAGAATCCGAAGAGCGTCCCGAGCTAGAAGCGACACCATGATTCCCACCATCAATGACACCAACAGTTGATATAACTGGATCTTGGCGTAAAGCTCTTTGGCGTCCTTTTTGGCCGCCACATCAAACTGCTGCCACTGCCAGGCCAGTGCAAAAGGACTGTTGGTCAGCAGGGCGACGACCATGGCCAGTTTGTACCCCAGTGCGTAGACTCCGACATCGGCCAGCGATCCAAACTTGCGCAGGAAGAAACGGTCCGAGAAAGTGAGAACAAACGAAGCGAGTGCTCCGAGGACCATGGGAAGGCCGTAGCTCAGCATCTCCGCCAGCTTCTCCCGCGCCAATCGGCGAGGGATGCTCCACAAGACGGTTCGAAATAGGATCAGGCTTACCAGCAGATTTGAGAAGCAATTTACCAGCAGGACGCCCAGAACTCCCCAGCGGAAGACGGCGAGAACAATCCCCAGCATGAGGGCACTCAGCAAAGTCCGGCCGAAGCCCAAGCCTACAAAGAGCAGTGATTTCTCTTGCGCCTGCAGGTACGCCATCGGCACTTCACACAAGTTCGAGAAGAGGAAAGTGGCTCCCACAATGCGGACGTAATTCGTGGATTCGACACTTCCCAGGAAGCCATCGGCGATCCATGGTGCGCCGGCAAATATCATGACCGAAATCAGAAGCGAAGAACCGCCCGTGAAGTACAGCGCCGTTCCGATGACCTCTTTTTTGTCTGACTCTGCCGAGTAGGCGGCGTAGAAGCGGAAGACCGCACCATACACTCCCATTGAGGCGAAACTGGTGGCAAAAAAGACCAGTAAGTCCATCATCTCAAGGGTTCCATAATCGGCGGGCTGAAGGTAACGGGTGTACACCGGTAGCATCACGAATCCCACAAGCTTGGAGCCGATGATCCCCATCCCGTAGATTCCGGAGTGCTTCACGAGTTTCTTGATTTCAGCGATCATCCTTCTAGATACTCCGCAGTACTCGCGCGATTTCCTCCAAGTCCCTCTCCGTCAAGTAGGGACTCGTGGGCAGCGTGAAAAGACTTCGCGCTAGAGATTCGGCCCTTGGGCAATGGACGTTCTCGGCAGCAGTGCAGCAGCCGATTCCTGGAATATCGCAAACCGCGGTCGGATACATGAGGGAAGCTCCTATACCCCGGGAGAGCAACGCGGCGACGGCCTGATCGCGGGTCTTCTCGTCGCGCGCAATGACTGGGAGTCGGATATAAGATGGCTCACACTCTGGCGCAGGTTGAGGGATGCTGAAGCTTCCGAGACCCTGGAGTTTGCACGCGATGCTGCAGGCGTTCCTTCGCCGTAGAGTCTGCAGATTCTTGACCTCGGGTAGAAGCTGTTGAACCATTGCCATAGTCAGTCGGGAAGGTTTCGTCGCTTTGAAATCTGGGTCGAACTCCGTGGTCCCAAGCCCCAGGAGCGGGAGCGAATTGGGAAGCCAGTATAAATGCGGGTTCAAGAGCATGGCGTAGCCGACCATTCTTGCAAGCAGCCAAAGGTCTCCTCCCCATGCCGGCGGAGGAAGCCTGAGCGTCTCGGTTGTAATAGCGCGAGCAATCTCGGAGGAGCGAGTCAGAATCATCCCACCCGCCAGGCTCCCGAGGACCTTTCCCCGCCCAAAACTGAAGAAGCCAACATCCCCGGCCGTTCCGGCCAAACGCCCCTCCCGTGAGGCGCCGAATGCTTGAGCAGCGTCATCAATGACAAAGGCGCCCTTGCTGCGCGCGATCGCCTCAATTCTTTTCAGATCGTTGACCAGCCCGAACAGGCTTGGCGAGAGGACAGCCAGCAAACGCTCCGGCCGCAGCGCTGCGAGGGCTTCAAAATCATAATCGAGCTGATGCGGATCCATTTCGACAGGCAGGACTCGCAGTCCAGCTCGGGCCACCGCCGCCGGGACGGAAAAACACACGTAACCAGGAACAGCAATCACGTTCCGCTGAGGCCGCAGCCTATGCAACGCGCGGAGAATAGTCAGGAGGGCTGCCCGTCCCGAGTAAGTTCCCAGGGCGAAGCCGACGCCAAACTGCTCGGCCACTGTCGAACACATACCTGCACTAGATGTCTCGGCGGTGGCCATGCGGAGCAGCGCCTTTGCAATTTGAGACAGCCCAAGCGGTGCTCCGGCGGGAGCAACGAATCGGAACAATTCCTAGTCCTTTCTCGGCGGTGCCTGATCCCAAGGAAGGTCTCCGGGAATCGTCGGCACGGGTGCGAACGAAACCGTTTTGCGAGCGGCCGCAACGTATAGCCCAGTGCTCAGACCCAACAATACCCAGAGGTGCGGGTAGTAAAACACTGCAATGAAAGCTCCCGCCGTCATGTATCCGACCGTACCAAGGACCAGGCCCCAGCTCAGGCAGTACTCGAAACTGGTCCGCTGGTCCGGCCCCAAAGTGAGGAGGTGCTTCCGTGTGCGCGAATTAATGATGAACAGTAGTACAAACAGGGACATGCCAGGGAGGGTGCCGGCCAAGCCCAATTCGGATAACACTTCAATGTAGAGACTGTGCGGTACCCAGGCGCGGGTCGTTTCTCCCATGTCCGCGTGCCGTTTCAGGCGAGTGATCGGGAAGTTTTTGATGCCGACGCCCAAGATGGGATCCTCCGCGAACATTCTCAGACCGGCTTTCCAGAAAGTCAGGCGACTTTGCGCTGTGACATCTCCCTCCAGCTCCCAGGCCGATCGAAAGCGCTCTTTGCTCGCTCCGGGAAGCAGATAGAGGATTCCCGGAAGCATGAGCAGAGCCATGACTAGTGCAGCGCGCTTTTTCCCGGTTGCGATTACTCCCACGATGACGATGCAGACCCCCCCCACCAAGGCACCGCGCGACCCACAAATGATGATGGCGACAAGGAAGACCACCGAGCAGGCAATCAACAGGATGCGCCAGAGGCCCTTCATCTTGGCAAAGAGAAGCATGAAGGCGATGGGCCAAACGACGCACATGGCCAGGCCAAAATCAGCAGAATTCGAAAAGAAGCCGGTGGATCCGGCCCTCGCACCTTCCCGTACCGCAGCAACTTCATCATAAAAGGACCGCGTATTGTAGAAATAACGGATCGCAGCCTGAGCCAACTTGAGGTTGAGCAGCAGCATGATGAAGATTGACACCTTCAACCTCCAAGTACTAACCAGTGTGCGCGAAATCAGAAAGTACGTGATGCCCCATTTAAGAAGATCTACGTAGCCGTTCCAGGCCA
>CAZHKT010000016.1:0-11814 GCA_964533045.1 uncultured Acidobacteriota bacterium | reverse complement strand
GAAAAGCATGGAGAAGAAGGCTCCGACTACCAATCCGCCCATCGCAATGTCGATGGAGCGGATGGGGGATCGGTCCGCCACCGGAAGCCGGGGAGAGAAGACCCAGCCGATTGCCGCCACTAGAATGACTACCTTGCCGATGTATATCGTGCGGAAAAACTCGTACGACATGGGCAGTCGCATGTATTCGACGATCAGATAGCCCAGGATCCCGACAAACGCAAGGCTCCAGCGAGAGTCGGCATGAGTTCGAACGCTGGAAACCCCAAAGGATGGGAAATCCTCTGCAGCCGGTATTGTGCTGTGGGGTGTTGACAATCTAATTCCCTTTCACGACTATGAAGCCGCAAAGAAAGTCTCGGAAATTCGTGATCAGAAACTCCTTCATCAACCCGCGAATCTTCGGGTCAGTGCTTTCCAAATTAATGTACGACCTAAATCGTCGCGCCCAACCCATCGGCAATCGTGGATGTTCGGGGTCAATCTCCCGGGGGTGGATGTAGAAGATGACGGGGCGACCCTCCTGGGTTACCTGCTCGGCCATGTACTTGATCACGAAATACGGAAAGAGCCGAAGATATCCGCCTCCGAAGAAGCAAACCGGCTTGCCGAGCACCCTGGAGACCGTGATCGGGAACTCCGTCAGGCTGCCATGCGGGGTCCGGATGACGTAGGGCGCCAAGGGCGAGCCGTTCAAGCCACCGTGACCCCGAGGAGCCGGGAAGACGGAGGAATCGTATGTGTACCCCGCCTCGACGAGTTTGGAGAAGAACCACGGCGTCTGCTCAGTGACAGAGAATCCTGAAGAGCGATAGCCCAGGACGTGCTGCCCTCCAGCCTGCTCGACGACGTCCTTGGAGTGCTTCGCGTCGTCCAGGAATTCTTCCGGGGTCATTTCGTAAACCAATCGGTGAGCGTAGCCGTGGGATGCGACCTCGTGCCCTCGCTGAGCCGCTTCCCGTACCAGATGCGGGAATTTTTCCGCGATCCAGCCAAGGAAGAAGCAGGTGACCTGAGCGTTGTGCTCGCTGAAAATGTCGAGCAACTTCATGAAGTTCTTCTCGACCCGGGAGGGAAGTGAATCCCATTGCGAAAGCGGGGGGGCCGAAGGCACATCGAGAATATGAAACCAATCCTCGACGTCCACCGTAAAGATGCAAGTCATCGCCATGCTACCGTCCGCCTCTGCCCAGCAAGAGAACTTTGATCGTGCGAAACGCGATCAGCATATCCAGGCCGATCGACATGTTCTTGATGTAGAAAAGGTCGTAAGCAAGTTTTTCCGCATTGTCCTCCACGGTGGAGCAATAGCCGTAGTTGACCTGGGCCCAGCCGGTGGCTCCGGGACGAACCAGCCAGCGTTGCCGGTAATAGGGAATCTTTTCGGCCAGCTCTTCCTCCTGGGCAGGGACAAAAGGCCGGGGTCCGATGAAGTACATGTCGCCCCGCAGAATGTTGTAGAGCTGCGGCAGCTCGTCCAGGCGGGCCTTGCGGATCCAGTATCCGACGCGCGTGATCCGGTCGTCGTTTTCCGTTGCGGGCCGGTATTGCGAGCTGGGATCCGCGTCCATCCGCATGGACCGAAACTTGTAGAGGTCAAACAGTCGTCCGTCCTGCCCCACCCGCTTCTGGCGGAAGATGACAGGCCCGCGGGAGTCCAGTTTGATGGCCACGGCGATCAAAGCCATGACGGGCAGCGCAAGAAGCAGTCCGAGGGCCGAGAAGATGATGGACATGATGCGCTTGTAAGCGAGGACGGAGTGGCGGACGGGGAAGCTGCGGGAAAAGACCAGCCAGCTCAGCCGCATGGAATCAAGCGGGACCTTGCCGGTCAGGCTCTCGAAGACTTCGCTTCCGTCCTGGACCAGCACGCCGCGGGCCTTCAGCCGCAGGAGGCTCTCGATGGGCAACCGACCTCGCCGCTCTGCCAGAGAAACGATGACTTGATCCGCCGGTTCCTGTTTCACCACCGCTTCGATATCATCCAGGCTTCCCAGGCGCCGGAGGCCATTCATTACCTCCGGGGTCTCCGGCGCTTCTCCGACATATCCCAGCACGGTGACGCCCCACTCTGGCCGGCGCTCGATCTCAGTACTCAGGGATTTGACCTGGGGGCCGCTGCCGACGAGGATGGCACGACGAGCCAGGCGGCGTGAGGCATTAATGACCAGGAACATCTTGCGCCAGAGGGCGAGAAAGACCCCCGAAAGCGAAATACCCAGAATGAAGACGCTGGATTCCATGGCCGCAGCCGGCACCAGATAATGAATGGGCGCCACGACCAGACAGGTGGCTCCCAGCACCTGGACCAGGCGGATCAGCACTTCCCTCTGATTGCTGATGATCATGGAATCGTAGAGATCGAAATAGTAAAGGCAAATCAGGCAAACACCGGCCGCGAGTCCTACCTGGGCAAAACCACCCTCATAATTCAGGTACAGGTAGGAGTCTGCGCCATGGCGAACGAGCACGGCCAAGGCGAACGCCGCAAACACCAAGACACCTTCTCCGGCCAGCAACAGTAAAACGCGGGTTGGATAATAGACGTTAAAAAGCCGAACCACTTGCTAAGACCCCTTCTTCTTTCCCTTCCCGCCAGAGCCCCGATAGTAGCCGTAGTAATAATGTCCCCCCGTGTATTGGGGTTCGACCTGATTCAGCACAACGCCCAGCATTCGGAACTTCTTCAGGTGTTCACGGGTTTTCTGAGCCAGATCGAATGGTGTCTTGCCTGCCGCTACCACCACCAGCACGCCGTCACAATGCTCGGCCATCAGGGTGGCGTCGGACATGGCGATGCAGGGCGGGGAATCAATAATCACCCAGTCAAAGAGCGGCGTCAGGCGTTCCAGAAGTTGTTTGAAGCGGCCGTTGCTGATTAGCTCCGCCGCGTTGGGCGCCGAATTGCCGCCGGCAATGAAGAAGAGATTTTCAGGCGCCCCGCGCTGGAGAATGGAGATCTCGTCGGCCTCTCCTTTCAGGTACTCGGTCAGGCCGGGAGCCGATCGGGCGCCCAGTGCGGTATGCAGCCGAGACCAGCGCAGGTCACCGTCGATGAGGAGCGCCCGCCGTTCTTTCTGCCGAACGATGGTGTGGACCAGATTCACGGCCACGTACGTTTTGCCTTCCTGCGGCACCGCACTGGTGATGAGGACTTTGCGCAGCGGTCCCGCGTCCCGGCTCTGGTAGAGCTTGGAGCGGAGCGAACGGAACTCCTCTGTTCCCGTCTTTTCGTCGTGGGCATTGGCCGTAATGACGATTTTCGGATCAAGTTTCCACTCGGCGACCGGCACGCGGGCCAGAGACTCCAGGGTCGGGAGGTCCCCCATGCCGGCCGGGTGTTGCGCCACAGGAACGGGTTCAGAAGCCGGACGAACCGTCCCGCGGGGCGAGACGGGCGTGGCGGGGAGGACTTCCGGGGTCGTGGTCCGCTGCGCGCCGCGTTCCTGCTCAGCCTTCTTCAATGCTTCGTGGATTCGACTCATCCTCTGATCTCCCTCCGGCAACTTTCGCTAATGAGACCTTCGAAGTCTTTTCAGCAGCAACCCGGCTTCGGCTGCAGCTTGTTCCTGACGTGCCACCTCACGAACGGACGGACGGGCCGGGTTAGCGACCGGTCCAATCACATCCAGTTCGAATTCCTTCACTAATTCCATGATAATTTCCGGGCCGATCACCCGCTGGTGGCTGGCGTACCCGCTGATCAAAGCATGTTCGGCCAGCAGGTTGACCACGCGCGGAATGCCGCAGGCGTATTGATGGATCTTCTCCACGGCTTCGCCTGAAAAGATGCGTCTTCCGTCCCAGCCCGCAATGCGCAGCCGCTCGCTGAGGTACTTGGGCAGTTCCTCGGCGGTGAGCGGATACGTCTTGCCGCGCAGGGTGATGCGCTGTCGCAGTTGCCGGACCTGGGGCTGGGACAACTTATGTTCAAGTTCGGGCTGGCCGGCCAGGACGATCTGGAGGAGCTTCTCCGAGGAGGTCTCAAGGTTGGTCAGCAGCCGCACTTCTTCCAGGACTTCCATGGAGAGATTCTGCGCCTCGTCAATGATGAGGACCGTCGTGCCGCCCGCCTGATACCGCTCCACCAGCCACTGGTTCAAGCGCATCAGCATCTGGCTCTTGACCCGCGGCTCGGTGGGCAATCCGAAATCAGCCAGCATGAAATCCAAGAACTGGACGGTGTTCAACCGCGAATTAAAGATGAAGGCGGTGGCGATCCCTTTTTCGCGCAGGGACTCGAGCAGCTTGTTGAGAATTGTCGTCTTTCCAGTGCCCACTTCGCCGGTCAGGAGAATAAAGCCTTTGCGGTTTTCAATGCCGTAGTGCAGGCAGGCGAGGGCTTCCTGAATGTGCTCGGTGACATAGAGATACCGCGGGTCGGGGTTGACGTTGAAGGGGTTTTCGCTCAGCCCATAGAATTTGTGATACATCGTGCCTTGCTCACCTTTCAGACCCTCCGGTCGCCTCGGCTGCCGGAGGAATCACTGCGCTGGCGTCAACCACTCGCCGCCGGTAAAGTCCACCCGGCGGGTAATGATAGATCCCGCCTTCATTTCAATCGAACCCTCGTAGATCCGCCCGTTCGGGAGCTGAATGCGGTATTTGTGAGGTCCTGCCGTTAGCGAGACTTGTGCGGGGGTGGGCTGGAACGGCCCCCCATCAAAAGACACCGGGAAGCCCGGCGGTTCCGTCACGATGGTGATTTCCCCGCTGCTCGGCGCGAGATTCGCGCGGAAGTAGGCAGTTTGCCCTTCACGAATCGTGAGCCGCGTCGCGACGTCGCTATACCCGGCCTTCGACACAAGGATCGAGTGCACGCCGACAGGCAGAGACGGGAAGGTGAAGGGAGTAACCCAATCGGGAGATGTTCGGCCATCCACCATGATGGTGGCACCTTCCACCGACGAAGTGACAACGACTTTACCGACCTTTGGGGCGCTTGATTCAAAGGCGTCGGCTGGCCGAGATTCTGCTCCCACTTCAGCCGGAAGCTGTTTCGCGGGACGCGGATCCCGCTCTGCCGGTGCGGGCCGCTCCTTCCGGGCATGCGGCACTGGAGGCGGGGCGGCGGGAGTCGGTTGAGCCTCAGCTATCTCAGCAGGCCGCGAAGCAGACGCATGGCTGGCGGGACTCTCTGGCGCCCCCACAGAAGGAGATGATTCCGGGGCATTTGGCTCGGGGGAGGTGCTGGGCATCACCTCAGGCTGGGGTGCCGGTGCGACGGCGGCCGAGGGAGCAGGAGCCGACGGCACGTTTTCTGCCGGCACGGACGGCGCGAAGTATTTCCCCATGAGGATCGCGCCCAAGGCTCCGGCAACGATCACGGCAGCAATACCCAACCAGAGCGCGCGGCGATTGGTTGCGGGTCGGAACACGGCCCTCTGGGGGGCGGCGGTAACGGCCGGCCGGGGGGTGGTGCTCGGCGCGGGGGTTGCTGCGGGCTTCGGTGCTGGCGTGACGGTCCCGGTGGGGGATGGAGCTTTCGCAGCGTCCTTTTGCCGAAGGGTCTTCAATATGTCATCGTCCGACAGGGGGGCCTCGAGTTTTGTCGCCGACGCCGGGCGCGGTAATCCAGGAACAGGCGTCGGCTCGCTTTCCCCCTGTCTGATTGATCCCGGCAGGAGCCTGACCGTTTCCGCGGGACCCATCGGCGGGGACCATGCCGCCGTCCTTTCGACCGGCGCAGCGGCAGGTTCAACTTCTCCACCGGGACCACTCTGCACAGGTTTGTGGGCAGTGAGTTGTGGCGCGACCTGCCGGGGCAGGGGCGACTCAGCCGGCTGGTCGAAGTCGCGCACCGGGTGCGCCGGGCGGCGCTGGAGCGGGGGTTCGTCGATACCCGAAAGCTCCCCGGACGGAGGAGTGGCGGGAGGGACGACCGGCCGGGCACGGTTCACATAGACTCCCGCCTGAACCAGGTCGTCGAACTTCGCCTCGGGAGGGGGTGGGGCCGTCGCAGGGTAGCGATCCAGTTCCAATTCCTTGGCGACTTCTTCGATGATCTCGCGCGGGACGATGGAGGTCTGGTCTGCGAAGGCGCTGAGCAGTGCGTCCTCGCACAGGATGTTGATAATTCTCGGAATCCCTTCCGAATACTTGCGGATAGCGTCGACGGCCTCGGGCGTAAAGATCTTCCGCCCGTCGCTTCCGGCCACCCGGAGTCGCGTGGCAATGTATTCGTGCGTTTCTTCCAGCGTTAAGGGGTGCGTCTTGGCACGCAGCATGATGCGTTGCCGGAGTTGCCGGAACTCCGGCAGGCGCAGCTTCATCTCCAGTTCCTGCTGCCCAGCCAGGACGATTTGCAGGAGTTTGCCGGAGGGCGTTTCCAGATTGGTCAGCAGGCGAATTTCCTCAAGGAGTTCTGGCGAGGCATCTTGAGCTTCGTCCACGATCAAGACTGCCGTCGAGCCTGTCCGGTACCGTTCCAGTAACCAGTTATTGAGTTCGGTCAGGAGAACGCTCTTGAGGCGCGACTGGCAGTTTACGCCAAAATCCGACAGCGCGTAATCGAGGAACTGGAAGGGATTCAGTCGAGGATTGAAAACGAAGGCAGACGCAATCTGCTGGTCCTTCAGCCACTCGAGAAGTTTGTTCAGCAAAGTGGTCTTGCCGGTTCCTACGTCGCCGGTCAGCAGCGCGAAGCCTTTGCGCGCCTGCACGCAGTAGGTCAGGCACGCCATCGCCTCTTCCGTGTGCGGCGTCGGATAAAGAAACCGCGGGTCGGGCGTTACATTGAACGGGTTTTCCTGTAGTCCGAAGAACTTCTTATACATTCTTTAAGCTTCCACGCCCACCTGCGGCCGCGCCCGCTTCCTCCGCAGGCGAGACCACAGGCTCTTCTTGCCGTTCAGAATTTCGCTGCTGATCGGAATCAGCGCCAGGGTCGGAGCCTGCAAGAAGAACTTGATGTCGCTCTCTGTCCGAAGTGTCTTATCCTTCATCTCCAGCAGCAGTGAAATCCCAATGCCGATGGCCAACCCCAAGCCTAGCCCCCCCGCGGCAAACAAGGGGCGATTGGGGAAGGATGGGGATTGCGGCAGGTTGGCCGGGTCCATGACCCGGAACTGCTCGCCCTGCTGCCGGCGCTCCAGATTGGTTGCCATTTTTGACTGCGCCTCTTTGGCGAGCAGGTCGTTGTAGAACTGAAGCGCCGTCGTGTAATCGCGGGTTAGCTCCTTGAATTGCTGCTCGACGGCCGGGCTCAAGGACAGTCTCGACTGGTACAAACCGATCTGGCCTTGCAGGCGGCTGACGTCCCGGGATCGGGCCTGAATCGTCAAGTTCGCCTGCTGGATCTGAGCCCGCAATTGCTGGATTTGCGGTGTTTCACGCAGAACGGGCCGGGTTTCGGTGCCCGGGGCGGGCGCGGTGGCGCGCTCCCGATTCTGGGCATCGATTTCTTGTTGCAGCTTGGCGATGTCCTTCTTCAATTTGATGACGTCAGGATGATCATCGGTATAACGGGCCTGCGCGGCGATCAGGTTGTTTTGGAGTGCGACCATCTGCGCCTGCAACAGGTCGGGCTGGGCAACGCCTCCCGGACCGGCGGGCGTTGATTCCAAGGCGGCCAGTTGCTGGGCCAGCAGTGATTCCGCATACGTCTTTTCTTGCTGGGCGCGGGCCATGGCCTGGTTCGCGGATTCGAGCTGGGAGTTCAGAGTCTGGAGCATGCTGATATTGGTTTGCTCCTGGCCCGGAAGCGACCCGAAATATTTTGACTTGAATTGCGCCAGCTGGGCATCAGTCTCATCCAGCTTCCGCTTGGCTTCGGCCAGTTGATTTGCCAGAAAATCGGTGGTTCCCTGGGAGCGCTGCTCCCGCGCCCGCAGATTCTCCTCGATAAACATGGAGGTAATCTCCGCGCACACGCGCTGGGCGAGCTGGGGGTCGCCCGCTGTAAATGTTATGAAGAAGCCTGGCAGAGCGCCGCCCTTGGGGCCCGTCAGCGAGCGGACCGGCTCAATCGTGATCGCACGCCGGAGCGTCTCCACCTTGTCTTCCATGTGCATGGTATTTGCTCCGCCCTGGTAAAGATTGAATTTCTCGATGATGGGCTGGAGCCGGGTGCGACTCATGATCTGCTCCTGCATGGTGGCCAAGCGCTGGGAGATATCTTCGCCTACCACCGGCTGGACGATGCTGTCCGGAACCTTCTGCTGTTCCACCAGCACCAGGGTTCTGGAAGTGTATTCATCGGTGATGAACAGGGACGCGACGAAGGTGACGATGGGACAGAGCAGGACGGGAATGAGGATGATCCACTTGCGTCGTCGTGCGATCGCCAGGTAATCATCGATGGTCATTTCACGATGCCCGAGCATTCTTGCCTCCCTTGAATCCCCTGCATTCGAGCCACCAATCCCCTTAATCCAGGCCGATCCGTGATCCATGCCAC
The DNA here is from genome assembly GCA_964533045.1 of uncultured Acidobacteriota bacterium. Taxonomy (GTDB): domain Bacteria; phylum Acidobacteriota; class Terriglobia; order UBA7540; family UBA7540; genus JACQNR01. The sequence continues at coordinate 3,416 of CAZHKT010000016.1, read as the reverse complement.
GTCACGCTGACGCCGAAGAAATGACGCAGGTAGGAACTGGAGATAGTTGTCCCGCCTGGTCCTGTTGTGTCAGACCATTGCGTATTCAGGTTGTAGCTGAACGACAGGTCGGTATAACGACCCAGGCTTCGGTGGAACCCGGTGCGGCCATAGATCGAGTTGAAGACGGAGTCGGTCGCGGTTCCTTGCCCGCTTCCCAGCCGCGAATTTCGCGAGTACCCCGGGCCGATGGACCAACCCCAGTTCCTCGTGATGCGCCGATTGAACGATGCGTCGAACCGGTCGGTTTTCGCGCCCAAGAACAATCCGGACCCGTTCGACGTGTAGTGGGAATAGGAGAAGTTGAGTCCCGTCCTGCCCACCTTGTAGTCCAGGTGGGTGCGCGCATAGAGGTCCGTGGATCGGACGCTCCCGGTAGCGGGGGTGCGCCGAAGAACAATCTGGGGTCCCCCAGCCACCGAAAAAGCCAGTTTGCCGGTAAGGCGTCGGCCATAGGAAAGACTCACCACGTGATTATCCAGATGCAGCGGCGATCCGAGGAAGCGGATGGCACCAAACCCGTAATTGAGCGAAAGGGTATCCCTCCGCGTGACCGCATAGTTATATCCGGCGTTGGCATAGAGGGAATTGCTCTCAAAGAGCCCTGGATCAAGGAAGCGGAGGATTCCGTAATTTCCGCCGAAGGTGAAACTGGATCGAGCCGAAGCATAATGCTCAACCTGCAGCAGTGACGTGTTGAAGATGCGATTTCCCCCGCCGCTGAACAGCGACTGGCCGGGAAGTAGAGGCGGGGCCCAGCTGCCTGTCGCTCCGCCCCCCCACCCCATGGATGGACCAAACCCGCCGAAACCAAACGAAGATTCGGGCAGGTAAGCGAACTGATTGCCAAGAGTAAGCCCCCACCGCCGGCCTGTGTATCTTTCTGAAATAGACAAATCGTGCATCATCGCGTTCAGTTCCGAGTTGCGGGCGTAGAACAATCCACCGCCCTGATAACCCATCGAGAAGTCGCTCTTGCGGCTGACCCGGTGAACATCCAGCCCTGCGACGACGTTGCCCGTCATTTCGATCCCGGGCTGGCCGGTGGTCAGGATGGTGCGGTTGGAATCGCCAAACAGAGAAACCCGGAGGCTCGGGATCGCGTAGTTGCGCGATTGCCCCGCGGTTTCCACGCGCATCGCCTCCACTCCCGAGAGGGGGCGAGTGTCGGGCCGCAAGCTGGGTGTGGCTTGCGGTTCCTCCGTCGTCGCCGCGGGAGGTGCCTCCTCCTGTCCGGATGCTGCGGGTTCTTCCAGCTGCGCCCACTGACAGGGCGCCCATGCCAGAGTCACGGCCAATGCCAACAGGATTTGAAATGCTCGATTCATTCGCGCCGCCTTTAGGGGACTACGATCGAGTCTCCTGGTTTCAGAATAATGTTTTGGTCCGGATTCCTGCCCGCCAAAACTTCTTTGTAATTAAAAGAAAAGACAACCTGCTTCCCATTTTCATTGCGCAACACCCGGATCTTGCTGCCGTTGGCAAACTGCCCCAGCCCGCCTGCCGTGGTGATGGCCTGAAGCACCGTCATCTTCGAAAGCAGAGGGATCGGCCCCGGTTTTGCCACTTCGCCCATGATATAAACTCGCCGGCTGTTGGTGGCCAGCACCGTGACCGTGACTTGCGGCTCCGTCAGAAACTTGCGGAGCTTCTCGGTGATCTGTGCCTGAAGCTGCATCGGGGTCAGGCCGGCGGCCATGATGTCATTCAGCAGCGGCAGCGAAATCTTTCCGTCAGACCGCACCGGCACCTTGCGGGAAATATCCGGCTCTTTCCAGACGCTGATGTCGAGAACGTCGTCGGCTCCGATCACGTAATCTTCTTCCGTGCCTGCCGTCGCGGCCGGCGGCGTGCCACTTGTATTGCCGGTCTGAGCCTGGAGGCGTGGCGCGCCAGCCAGCACCCAAGCTAGAACTCCGATCGAAAGGAGTATTCTTTCCATTGGTTTCAACCTCCTTGCCGCCTTAACCATTGGACCCGTCCAATCCCATCTGTTTCAGCTTATAGAGCAGTGCCTTGTAGCTGATCTGCAATTCCTGCGCGGCGCGTTTGCGGTTCCAGCGCACCCGGGTCAGGACGCGCTGAATGAGTTCGCGTTCCGCCTGCCGCGAGGCGGCGCGTCCCGCCTCCTTCAGGGAGATTCGCTCGGCGTGACCGGGCTTGTCGAAGCCGGCCGGGCTGGCAGGATCGAGGTCGGCCAGCGCGACACCCTCATCCGCCAGCGCCACCATCTTTCTTACCAAGTTCTCCAATTCGCGAATGTTCCCAGGCCACGCGTAATCCTGAAGCAGGCGGATGGTCCGCGGACTCACGGGGGGCCGGGGCAAACCCAGCAGCCGCGAGTGCTTGGCCAGAAAGCTTTCCACCAATGGCGGAATGTCTTCTTTTCTTTCCCGGAGGGGCGGCAGTCGCAGGATGACTCCCTTGAGGCGGTAGTATAGTTCCTTGCGGAAACGCCCGGCGCGGACCTCTTCTTCGATGTCGTAGCTGGTGGAGGAGACGACTCGACCACGAAGCACGCTCGAGTTCTGAATGGCATCGCCGTTCGGTAGGTAATGAAGCAGGCGCGTCTGGCAATTCATGCTGAGGTCCGCAATTTCATCCAGGAATACCGTAGGGCCAGCCGCACTGGGCGCCGCTCCGTTGGACTCGCGAATCAGGTCTTCCAGATTCTCGGCGCTGAGAGAAGCGCAGATTAGCTTGATCAGGCCCGAACTTTGCCGGCCGGACAGCTGATGAATGCGGACCGCGAGTTCTTCTTTCCCCGTGCCGCTTTCGCCCACCAGGAGGACGGGAATATCCGTGGCAGCCACCTGACCCAAGACTCGTTCCAGCGAACGCATGGCACCGCCCTTGCCCGACACGAAGAAGTCATCGGGTGGCAGGTGGTTGGCCGCCACCCCCTGAAAACCCATGGCCAGCGGACTGTTGGATGCCATCGCGTTCCGCCCCGTCAGGACAGACCCCAGATTTGCAAGGATCCGCTTGGAACTAGGGATAGCACGAGGCTTGCCAACCCTTATGGGAGCCTTTCGGGATGGGGTTGGAATGCTCAAGATTCGATTTTTCAATACGTTAACCTGTGCCCCTCACCCCCCCTATTCTGACAAGAATTCCCCAAAGGTTCAAACAAAATTCCACTTTGTGGAAAAGTTTTTCCCTTTCATGGCCTCCGAGAATAGCGGGTTCAACATGCCAGTTTCTGACACGGGAATGGCCAGCGCCAGTCAGGTGCATCGCAGATAAGTACTCCATCGCAGGGCACCTCGTAGCGGCGGCCTTCAGGCCGCCACCCATCCGTGTCGCCCTGAAGGGCGACGCTACGTCCCGCTCCGCCGAAACCGCGAAGGACATCCGCCATGGTAGCGGCGGCCTTC
>CAZHKT010000015.1:0-43099 GCA_964533045.1 uncultured Acidobacteriota bacterium | reverse complement strand
TGCAGAGTTGGCAGTGAAAGGCTCCGCCTTTGAGGGATTCTGCGGCAAGGACTGCCGAGAACGAGCCGCTGAGTTCGAAAAGTCCGGACGCTGCGCAAGGTGCTATTGCCTTGTACTTACTTGTAGACTTCGGGATTGACCACATTCGGGGCGCGGCGGCCTTCGAGGACGGCGCGCAATTTCTCGGCGGGGCAGGTGGCCATCTTCACTCGTGTCTCGGCCGTGGCGCTGCCCACGTGGGGCAGGAGCACGACGTTTTCCAGCCTGGGCAACTCCGGGTGCAAGTGGGGCTCGTGCTCGAAGACGTCGAGACCGGCGCCGGCGATGCGGCGCGACTTGAGCGCCTCGACCAGCGCCGCTTCGTCCACGACCTTGCCGCGAGCCGTGTTGATCAGAAACGCCGAGGGCTTCATCAGTGCAAATTCCTTCGCCCCCACGAGGTGCTGCGTTTCGGCCGCGTGCGGCACGTGCAAGCTGACAAAATCCGATTCGCGCAGCAACGTATCGCGATCCACATACATTGCCTCAAACTCGCGCTCGACGCTTTCCGCCACGCGATGGCGTGCGTGGTAAAGAATCTTCATTCCAAAGCCGCGTGCGCGCCGCGCCACCGCCTGGCCGATGCGTCCGAATCCCCAAATACCCAGCGTCTTGTGATGAACTTCGGATGACCAGAAGGCACTGAACTCCCAGCGCTGCCACTGGCCCGCGCGCACCGCCTTGTCGAGTTCCACCACGCGGCGCGCCACCGCCAGCAGCAGCGCAAAGGCAAGATCGGCCGTGGCGTCGGTGAGCACGCCCGGTGTATTCGTGACCACGATCCCGCGGCGCGTGCACGCCGCCACGTCGACGTTGTCGTAGCCCACGGCGCAGTTGGCGACCACTTTGAGGTGCGGCGCCAGGTTCAGAACTTCTTCGTTGACTCTTACGCCCACCGCGAGCATACCGGCGGCCTCGCGGCAGGCCTCCCCCAGTTGAGGCGGCTTCAGGCCCGTGTCGGTCGGGTGCACGGAGACTTCGAACCCGGCCAATCGGTCGAGCGCCGGCTGAGGAATTGGTCTGGTGACGAAGACTTTTTGTTTTGCCACGGGGCCCCTGCCTTCCTGTCGGAATCGGAAGGGAAGTTGTTAGCATGATGGCTCGCGGGACGTCAACACGCTCTCCCGAGGTGAGCGACAGGTTGTCTTCTTCCCGTGAATAAAGCGTTTACTTTCAATAGGTTGATGTTTCGATTTACCGTGCCCTGCAGGATATCCAACTGCATCGGCTGACAATGCGCCGGAGGCACCCCAATTTGAGCTTCGTCAGGCGGAATTTTTAGACCGGTCAGCCTTCTATTGATTCGAATCTTCCTGATTTGACGGCACTTGCCTTGACGCGATCCCTGGCCTGTGCTATAAACCTGTGTTTCATATTTCGCTCTTCCGCCCACCTGTGGCCTGCCCGAAGACCCGGAGCTGGATGCGAACCCAGCTCAACCCGCCTCGGGGGCACGAAAGCGAGAATTGTCGGAGGTCATTCATTACCATGCCTGCATTTTTCTGTACGGGTCTCTTCTCTCAAGATATGGGGTCCCGCCTCAGGCGGTGGTGGCTGCTGTCGGCGAGCCTGCTCCTGCCAGCCAGCGCCTTCGCCCAGCAGTCGGAATCGCACGGGGGCGGCGAGGCAAACCTGAAGCTGCCGGACTTCTCGCAGGTGCAATTCATAGGCACGGACGGACACACGCTCCTGACGGGAGGGCTGGTGTTCTGCGTTCTGGGTCTGGTGTTCGGCCTTGTCATTTACTCCCATCTGAAGAACCTGCCCGTGCACCGCGCCATGGGGGACATCTCCCAGTTGATTTGGGAGACTTGCAAAACTTACCTGGTTCAGCAGGGCAAGTTTCTGATTCTGCTCTGGGCATTCATCGCGGCGATCATCGTCCTGTATTTCGGGGTCTTGCTCAAGTATGAGGTCCTGCGGGTCCTGATCATTCTCGGCTTCAGCCTGGTGGGTATTGCCGGCAGCTACTCGGTGGCCTGGTTTGGGATCCGGGTCAATACTTTTGCCAATTCGCGTACCGCGTTTGCCAGCCTGCGCGGCAAGGCGTTCCCCGTTTACCAGATTCCCGTTCAATCGGGCATGAGCATTGGCATGATGCTGATCAGCGTCGAACTCCTGATGATGCTGATCATTCTGCTCTTCGTTCCGGGCGATTACGCCGGCCCCTGCTTCATCGGGTTCGCCATCGGCGAATCCCTGGGCGCCGCGGCGCTGCGCATCGCGGGCGGCATTTTCACCAAGACGGCGGACATCGGATCCGACCTGATGAAGATCGTGTTCAAGATCAAGGAAGACGACGCGCGCAACCCGGGTGTGATTGCCGACTGCACGGGCGACAACGCGGGCGATTCGGTGGGACCGACGGCGGACGGCTTCGAGACTTACGGCGTGACCGGTGTCGCGCTCATCACCTTCATCCTGCTGGGAGTCCCGGATGCCGCCATCAAAGTGCAGTTACTGGTCTGGATCTTTGTGGTTCGCATCGTCATGTTGGTGGCCAGCGCCGCCGCTTATTTTATTAATCAGGCGATGGCCAAGGCCCGGTACGGCGACGTGGAAAGGATGAACTTCGAGGCGCCCCTGACCACGCTCGTCTGGATCACCTCCTTTGTGTCTATCGCTCTGACTTTCCTGGTTTCATACCTCATTATTCCCCGGCTGGGCGGGGACCCGTCCCTCTGGTGGAAGCTCTCCACCATCGTATCCTGCGGGACACTGGCGGGCGCGCTGATTCCTGAGCTGGTGAAGGTCTTCACCTCCACCGAGTCCCGCCATGTTAAAGAGGTGGTGGGTTCCACGCGGGAAGGCGGAGCATCCCTCAACATTCTGTCCGGCTTTGTGGCGGGCAATTTTTCCGCCTATTACCTGGGTCTGACCATGATGCTGCTGATGGCTATCGGTTCCTATGTCAGTCTGCAGGGGCTGGGCAACATCATGCTGGCGGCTCCGGTCTTTGCCTTCGGCCTCGTGGCATTTGGCTTCCTGGGCATGGGACCGGTCACCATCGCGGTGGATTCCTACGGTCCCGTGGCCGACAACGCCCAATCCGTCTATGAGCTCTCGTTGATCGAGCAGGTCCCGAACATCGAGGAGGAACTGAAGCGAGAGTTCGGGACCGAAGTGAAGTTTCGGCAGGCCAAAGACTTGCTGGAAGCCAACGACGGGGCGGGAAACACCTTCAAGGCCACATCCAAGCCGGTGCTGATTGGCACGGCGGTAGTGGGCGCCACGACCATGATTTTTTCCATCATCATGGCGCTGACCCATGGGCTCACCGCCAATGTGGACAAACTCTCGCTGCTGCACGCGCCGTTTGTTCTGGGGTTGGTCACGGGGGGCGCGATCATCTTTTGGTTTACCGGGGCGTCGACGCAGGCGGTGGTCACGGGGGCCTATCGCGCGGTGGAATTCATCAAAGCGAATATCAAGCTGGAGGGCGTGGAGAAGGCTTCTGTCAAGGACAGCAAGAAGGTCGTTGAAATCTGTACGCGCTACGCTCAGAACGGCATGTTGAACATCTTTATTGCGGTGTTCTTCGCCACCCTCGCCTTCGCATTTGTTGAACCATTCTTCTTCATTGGCTACCTGATGTCGATCGCGACGTTTGGCCTGTATCAGGCGATCTTCATGGCCAACGCGGGGGCGGCCTGGGACAATGCCAAGAAGATTGTGGAGGTGGAACTCAAGGAGAAGGGCACCGACCTCCATGCCGCGACGGTCGTGGGCGATACCGTCGGCGATCCTTTTAAGGACACCTCCTCGGTGGCCTTGAACCCTATTATCAAATTCACCACCCTCTTCGGCCTGCTGGCCGTGGAACTGGCCGTCGAACTGACGGCGACGAGCGGAGCATTCGTGTCGCACGCGATTGCCGCCGGTTTCTTTGCGGTGGCTTCGATCTTCATCTACCGCTCGTTCTACGGTATGCGCATTTCGGGAACGAAGTAAGGCGACCGGGTTCAGAATCCTTTGGCGGTGTTCTTGATCTTCTTGGCGAGCTTTTCCACCTTTTCCGCCTTGGAGACGACCCGAAGCGGCAGTTCATTTTCGGTCGTCTGTTCCAGGTCTTCCTGAATGGACGCGGCCAGGCTGGCCATTTCGGCGGCGTCCTTGCGCATCTTTTCGAGATTTTCCTTGAGAAGCGCCCGCTGGCGTTTGTGGCTCATACGATCCGGCGGAGGGCCGAGGTGCGGTTCCAGATCCTGGGCGGGAGAGTGTGCGTAACCCGGCTGGAAGGCAGCCAGGGAGGGGATGGCCTTGGCGGCCGCGGCGCTGACCGCGGCCAGAACAGCGCGCCGGCTGATGGTGTGGTTCATCTCCGACTCCTCAGACGTTCATCGGTCGTAACGGACTCCGTAAATCTGCCGCAGGGTGCCTTCCACGGGGCGGCGGCGCACCACCCTGGCGCGAATCTCGATGTGGTTTGACGTCGAAGGGTCGTACGGCAAGACGACCTGCAATCCGGCGCCTATTTGGTGATTCTTTTCGCTGACGAAACAGAACCCGCCTTTCGAGACGTTTTCGGTGCGGGTGACCTCCGTTCCCCCGAAGTAGTCGCGGATGCGCACCGGCAGTTGAAGTGCGGAGCGGCGGTGGCGCCGGTTCTCGGCGCCGCCTCCGGGCGCCGGCGTGGCGGGCGCCGGACGCGCCTTTTCTTCCTTCAATCCCCAGCGCGTTTCGCGTTCGCAATTCTCGCAATGCCGCGGCAGGATTCCGGCGGTTTCCAGAACCTCAACCTCGACCAGCGAGACGCGCTCCAGGGCCGCGGCACCGCATTCGCGGCACTCGAGCAGGGCTTTTGACTGATTTGAATCGCCCGGCTGGGCGGGAGGGAATTGAATTCGCCAGATGTCTTCACGGGGGTTGAGGCATTCGATGCCCCACTCGCCGCCTCGGCGGGTGGCGGGCGACACCGGGCCGACCACGCGAAACCGCCCCTTCAGGCGCGTGGCCAGATTGGTGACGGCGATCGTCTGCCCGGCGCGCAGGGGTTGCGCCGTGATGATGCGCGCTCCATGACGGTTGATGGTCAGCGTCTGCGCGGGATGCTCGAAGGGCCGATCCTTGCTGTCCCGGCCATCCAGCACCAGGGGCAACGTAATCATGAGCCGGTCGGACCGGCGCTTCTCGGGAGCCTTCTCTTTCGTCCTCATTCGTTGTAACCTCAGCCCAGTGTATTCGCATTGGCCGGGTGATGGCAATGCGCCCTCCGCAGCGGTGGGGTGCTCGCCGCCGCCCCGGGAGCGCAGTCGTCCCGCCCCAGCATCTGCGCGGGCCGGATGCCGCCGTTACCGGCGTAGCGGTGACCTTCAGGTCGCCATCTTGTGGTTCACGCAGGTGGCGGGCTGAAGCCCGCCGCTACGAACAGCGCGGTGGTGGGCCGAAGCCCCCCTCCGAAGAACGGACAGGTGGGCTGACGCCCCCCGCTCCGAAGAGCGGAGATCGCCCGGGCTTTGAAGCCCGGCACTACAAAGGACATTCTTGAGGTGCAACCATGTTGATTGTACACGTTCATATTCGGGTCAAGCCGGAGATGATCGAGCCGTTCAAGCAGGCTACCATCGAAAACGCCAGGAACAGCCTGCAGGAGCCGGGAGTGTCCCGCTTCGACGTCTTACAGCAGACGCATGACCCATCGCGCTTCGTGCTGGTGGAAGTTTATCGCTCCGAGGAGGCGACGGTGGCGCACAAGGAGACGGCCCACTATGCGGCCTGGCGTGAGGCGGCCGAGCCGATGATGGCCGAAGAACGCACGCGCGTGCGTTACACCAAGGTCTTTCCGGCGGATGAGGCGTGGTAGATGCCGATGCGCTTTGAGTTCGCCACCGCGAGCAGGATTGTATTTGGAGCGGGTAGTGTGCGCGAAGTGGCGCCGGCCGCCCGGGCGATGGGCCGGCGCGCGCTGCTGGTGACGGGCCGCTCGACCGATCGCGCTGCTCCGCTCGTCCGCCAGTTGCAGGAGGCGGGCGTGGAGAGTTTCTTCTTTCCCATCGCGGGCGAACCTTCGGTGAACCAAGCTTGCCGCGGTGCGGATTTCGGAAGAGAACAGGGGTGCGACCTGGTGATCGGCTTGGGCGGCGGAAGTCCCCTTGATGCGGCCAAAGCCATGGCGGCGCTGATGACCAATCCCGGCGAGGCGTCGGACTACCTGGAGGTAATTGGCAACGCGCAACCCCTCACGGTGCCCGCCGCGCCTTGCATTGCCATCCCCACCACGGCGGGGACGGGCGCCGAGGTCACGCGCAATTCCGTGCTGGCTTCGCCCGAGCATCGCGTCAAGGTCAGTATGCGCAGCCCGTTCATGCTGCCGCGCCTGGCGGTGATTGATCCCGAACTGACGCTGGGCCTGCCGCCCGTGGTCACGGCGAGGACGGGACTTGATGCGCTGACGCAGCTGATCGAGCCGTTCGTCTCCCTCCGCGCTAATCCCATGACCGACGCTTTCTGCCGCGAGGGTTTGAGCCGGGTTCGACAATCGCTGCGACGTTGCTTTCACCACGGCAACGACCTTGAAGCGCGCACCGACATGGCGATGGCGGCATTGCTGGGCGGGCTTTCGTTGGCGAACGCGGGCCTGGGTGTCGTGCATGGTTTCGCCGGGCCGATTGGCGGCATGTTTCCCGCGCCGCACGGAGCCGTCTGCGCGGCGCTATTGCCAGCCGGCATCAGGGCAAACCTTCAAGCCCTGCGCGCGCGGGACCCGGCGGGAATCGCGTTGAAGCGCTACGATGAGGTGGGGCAAATTCTGACAGGGAACCCGGCCGCCTCCGGCGAAGACGCCTTCCACTGGGTGCGCGAACTCTGCGCCGACCTGAGGATTCCGCCGCTCGGGCATTATGGCCTCAGCCAGAACGATGTGCCAACCCTCGTTGCAATGGCCATGAAGGCGAGCAGCATGAAAGCCAATCCGATTGCATTGACTGCGGAGGAACTGGCTGAGGCGCTGCGCTTGGCGCTCTAGCCCGGGGCACGGCCGTCCCGGCCGCGTGCAGGCAGGATGCCTGCGCTCCCAGGAACGGCGATGCTTGACTTTGGCCGCTTTGTGCCTTATTTTCCAAACGTTTGTGTCCCTCGAAAAGAGCTCCGGCCGGGTTCGTTCCGTGATGGACATCGGGCACTTTTGTCGGCGGAGGGCGTGATGGAAAAGAAGTGGTACAACTATTTCGTTTCGACCGATGATCCGGGGAGCGCCGAGGCTGAAACGCCTCAGACGCCGCCGGCGGCGCCCCGCAGGCCTGCCACGGCGCCCGCAGCCAGCGCGGCGCAGGCGGTCGCGCAGATTGCGGCGACCGTGCCGTCTCCCTCCGAGTCAAAGTTCGCTTCGGCGGTGGCGGCGGCAGCTTCCTTTGACGAAATCTACAAGGCGGCGGAGATTCCCGTCCCGCCGCACGGCTACACCATTCTGAAAGTCGCCGAGATGCTCAACAACGAGCACATCCGCGATATGGCGCCCACGGTGAAGCGCAGCACCATCCTGGTGGCGCTGGACGCCGCGGGCGTCAAGATTCAGGAAGTGATCCAGGACGCCATACGGCGCGACAAGGCCCTCGACACCTACGAGCTGGTGCAGGAAAAAGGCCTCACGGACCTGGAGCGCAAGAAGAGCGAAGAAAACCGCCAGCTTCAGGCGGAACTGGACCGCCTGAAGGCGGAGTACGAAGCCAAGATTCGCAAGAACAACGACGCGGTGGCGCGCGAGAAGGAACGCTTCGCCGAATGGCGCCTGAGGAAGCAGCAGGAAGAACAGAAGATTGCCGACGCCGTATCGCACTTCACCTCACCCAATCCGATTACCACCGGAGCCGCGTCGCGCCCGGCGCCCGCGCCGCCTGCCGGTCCGGAAGGCGCCGGAAGCTAGAGAGGAGCAGGTTATGTGGCAACGATTCACTCGCATGATTCGATCCTTCGTGGGCTTCTTCGTCTCGGCGGCAGAGAACCCGGAGATCATCCTGGAGCAGAACATCCGCGATATGAACGACCAGGTCCCGGCCATGAACGAGAGCATCGCCATGGTGAAGGCCAACGTGACGCTGCTGGAGAAGGAAGAGGCCAAATACAAGGCCGAGGTGGCGGAATTAGCCGGAAAGGTCAAGGCGGCGATTCAGAACGGGCGCGACGATATCGCCGGCAATTATGCCATTCAGCTCGAGCAGACGCGCAGCGCGCTGGCCCGCACCCAGGGCCAGCTGGCCACGGCGCGCGCCGCTTACGAGAAGGCGAATAACGTGAAACAGGCCTTCCTGCGTGAGAAGGAGCGCAAGACGCGCGAGGCGATGAACGCCATCCGCGACTATCGCCGCTCGCAGTGGCAGAAGAAGGTGGCCGACGCCATGGAGCAGTTCGAGGTGGCGGGCATCAGCCAGACGCACGACGAAATGGTGACCAAGATCGAGCAGCAAACCGCGGTGAACGAAGCGCGCATGGAGATGGCGCTCGACAACGTGGACCAGGAGAAGTTCAAGATCGAGGAAGAAGCCGAAAAGATGCGCGCCGCCGAACTGGTCAAGCAGTTTAAGGCGGAAATGGGCCTGATCTCTCCCGAAGCGGGCGCGCCCGCGGAGAAGACAATGGGCGTGAAAGACGCCGAAAAGACGTCCTGACCGGACAACGCGAGGTAAACCATCATGGCCGTGAGAATTGAAAAGGGCGGTTGGATTCTGATCTTCCTGATCGGTGTGGCGCTGGTGGGATACAGCCTGCACAAGTATGGGGTTATCGATCTGAGCCGATGGACGGGCGGGAAATCCGCGACGAGGGGGAGCGCGGAGAAGATTGACACCTCGAAGCCGCTCGACCTCCCCTCGTCCGGCGCCGCCGAGACCCAGAACGTCAATGTCCGCGTCAACATTTGGGTGGGTTGCGTGGGCGGCTTGGTGGCCAACGGCGGGCTGGATACGGTGCCCGACTCGATTTATGCGAAGAAGGGGCTCAAGGTCTCCTTCAAGATTATTGACGATTGGACGGAAGGCGCGGCGGCGCTGGCCACGGGCAACGTGGACATGATGCTGACCACCACCGACGTCTGGGCCAAGGACTTCGGGCAGTTCTCGGACAAGGGCGTGGGCGCGCGCGCCTTCTTCATGGTGGACTGGTCGCGCGGGGCCGACGGCGTCATCGGCCGGCAGGGAATCAACAGCATCGAAGATTTGGCGGGGAAGACGATTGCCTTCGCTCCCTACACGCCTTCGCACTTCCTGCTCTGGAACGGTCTGAAGAGTTCCGGCCTGGGCACCGAGCAGCGCAACGAGATCTTCGCCAAGGCCGTTCATACCAAGGACGGCATCGAGCCGGCGACCCTTTTCGCCCAGCAGAAGGTGGAAGCCGCGGTGGCCTGGGACCCCGACATGAGCGACGCCGTGGCCAAGCGGCCCGGCTCGAAAAAGATTTACGACACGCGCATTGCCAATCGCCTGATCGCCGATATTCTAGTGGTGAGCGACAGCTTCGCCGCACGGAATCCGCAGACGGTGGTGCAGTTTGCCGAGGGCTGGCTGGAAGGCGTCGAGTTTATCAAGGCTCAACCGTCCCGCGCTTATAACCTCATCGGAACAATCAAGGACTTCAATATCCCATCCGATTTGGCCAAGACGATGCTGGAAGGGGTGCGCCTGGCCGACTATGCCGACAACGTGGCCTTCTTCGGGCGGAGCGGCTCGGATTCCGACTACGCCAACATCTTCAAGATGGCGCAGGAGATGTACCGCGAGGAGCGCCTGATCAAGCGCGTGGCCAACGCCGAGGAGAGCGTGGACCGGCGCTACATCGCGGCGCTCTCCGGCAAGTTCTCCAGCGCGTCGAGCGAGCCGCCGGTGGAATACAAACCGCCGTCGCCCGGCGCCACGCCCATCGCCACGCAGCGACGGTCCATCTACTTCGATACGGGTTCGGCCAACATGAGCGTGGACTCGCGCGCCATCGTGGATGAGATTGGCAGTTTCATGCGGGCTTACGAAAACACGGTGGTGGATATTGAAGGCAATACTGATTCCACTGGCTCGCACGCCTACAACGTGGAGCTCTCGAAGCAGCGCGCCGATGCCGTGAAGAATTACCTGATGCAGAAATACGGCTATCCCGCGTCGCGGATGCGGACGAAAGGCAATGGACCGGACAACCCGATTGACACCAATAATACTCCCGAGGGGCGCGAAAAGAACCGGCGAACCGACATCAAGGTTTATCCCAATCCTGCCGCGCAGTAGGGGAACGGCAAAGCATGGCTGATCTCTTCGCAATTCGCAGGGAGGTTTCGCCGCGCGCGCGGGTGGCGCTCGCCTTCGTGAGCTGGGGCGCGGTGATGAGTGTCTGGTTCGTGCTGACGCACTGGAAGCTGCTGCCGGCCTTCACGCTTCCCCCTCCAGAAGGCGTCGTCAAAGCGCTCGGCCGACTGTGGTCCGAGTACAACTTGCTGGGCAACGTTTTCATGAGCTGGTGGCGCATCGCCCAGGCCTTCCTGTGGTGCGTGGCCATTGCCGTCCCGCTCGGCCTGCTGATGGCCAGCTTCCGCTGGCTGCACGAACTGGTGAATCCCATCGCCGCGCCCATGCGCTCCATGCCGATTACGGCCTTTGTGCCGGCCTTCATTGCGCTTTTGGGCATGGAAGAAACCATGAAGGTGGGTTTCCTCTGGTTTGGCATGTTCTTTTACCTCCTCGCGGTGGTGGTGGAGGAAGTCAACAAAGTGGATAACAGCCTGCTGGAAACGGCCTACACACTGGGTGCCAAACGTCACCAGGTGCTGTGGCTGATGTTCCGGGCGTCATTCCCGGGGATCTTCGGATCGTTTCGCATCCTCTATGATATTGGGTGGACCTACGTCATTCTGGCGGAGATGGTGAACTCGCGCAAAGGCGTCGGATACATGGTGGAAGCGGCGCGCAAAGTCCTGGACTTCGAGCGCGTCTATGCCGGCATCATCGCCATCGGCGTGGCGGCGTTCCTGTTCCGTTTCCTGCTAACCGTACTGGAGAAGCAACTCTTCCCGTGGCGGCAAGCAGCGCAGCGCGTCTCGGAGACTCCCGCTGCGGCGGGACATTAGCCCGGGGGGCGGAGGCATCTTGCCTGCAAGCAGCCGGGACGGCTGCGGTCCCAGGGCCGGACGTGCAGGCATCTTGCCTGCAAAGAGCCGGATGCTCTTGAAATCAAGATTGTGATTCCGAGCGAAGCGAGGAATCTCGCCCTGGAAACAGAAGCAGTGCGAGATTCCTCGTCGCCTTCGGCTCCTCGGGATGACAGACATGCGGGTGTGATGGACGATAAGGTCAAAATCGTGCTGAAGGACGTCTCGCGCACTTTCGTCACGGCGCGCGGTGAAAAGGTGGACGCGCTGCGCGACGTCAACCTGGAGGTCGAGGACGCCTACACCTCCGACGGGCGTGATGTGGGTGAGTTCCGGGTAATTCTGGGACCTTCGGGCTGCGGCAAATCGACGATTCTTCGCATGGTGGCGGGGCTGGATCGGCCGGACAAAGGCCAGGTGCTGGTGAACGGCAAACCGGTGACCGGACCGGGACGCGATCGCGGCATGGTTTTTCAGAAATATACGTCCTTCCCCTGGCTCTCCGTGGCGGATAACATCGCCTACGGCATGAAGATCAACGGCGTGCCTGCTGCCGAGCAGGCGAAGACCATCAAACATCTGCTGGAAGCGACGGGCCTGACGACATTTGCCCGGGCGTATCCCGACACGCTGTCGGGCGGCATGCAACAGCGCCTGGCGATTGCCCGCACGCTGGCCGTGAGGCCGCAGATCATCCTGATGGACGAGCCCTTCGGCGCGCTGGATGCCCAGACGCGAGGCGACATGCAGGAACTGCTGCTGCGTATCTGGACCGAGACGGCGTGCACCGTGCTCTTTGTGACGCACGATGTGGAAGAAGCGGTCTATCTCGCCGACCGGATTTTTGTCATGAGCGCGCGCCCGGGCACGGTGGTGGAGGACCTCCCGGTTCCCTTCGGGCGGCCGCGCGAGCCGTCGTTGAAACAAGAAAGACGTTTCCGCGAATTGCAGGATGAAGTGCTGGCTTCGCTGCGGCGCGCTCCCGGCCGCGGCCAGGTCCGCGTGAGCATCTGATGCCCCAGGATGGTTCCCAACCCGGAAGTTCCCCCCGTCTGGGCGAAACCCTGCGCGACGTGGTCTCCGAGGAGGCGCGTGAACTTGGCCTGGACAAGATCGACTTCGTCAAGGAAGCGCTGAAGTGGCAGTACAACTGGATTGGCCTGGCGGGCGCCGCCGCCTTCGCGCTGGTTTCGGGCACCGGTCTTCCCCTGGTGCTGGCGGCGGGGTTGGAACTCATCTACCTGAGCCTGGTGCCGCGCTCCAGCGCCTTTCGGCGTCTGATTCGGTCCAAGGTGTACGCGGCGGAAAAGCGCCGGCGCGAAATCCAGCTGACCACCATGTTCATGGAGCTTCCGCCGGAAATGCGCAGCCGCTACACCGCGCTCGACGCCATCTGCCGCGCCATCCGCACCAACTACTCGCGCCTCTCGTCCACCTCGCAGATGTTCCTGGAACAGATGGAGCAGAAGCTTCAGGGCTTGTTGCAGGCCTATCTGCGCCTGTTGTACGCCGGCCGGCAGTCGGCCGAATACCTGCGGATCACCGATGCGGCCGCCATCAGGCGCGACATCGCCAAGCTCGAGGAAGCGATGAAGACCGATCCGCCGCGCGTGCAGGAGATCAACGCCAAGCGCATCGAGATTCTGGGCAAGCGCCTGGATAAGTTTGAGAAGGTTCGGGAGAATCAAAAGGTGGTGGACGCACAACTGGCGGCCATTGAGGACATCCTGCAGTTGATCCGCGACCAGTCCGTCACCATGCGCGACCCCCAGCAGGTGAGCGACCAGCTGGAAAACCTGGTGCACGACGTGGAGCAGACGGAAGAGACCGTGCGCCAGGTCGAGGCCATCTTCACGCTGGGCGCGCCCGACAGCGACACCATCGGGCCGCTGCCCGCTGGGCTCGGCGAGTCGGAGTCCGCCGCCAGTCCGCGCCAGCGAGTCAGAAATTGAAATGAGCGTCCCGCCAGCCACTCGCGTTACCCTGGAAGGCATGCCGCCCTGGGCGCAGCAGCTTTCCGAAAAATACTACTCGCGCACGCTGGCCATGTTCGTCATCCACGGCAACGTGCGCGACGTGGTCCCCCTCCAGCGCAATGGCACGGTTGAATTCCTGCCGCTCCAGCGATTCCTGTATCAGGGACTGTTTGCGCAACGCGACATCATCCTGACCTACGATCGCGGCGGCGGGCTCTCCTTCGCCCAGCCCGACATGCAGGCGGATTTCCGCCGGGCGCTTGCCGGCTACGACTCCTTCCATGGCACGAATTATTCTGCCGGCCTGCCGCGCAATACCGACGGGGTACTGAACCTGCTCGACAGCTATCTCCGCGTGCGCATTGCGGAAGGGAAGAAGATCGCGCTCATCATCGATTACGCGGAAACCATTGCCCCCGCCGCGGAGGTCTCCGGCATGTCGGCCGAGGACCGGAACGCGCTCGTCATCCTCAAGCGCTGGGCCAACAATCCGGCATTCCTGCGGGCCGACGTGACCCTTTGCCTGATCGCGGAAAATCTGGTTGAGCTCCATCAGGGCCTCGTGCAGCATCCCGGCGTGGCCAGCATTGCGATTCCGCTGCCCGACGAAAGCGAGCGGACCGAATTTATCCGCGCGCAGTTGAAGGCCACCCCGTTGCCGGAAGGCTCGGACGTGGACGACCTCACGCTCGCCAAGCTGGGCGCAGGCTTGAAGAGAGTCCAGCTTCAGACGCTGATTTCGCACTCGGTGCAGAACCGCCAGCCGCTGACCCAGAAATACCTGGCGCGGCGCAAGAAGGATTTGATCGAGGCCGAGTCGGGCGGGCTGCTGGAATTCGTCGAGAGCCGCTTCGATATGTCGATGGTGGCGGGCAATGACGCCGCGAAAAAGAAATTGATGAACGCTGCCGCGGCCATTCGCGCCGGCAGAACGGAAGTCCTGCCCATGGGCTATGTCATTTGCGGCCCGGTGGGAACCGGCAAGACCTTCCTCACGAATTGCTTCGCGGGCGAAGTGGGAATCCCCGCCGTGATGCTCAAGAATTTCCGCAGCATGTGGCAAGGGCAGACGGAGGGGAACCTCGAGCGCGTGCTGAATCTGCTCAAGGCCATGAGTCCCATCGCGGTGGTGGTGGACGAGGCCGACGCGCAACTGGGCGACCGCTCGAGTTCCGGCGACAGCGGTGTCTCCAATCGCGTCTTCGCGCAGATTGCCCAGTTCATGGGCAACACCGAGCTGCGGGGTAAGGTCATCTGGTTTCTGCTCACTTGCCGGCCCGATCTGCTGCCCGTGGATTTGAAGCGCCAGGGGCGCGCCGAAGAGCACATCGCCCTCTTCTATCCCGAAACCGAAGAGGAGCGCCTGGCGCTGCTGCGCGCCATGCAGAAGAAGACCGGCACGCAGGTAAACTCGCCCGAGGCGGAGAAGTTCTTCCTGGAGCACTCGAAGGGTTTGTCGGGCGCGGATATCGAAGCCGTGCTGATTCGGGCCCGCATGAAAAGCGCCCTCGAAAACGACGCCGCCGTGGACGTGGACGATATCAAGGCCGCGCTCGAAGATTTCATTCCTCCGTCCTACCCTACCGAGATCGAATTGCAGGTTCTGGCCGCCGTTCTGGAGTGCACCAGCAAAGGCCTCCTGCCGGAAAAGTATCGCTTCATGGACCGCGCCGAAATCATCCGTCGCGCCAACGAACTCGCCGCGCTGTCGCGCGCCTGACCTGTGTCGAGGGGCCGTCGAAGCGCCCTCCGCCGGCCGGCAGCGGTTATCTTCGTCCTGACCCTTGGAGGACTTCACCCAACATGATTTATCGAGTCAGGTTTCGCGGCGCAATTCCGAGGCTGGGGCTGGCGGCGCGCCCCACGCTGGCGCTGGGTGCATGGCTGATATTGGTTAGTGGAGGACAGGGGAGCGCCCCAACCTCGGAAACTCCGAGGGAGGGGGTGCCCGGCGATGGACCCGGCGGCTCCTCCTCAGTCTGCCGACATGTTGCGCGGCGACTTGCGGTTCAGCAGATCAATCATCTTGCGGGCCGCCGCCGGAGTTTGAACAGCGCCCTCGCGCACGATGCGGCGAGCGGAAATTTTCCGCCCGTAGAGATTCTTATTGGCCCCGGCGTCGGAGCGCAGCGTGCCGCCCTCAAGCGCCACGCCGGCGAAGGCGCCGCGCGAGCGCGAGTAGGAGAGAATCTCCGCCTTCATGACGATATCGGTCTGCGCCGCAGCGGTGCGCCCCTTGGGCCCGGCGACGGCGGAAGCGTCCACGCCCAGTTTCACCTTGCTGCCCAAAATGGAGTCGGCGCCCTTTGTATTCATGACCAGCAGAACGTAGTCTGTTTCCTGGCCCCCGAGTTGCAGCCCGATGTTGGCGCCCTCCAGCGCGAACATGGCGGGAGCGCTCCAGGGGCCGCCGAACTCCTTGCTGGTGCGGCAGGTGATGGCCCCGCGCCCAAAGCTGCCGCCAATCCCCAGCGCCGCCTTCTTCACCGAAGGCAGCACGATCACGCATTCGGCCATATCGAGCAGCTCCTGGGGAATGCTGTCGGGAATATTGAAGATTTCCTCCAGCACCGTCCCGCAATCTTCCAGACGTTGCCGTTCCCTTTCTTGAGCACCGGCTAGCGGCGCCATCAAGGCTGCCGCCAGCAGCCCTGCCGCGATCTTTCTCATGGAGTCCTCCCCGTTCCCCTTGATGAATCTCTCCCATTTTGACGCCGGCGCCCGCCGAACTCAACAGCAATGTCAACGCCGTTGGAGTCCTCCCGCGATGTGTGCTATAACCCTCCGTAGGCGAGAACCGACGGAGAACGTTGTGGGGATGGCGTCCTGCAGGGCGACGCGGAAGGCGCGGAGGAGAGCTGCAATGGCACCAATATCGGACCGGGAGAGGGGAAGCGTGCAGCTGACGCTGGCCCTGTGGGTGGTCTGTGCGAGCCTGACGGTCTGGCCCGTCCTCGCCGCCCCGCCGCCAGAAGAAACGGCCTCCGCCGAAACCGCCGGCGCGGAGAAGAAGCCCAACGCGGAAGAGACGCCGCAGTCCGCCCAGGGCGAGATTGCAGCCGTGCCGGACGACGAGCAGCAGGAAGCCGAACCCTCCGAGGAGAAATCGCGCCAGACGATTACCGAACAGAACGGGACGCTTGGTTACAGCCGGACAGAGGAAATCGAGAAGAAGAAGACCGCCGACGGCGAAATCGAGACGCGGCGCGTGCGCGCCTCCGGCTACCCCGGCGACAGACGGGTGCTCTTCGAGAATGAGACCCGCACCCGCAAGCTGCCCGATGGCAGCATCGTGCGCGAGTATATTCTGAGGAATCCTGATGGCGCCGGCCGCATGATGCCCATCGAGATCATCCGCGAGAAGGTCCGCCAAAGCGGCGACGCGACGACGACCGAACGAGAAACCTTGAGGCCGGATGCGTCCGGCAAATGGGCGCCGCTACGCAAAGAACAGATCTCCGAGACGGGGGAAGAGAAGGCGCGGAAGAGCATCCGGGAGGTCCGCGAGCGGACGCTGGCGGGCGATTGGAAAGTGGTGGACCGAACCATCACCTCGGAAAACCTGACGGAAGCGGGGAAGGCGTCGCGTTCGGTGCGCCAGCGGCCGAATGCCTATGGCGAGTTGTCCGATTACGAGGTGCGCGAGGAATCCACTCGCCTCGAAGACGGCCGGGAAACTACCGAGGTGAATTTGCGGCGCCGCGACCCGCAGGACACGCACAACCCCAAGTTCTTCCTCGTCGAGCGCCGCCGCACGGTCGAGGCCAAATCGGCGGACGGCAAGGTGACGCGCAAATCAATCACCGAATCCGACCTGACGGGCCAGGGGGCCACGCGCAGCATCACGCCTGGCGAATCCAAGACGGTCGAGGAGAAGGTGGAAGAGGAATCCACGGCTCCCGATGGAACGGTGCGCCGCGTCGTTTCGGTGAAAGAGCGCGGCGCGGTCACGCGCGAGTTGAGGCCGGCCGGCCAGGTCGTGCTGGAAAAAGACTCCAAGGGGAACGTGCGGCAGGTTTTGATTCCTTCGCGCTAGCCGCTGAACGGCCGCGAAGCCGCCCGACGCGCGCTTCGCCGGGAGAGCTGATTGAAGCTGAGAATCTGGGGAGCCCGCGGATCCACGCCCACGCCGGAGCCCGCCAACGCGCGCTACGGCGGCAACACCACCTGTGTTGAACTGCGGCTGGCCAACGGCACGCTGCTCATCTTTGATTGCGGCAGCGGCCTGCGGGCCCTGGGCAAGAGCCTGAGCGCTGCATTTGGCTCCCAGCCCATCGTCGGCTATATCTTCCTCACCCACTTCCACTGGGATCACATCCAGGGGATTCCTTTCTTCACACCCCTTTACAAGAAAGGGAATGCCTTCTTTTTTCATTCCGTGTCGCTCAAGGCGGAGGAGCTGCAGGGGGCGGTGGAGGGCCAGATGGTCTCGCCCTACTTCCCGGTGAATATGAGCATCATGGGAGCGGTGCGGAACTTCTACGACATCGGGACGGAACCGGTCGATATCCAAGGGGCCGTAATCAGCTCCGCGCAACTGCATCATCCCCAGGGCTGTGTCGCCTACCGGGTGGAGGCGGACGGCGGGACGTTCGTCTTCGCTACCGACCACGAACACGGCTCGACCGTGCACGACGAGAACGTGCGGCGCATCGCGCGCGGGGCCGACGTCTTCGTTTATGACGCCCAGTACACCCCGGACGAATACGAACGCGAGAAGAAAGGCTGGGGTCACAGTACCTGGGAGGAAGGCGTTCGCATCGCGCGCCAGGCGGGCGTCGGACAACTGGTGCTCACCCACCATGACCCGGACCGTGACGACCGCCAGGTTGATCGCCTCGTCCGCCAGGCCCGCCAGCAGTTTCCCGCCACCCTCGCGGCGCGCGAGGGCCTCCAACTCGATATCCCGCCGCGACCGGCCCCCGCCCGCAGACGCTCCCCGCCCCGCCCGCGGAAACGCTAGCTGCGATCCCGGTTCAGATCAGTTTGCCCACGTAATTGTTGCGCAGGTCGTAGAAGGAGTCGCCCCGGCGGACGAACATCGTCTGGCCGTCGTCGAGCGAGACCACCCGGTTGCCCTCCAGCCGGCCGAAGGCCTCGTGCTTTGTATTATAGTAGATATTATCCTCTACATAACCAGGCCAGCTGGACGAGGAGGCGTCGTAGAGGTACCGGCGGCGCGCCCGGCGGCGGTCGTACTTCTGCCCGCCCTCAAACCGCACGCGGACGCGGTGCAGGTTGGGGCCCATGGCGCGGCCCTCGGTGACCACAGCGGAGGAGTGGAAGTCCTCCTCGCGCACCGTGATCTCCAGCCGCGCGCCGGTCTTCACCGGCATGGGAAGGAAGATGGCCATTCCCGAGAGGCTGGCGTCTTCCGTCACGCCCTCGTCCTCAAACTGCGTCCCGTCGGCGAATGTGCCGCGCACCACCACCGGCACCGGAATGTTCCACCGCACTTCCTTCCTGGCGTTTTCAGCCTCGCCGGATCGTCCGTCGTCGAAGTCTTCGTACATAGCGCGTCAGAGGGCGGCGCTTCAGGAACGGAGCTTCTTCTCGTTCCCGCCGGCGGCGAAAGAACTCATTGCCTTGGCCGGGTCGTTGTAGATTTCGAACACCGAACTCAGCCGGGTGATTTGCAGGACGTCGTGCACCCGCTGCGTCAGGCGCAGCAGCTTCATGGCGCCGCCCGCATTTTTGGATGCGGTATGGATCTTGATCAGCGCCGTGATGCCGGAACTGTCAATGTAGCGCACCCCGGCCAGATCAACCAGGAACAGGATGTCGCCGTTCTGCAAATGGCCCTGGACGATCTCCTGCAGGCGCTCGGTGTCCTTGCCGATTTCGAGCGTCCCCTGGAGCGTCAGGACGACAACCGGGCCATCTTTCGTTTCCTGGATTGCCAGTGGCATGTTGGCTTTGCCCTACGGAGCGACCTGTTCCCAACATCGGTACGGCACGAGCTTACAGAAATTGTCCCCGGGGCACAAGAGGGTGCTTTCGGCGCTTCTTTTGGGCCCGATTCCTTTGTTTTCAACGACATCGTGGCTTCGTTCCGCGATTTCGGGTTTGACGCATGTCCCTGTGGCGAGAACCGCGAGGGCCGCCCGTCGAACTATTTATGGGCTAGCATACTTCTCAAGTTCGGGCGGGCCGAACGAGGATTCCCTTACGGCGTCACGCCGCCCCTTGCCAAGGCGCTGCACTGGTGCCGGCCGGCAGGTTCTCAGCGCCGCAGAGCGCTGGTGGGGACCTGCCTGGCGTCAGGCGTCGGCGCCCGGGTCGTCGGTATCTTGCAACAGTCCTCAGCTGGGAGGGAGCGATAAGGGGATGCCGAGCAGCGCCTTGACGGCGACGGGCTGCCCGTTGGACTCGGCCGGGCGGAAGGCCCACTTGGCCAGGGCTTCGAGCAGCGGGGAATTGAGCAGCGGGTTCGGACTCTGAATGATGCGGGTATTCTCCACTTTGCCTTCGACGTTGATTTCGGCGTAGACCACGATGAGACGTCCGATATTTCTGGCCACCACTTCGCGCGGGAACTCGGGTTTTTCCTTGTCGATGGGGAAGGGTCCGACCAGGGTTTCGGGCGCCATATTGGGGTCCTTTTGCAGCAGCGCATACTGGAGCGTCCAGGAAGGCGCCGGCTCCGGCGAATGGGTCATCTCGATATAGACGGTGGAGACCACTTCGTTACGGAAGATGCCGTAGTCGCGCAGGCCGCCGCCGCTTGCTGCGGTGGAAACGATGGTCATGCCGTAGGACGTCTTGCCGCTCGGCGGGACATTGTGACGGACGCCCCCCTGGCCACCCGCTGCGCTGCCTTTATTCCCGACCAGACCCGCGATGTAGATTCCCTGGAAGGGGCTCGAGCCCGTTCCTGACCCGGAGCCGAAACCTGAGCCCGTGCCGGGGCCAGAACCCTGGCCGGTGCCCTGCCCCGGACCACTGCCTTTGCCCGTTCCAGTTCCCGCCCCGGTCCCGCCGCCGCCCGTGCCGTTCTCGCCCGGCCCCTTGCCGGTCCCCGTGCCGGAGCCTTCGCCGGTCCCGCTGCCGGGCCCGACGCCGCTGCCGACCCCGGGGCCGGTCCCGGTACCGGTTCCACCGCCCCCGCCACCCGCGCCCGGACCAGTTCCGCCTGTGCCTGAGCCTCCTGAGCCGGCCCCGCCGCGGCCCGTGCCTTTCGAATCACCCGGGCCGGTACCGGTGCCGCCTTCGATGCCGTCGGGCCGACCCGGCGGCAGGCCGGGAACGCCCCGCAGGTTCGGATTGGGACCCATCGCGAACTGGCCGCGCGCTTCGCCGAACGGGATCGAGCCGCCCGAACCGGGAATAGGACTCAGAACGAGGAGGTTACGGTCATCCTGTCCGCCGGAACCCGGCGGCAGCGACAGATTGGGGGCTGCCGAAGTGGCATCCGCCGTGCCGCCCGCCGCCCCAGCCGTGCCGACTCCGTCGCCTTTGGGAAGCAGCGGAGGAACCGAGCCGCGTCCGCGCGGGTCGCCGCCCGGAAGTGATCCACCGGGCATGCCGGAGGCCAGCGCCTGCGCGGAAAGAACCGGCGCGCCCGGAACGTTCCCGGTGCCGCCCGCCACGCCGTTCGGAATATCCACCTTGGGGATGACGGGTGGCGGCGGAGCCTTCACGCCACGGTCATAAGTGGGCATGCCGGGGGCGCGGGCCTCGATGGGAAGCTGGGGAGCTTCGACCGCCGGATCGGACGAGGCCACCACGTTGACCTTGGGCACCAGCGGCGGCGGCGCGGCGGATTTTCTCAGCAGCTTCATCGAGTCGGGCGAAGGGCTGGCCATCGCCAGCGCCGGCGCCGGAGGAAGTTCTTCGGCCGGGACCTCCTTCACCTGGGGCGTCACAGTCGGCGGCGAAGAGCGCAGCGACTTGGGCAGCAGTTTGGCGATATTGGGCGGCAGAGTCAGCTTGGGTTCCTGAATCACTATTGGCTCGACCGTCGGCGGCTTGGGCAGCAGGGGCGGCGGCGCCGGAGCCCCGCGCTTCACCAGCACCACGTTGGGCAGCGGAATCGGAGTCTTGATCTCCGGCGGATTGGGCAGATCGGGCTGCAGGATGGTTTGAATGCGATTGGTCGGATTAGGCGGATTCGATACCGCCTCGATGGGCGCCGGATAAACCAGCCCCCCTTCCTTGGGAGCGGGCGCGGGCGAATCGGCTCCGGCTTCCGGCGAACCGCCGCCGGATTTCCCGCCGGGCTTGCCGCCGCCCTCGTGCCCGCCTTCCTGCCTGGGCGGTTCGAGGCGAGGGAAATTGAACGTCAGGTGCGTGTCGAGCGGCAGCCAGCGGTCGAACTCGAACCGCTTGCGCTGCGCCGGAACCAGCGGCGGCAGCATAATCAGCAGAATCAGAACGACCTCGTGGAGGAGACAGGAATAGAGAAACCCGCGCACGGGGAAAGGCTCGCGCGTGGCTTCCGTCAGCGCGTCAATTTCCGGTGTGAGGGGAATGCGATACTTGGGCCGGGGGCCCAGCCCCAGCACCACCCGGAGGTTTTCCCCGAACTCGCGCAGGGAAGTGCGAGGCTTCAGGAGTTCAAACGGCGGGAATTCCTGCGGATTCTTGCTCTCAGCCAACGTCTCATCTCACTTCTCTGGCGCCCCGGCGAGCCGGCCTGGACCCGGCTGCCTTTGCGGTTGTAGCGGCGGGTTCATCCCGCCACCCTCTCCTTATGGCGGCGTCAAGCCGCCTCTACTGTACCAACGTCGCCTTCAGGATGTAATAGACGGCGTTGGGATTCAGTTGCATAGCGATCGCACCGTTGCCGGCCTCGATGAGCTGATCCGTTGTGATATTGCCGAGGACGTAGGTTCCCGAACCGGGGTTGCCGCGCATTTCCAGAAACGCGTTATAGCCGGCGGGAGGTGGCGAGCAATTGGGCCAGCCCGGGCAGTTGGTGAAATACAAGCTTCCCGACAGGAGCAGGCCGCCGCCGCCCGACATGCTGGGCTGGCCATTGCGCCAGGTACCGCTAGTTCCGTTGTCGCGGTCACCGAAGAAGAGGAGACCGCGGATGTTGCCAGGGACGTCGGTGCTCGGCGCGCCGAGGTATGTGCCTCCGCCGGTGCATTGGCCAACCAGAATGTTTCCAGGAACCGTAGCCGGCATATTGATTCTGGGGTCGGGGAGGGTTCCGTCACATGAAGCGTTGACGGTGCTGTAGTTGTCCACCGTCCGCCCGCCCGGGTTCCCGGCATTGGCGCCGAAGAAAACCGAGCCATAAGGGCGCGCCCCCGCCCCGGTGCCGGACAGGTAAAACATGGTCCCATTGCTTCCGTCACTGCCCGGAGCATCGTTGGTCGCAGGCCGAACGATGCCGTTGCTGTCAACCGAAAAACCGTAATAACACTGGCCCGTGGGATTGGAGCCGCACCCACTGCCCGGCGTCCCGCAGTTGGCGGAGTCGAAAGCATTGCTCGCCGGGCGAATATAGTAAACGCCCGGGGCGAATATCGCAGTGTATCCCTTGACGGAAATGGCGCTGTCATAAAGACCGGGCTGGTAAAGGCAGCACCCTGATCCTAGTGCCGAGCGGATGTTGCCGCAGGGAGTTCCATTGGCACCCGTTCTGTCGGGGCAGCCATACTGTCCGTAGGCGACCATTTGGGGTGCGGGCGCGGGGTTGGCGGGCATGCTGGGCGGCGGGGTGGAAATGAATGGATCCGAGATCGGCGCGGTATTGGACCAGCTTCCTGTGGTTCCCGCCTGGAAACCCGGGGACGCGGTGCTCGGCGCGCCGAAAACACCGAATTGGCTGCCTGTGAAATTCGGCCCGCCCTCACTCAAATCAATGTTGGCATTGCCCTCGCACCCGGAAGGCGCGGTGGCCGCCGCGCAGGTTGAGTTCATCGAATTCACCTGCACGCTGCGCGTGGGGCCTCCCACGATCTTGAGCGTGGCGCTGCCGCTGACTTCGAACGAATGCGGGCAGGCCGGATGGAGGACGATGATGGGGACCGGCGCCTTGGAGAGCGTCAGCCCGCAGGTGGCGGCGGCCCGCACGTCCGCCGTGGCCCGACCGGTAATCAGGGGCGAGAAAGTCTGCTGGACCCGGTCCGTGACCACTACCTGCAAATACGGAAAAGGTGCCAGCCCCGAGGGGGGCAACAGCGTCGGATCCACACCGGGCGCGACAGTCCCGGGAAAACTCACTTCGACGGAATTCGAGGGCGCCCCGGCCACCAGCCCGGCTCCGTTATAGCCGTTCAGCGCCGCATAGCGGCACGGCGTGGCGCTGGGCGAGCCGGAGCAGTTGAAGGACGTACCGGGCGTGAATCCCCGGGTGGGCGTGGGCACGAGGACATTCATAATCCCCGCCTGGCAGGCCGCATCCGCCGCCCCCTGCGCCATCTGGCGGTGGAACCAGAGGTTCGTCATGTCCACGGCAAAGCCCACGAACCCAAGCATGAAGATTGCCATGGCGATCACCACAAAAATGGTGACCTGGCCGGCGTCCTTGCGCCAGCGAGCGTTCCGCTCTGTTAGACGACTTCGCATAAGGGCCTCTCCGCCTCAGAAAACCACCTTGCCTTCGGCCGCCGCCGGGATAGTCGGATTGAAGGGAAGCGCCGTGAAGGGAATAAACGGGTAACTGACCACAACGCGCACGCGCTCGCCCGGCGCCGGAATGGTGGAAGGCGTCATGGTAATGGTCATGCCCGACATGTCGTGAAACGACAGCCGCGCGTACGACCACACGTGGCACTTGATCTTGTCCGATCCGAAGGGGCAGCCGGGGGGAATCGTGTCGCAGCTCCGGCCGCTCACGATGGCGCAGCGCACGCCTTCCTTGGCGGCGTCGGATAGAACGTTCATCGTGTGCACGATCATGATCAGTTCCCACATGGCGAACATGATGAAGATCGTAACCAGGAACGAAAGAATGAACTCGATCTGCACGGCGCCGCGATCGCCTCGCGGCCGGCGACCCGGGAGGCTGCGGATTGTGCCCGGCCAAGCCATCAGTTCATCTCCCGCATCGAAACCTGGCGGCGGAAATTCAGGTCGGGCACGATGGTCAGCGAGATCGGCCCGGCGGGCGTCGGCAGTTGGAATGCCGGAATGATCGGCGTGACCGAATACTGCACGTCGACGCGCGCCAATTTGAAGTAAGGAGCCTCCGGGTCGGACGCGGGATTGGTCGTGATCGTCCCGCTCCCGAACGTCCGGCAACTCGTCCGCTCGCTGCTGCCACCCGGATTCACCAGTCCAACGGTGGAACTGCACACCCGTACCGTGGCCCCGGTGGCGTTGCTCAGCACTCCGAGGATGTCCTGATAGACCAGGCTGCACACGTAGGCGTCGGTGCTCGTTGCAGTGGCGGGGCAGCTTGAGCCGCTGGGACCTGCCGGCGGAAGCTGCCAGGTTTGGGGCGTCGCGAAGCCCAAAATCCCGTACTGCACGCCGGTGCGGGGCGCCGCCGCCAGGTTCACCGCCACGAAGAAGAAATACCCGAAGTTGATCGCGTTGAAGGCGATGAGCAGCATGATGGGCATGAGCAAGGCGGTCTCGATAATACTCTGCCCCTGCGTCCGGCGGTGCAAACGGAGAGTAGACGCACGCCTCATGGCCCGTACTCCTTGTGAGTGCCCTGCCGACCTGGCCATCGGCAAATCAATGTGTCGATTCTAAATGGCCCCCCGCCCGCTGTCAAGCCGATGAACATCACTTCGTGCCCCATTCCAACTTGCGCTCCGCCTCCCTCGGGAGGCCATCTCATGCGCTCATCCTATCCGTCTGACCGACGTTCTGGCAATGGTACGCAGGTGCCAGTTTCGCCGGGCCGCGCCCCAGACCCGCCGATTCTTGCCGCAGCAAGCCGGTGTCCAAATCCCTTTTCGGTTCGTTCATTGAAGTTTGTGTCTTTCTGGCGCCAATCCGCTAAGTTCGAAATAGGCGGTGCGCCAGCAAGTGATTGACTTTGAATTACTTGAAACAACTTGACGGGCGGCAAATCAGTTGGCTGGTCCGAATGCAAGGCGCGGCCGCCGATCATCGGCCACCCCTCAATTTTGGCGCGTTGAACTGAAGACCATAAGATTCCCATATTGCAGCACTCTTTTGCACAATCGGTCAAAGTCCGCCGGAAGGGTGCAGTCCAGTGACACAAGGCTAAAACGTTGCCCTGATTCGTAAATTAGCGCTTGATTTGTGTTGACATCCGGTCTAGTGTACACAAACGATGACACCCGGGGGTGTAGGAGAGCAAGCCCAATCACGTTGTGGTTGATTTTGCACGAGCCCGATGGAATTTAAGCTTATACCAAAACGACTGCTCATCGTTGACCCGAGCGAAACCTTCAGCAGCGTTCTGAAGAAGGTTCTGGGGGCGAACTATCCCATCCTCCACGTTCCGACCATCGGGCAGGGGATATCCCGTTTGGCGGGAGGCGAATTCGACCTGGTGCTTCTGGCCTGGGAGTGGCCGGGCCCGGCCGCCGCGACCGGCGAGGAGCGGGCCGAACTGCTCAAGGCTGCGGCGGAGCTGGCGGTTCCCATTCCGGTGGTGGCGGTCACTTCCGACGCGCGGCGCGAGACGGCCATGGAGATCATCAAGCAGGGCGCCTACGATTTCTTCGTCCAGCCGCTCGACGTGCTGGAATTAAAGCTGGTGATCGACCACGCGCACCGCATGGTGGCGCTGGGGCGCGACCTGGTCGAGGCTCGCGGTCTGGCCTCGATTTCGCATCTGGGCGGCCTGATCGGCAACAGCAAGCCGATGCAGCGCGTCTACGACATGGTTTCGAAGGTGGCCGGCGTTTCGACCACGGTGCTGCTGCGGGGGGAGAGCGGCACGGGCAAGGAAGTGGTCGCGCGGGCCATTCATCGGCTCAGCCCGCGCGCCGCCAAGCCGTTCATGGCCTTTTCGCCCTCGGCGCTGCCCGAAACGCTTCTCGAGGACGAGCTCTTCGGCCACGAAAAGGGCGCTTTCACCGGCGCCGTGCAGAGCCGCCGCGGCCGCTTCGAAGAGGCGCAGGGCGGCACGGTTTTCATGGACGAAATCGGCGACCTGTCCATGGCCATGCAGATCAAGTTGCTGCGCGTCTTGCAGGAGCGCTGCTTCGAGCGCCTGGGCTCCAGCAGCCCCGTGCAGGTGGACATCCGGCTCATCTGCGCCACCAATCGCGACCTGGAGAAGATGGTGCAGGAAGGGACCTTCCGCCAGGATCTCTACTTCCGCATCTCGGTGTTCCGCATCGATCTGCCCGCGCTGCGCGAGCGGCGTGACGACATTCCGCTGCTCGCCGACTATTTCTGCCGTCATTTTGCCGAATTGCACAAGAAGGACATTCGCGGCCTCTCGCCCGGCTACGTCAGCGCGCTGGTGCGCTACGACTGGCCGGGCAACGTGCGCGAATTGCAGAACGTGATTGAGCGCAGCCTGATTCTGAGCGACGGCCCGCAGCTGGCGGTGCAGGATCTGCCGCCGGAGTTCAAGTCGCTGGTGGTTTCCGAACCGATGGCTTCTGGGTCGTTCCACGACGCGCTGCGCCACTTCAAGCGCGAAATAGTTCTGGGCGCCCTGCGCGCAACCGGCGGCAACCGGCAGAAGGCAGCCCGTGAACTCCACATCAGCCGGTCCTATTTGCACCGCCTTCTCAAGCAGCTTGACATTCCAGATGAGACGGAAGTGTATGATAAGGCGGTATCCGCCACCAAGCACGGCTAGGCAAAGATCGGGCCGGCTCGGCCGGCGGGCGCGCTCTGCCTCGCCCGGCAATGCCGGCGAATCATCCGCGGAGGTCGTGGCCCTTGCTGCTTAACGTCCTGCGAAAAGCATTCTCCTTCCCCGTCATGCTCGCTTCGATCGTGACTGCCTTTGTGCTGCTGGGCGCGGGCGCTTCCATCAGCGACCCGGACCTCTGGTGGCATTTGCGCAACGCGGAGTATCTCGTCGCCCATCACACCACCCCCGCCGCGGATCTCTTTTCCTACACCACGCAGAACCACCCCTGGATGAATCACGAGTGGCTGTCGGAGGTGCCCTACTACTTGGCATGGACGGCCGGAGGCGTCCTGGGGGTCTATGCTCTATTCGTCGGACTCCTGTGCGTCATCATGCTGGGCATCTTTTATTGGGCTTACCGGCAGAGCGGAAATCTCAAGGCGGCGTTTATTATCGCCTGTTTTTCGGTGTTTTTGGCCCGGGTCAACTTTGGTCCGCGCACCATCCTGTTCGGCTATGTCTTCCTGCTCATTCAGCTTCTGGTCCTGGCGCGTTTTCGCGAGAAGGGCGAAGCCCCGCTTTGGGTCCTGCCGCCTCTGTTCTGCATCTGGATCAACACGCATGGGTCGTGGTTGCTGGGGATGATTGTCTTTGTCATATACCTGGTTGCGGGGTGGGTGGAAGGTCGCTGGGGACGGGTGGAGGCCGTTCGTTGGCCGCCCGCGCAGCGCCAGCGGCTGTTGCTGGCGCTGGGGGCCTCGGTTGCCGCGCTGCTGGTCAATCCGTTTACCTACCGACTGGTGGCCTATCCCTTCGACCTGGCCTTCAAGCAGAAGCACAATATCAGATTCATTGAGGAGTGGGCTTCGGTGGACTTCAACGACGCGCGCGGGGTGGTCGTTCTCATCCTCCTGGCCGCCATTTTCCTGGGCGGCGTTCTGCGTTCATCCCTGTGGAGACTGGAGGAAGTCCTGCTGGCCGGCTTTGCTCTCTACGCCGGGCTGAAGCACGTCCGGTTCCTCTTTCTGGCCGCGATTCTGCTCGCGCCCTTGCTGGCCAAGACGCTGGACATGATTCCTCCGTACCGGCCGGAGATTGACAAATGGATGCTGAATGCTGCCGTCATCGTATTTGCGCTGGCGTTTGTGATCCCCCGACTTCCTTCCCGGCAGGTCTTGGACGCCGACGTGGCCCGCAAGTTTCCCGTCAGCGCGGTGCGCTTTCTCAATGCCCATCCGAGTTCGGGCAACCTGTTCAATCGCTATGAATGGGGCGGTTACCTCATCTACTTCAGCCGGGACCGGAAAGTGTTTGTGGATGGCCGGACGGACATCTTTGACTATACCGGGGTGCTGAAACAATACGTTGATACGGCGGCGATCAAGAGTCCGATGGAGGTTCTTGACGCGTATCGTGTCGCCACCGTCCTGGTGTCGCCGGGCAGCCCGCTGGCGTATCTGCTCAGGCGCAGCGGCGGGTGGAAAGTGACATATCAGGATAATGTCGCCACGGTCCTGGAACGCGACTCGTCCGCGTCTCCAGCCAGCGACCCGGCGGGAGAGGGCCGGCGGGAATGATGTCTCCGGCAGCGGGCAACTCTTCTGGCCGAACGCCCGGCCTGAGGTTTTTGTTACTGGTTCTGACGCTGCCGGTGGTCTGTGCCCTTTGGAATCTCTCCACCTGGCCCAGTCGCATCCAATACCCCGGGGAACTCAGCGAAAACATCGAAGGGATGTGCCTGGTCCGAATGATCCACCTGCGGCAGGGTGTCCCGGTTTACTCCCCCCCCACCCCTGAGCGCTTCGACGCCATGATTTATGGCCCTTTGTACTTCCTGCTGGGGAGCCGGCTGATCGACCCGGCAGCGCCGGCCTACAGGCCCTTGCGCGTCCTCAGCATGGTGGCCACCGTTGGCTGCATTCTTCTTTCAGGCGCCCTGGCATACCGGCTTTCCCGGAGCAGGATGGGAGCGGTCCTGGCCAGCGCCTTCCTGCTCAGTTACGGGTTGGTCAGCCTGGCGGGCGTCTCGGCGCGTGGCGATGTGACCGCCCTCGCCTTGCTCTTCGGGGGTTTCTTTGTCGCGCACCACTATCGCAAGAGTCGTGCCATCCTGCTCTCGATTCCATTGATCGTGGCGGGCCTCTTTTTCAAGCAACAATATGTGGCGGTTCCGGCCGCCATTCTTCTCTATCTGGTGATGGAAAAGCGCCGGCGAGACGCCGCCTGGTTTGCGGGAATCACGATTCTGAGTGGGGTCGCCATCCTTGCATATCTGCAGTTCGCGGTGTATCCCGGGCAGTCCCTGCTGCGGCATCTGGTGGATTACAACGTCATCGCGTTCTCGTGGAACCGCTTTGGCTGGGGGACGGTGTTGTTTGCGGTGGTGCTGGGCGTCCCCACGCTTCTTGGAATTGAGTATCTTCTTCGTCACTCGGACCGGCTCTGGGGCGTCTACCTGGGCTTTGCCGTCCTGTTCGCCCTGATGGGTATGGCGAAGGAAGGAAGCGGAACAATGTACCTGGTGGAGGTTCTGCTGATCAATTCCGTCCTGGTGACGGCGCGCGTCGTGCAAGCCGCACGGGAATCCGCCCAGCGCGCGGAGGTCTTGGTGCTACTGGCCGTGACCATGCTGCTGGGATTTCGTTTGAATTTCCGGCTCGACCCGCGCGACTTCGCCTTGGACCGCCAGGTGATGGACTATTTGCAGTCCAATTTCCCCAAGGGTGTGCCGGTTGCCGGCTTAGGGATTTCAAATGGCGCGCTGGCGCGCGCCGGCTTCGATCAGCCCATTCCCGACTTCTATCAGTACACCTGGCTGGTCTGCAGGGGGGCGATCCCATCATCGTACCTGCTCGGGAATTTTCAACGTCAGCGCTACAAGCTGGTGGCGACGAGACTGGATCTCTACGACGAGCGAAGCGCCCATCGGCCCAACAGCATCTGCATGTCGGAAGATCTGCACCGCACCATCCTGGACAATTATGTTTTGAAGGATTCGCTCGATTTGCCGAGCTTTGAGCGGCTCGAATTCCCGGCGCGCCTGTACCTTTGGGTTCCTAAAGACCGGCCCGCGGCGGAGGCAGCAGCTGACCATTCCGCCGGACCTGCCGAGAAATCGCCGGAAAGATGACACCGCATTCCCTTGGCGAATTTGACACCGTGATGGCCCCGCGTGCCTTTTTCCGGACGCGCTTGCGCGAATCAGGAATTACTATTACCTCCTCGGTTCTTGAATGTATTAGCACTAAAGTCCAATTATTCAATAGGAAAACGTGTGGTCGGGGGAGAACAGGGCAGAGAAATGCACTGTTGCGGGGTGTACACAGGGGCATGGTGACGGACCCCGCCTTGGTCGGTTCTAAGTTGTTCATTCATAATGAATCTGAGAATTCTCTTGATTTTTGGGAGCGTATGGACGATATTCTGCAAAGACGCTATCGGGAGCCTCGGCTACAAACCGACTGATGGCGCTGTCGGCCCCACCAGAGGGAACTAGCCAGGACTCGGGAGGAATGGTGTATGAGCATGCGAGAATTGCTTGTGGCGCTGCACAAGGAGGACTCCGGACAGGACCTCATTGAGTACGCGCTGATTGCGGCCCTGATTGCTTTGGCGGCGGTTGTCGGAATGGGAACCGTGGCGAATGCGATCAACGAGGCGTTCACCAGCATCAGTTCCAAGCTGAACAGTGCCATGGCCACCGCTCCGTAAGGGCACTCTGCGGATGGCGCCGGAACCCAAGGGGGGGCTCCGCCTTTTCCTGCAAGGGGTAGTCACATCGGCAAACTGACTTGCCTTGTATAATGCAAGGACTGAGGTTTCAAGCTCAGGCAGGTTCTTGCCGTACAAGGCGTCCACCGAAGCACGGGGCGCCCTGACACAGAAAACAGGGGAGACAGCCGGAGAGCCGGGCGGGGCACTTTCGTGGTCACAGGGGCTGTTCGACCTGAAGTTGTCGGGCGCCCCGTGGCCGAGGAGAGCGCTGAAGGCTGATTCGGTTTCTCTACTTCAGCGGCAAGAGTGTGCGGGCCCCGCCTGCCCCCCCCCGTGCCCCCCCAAGGGATCTTTCCAACTGGTGCTTTCGTCCGTTAGAATGGTGGCCAGCTTAGGATCATGAACGTATACTTTGGAGTCGGCATCATGGTCATTGCCGGCGCGGCGGCCGCGTGGGACGTCCAGCACGGCCGGATTCCCAACTGGATGACCTATACGTCGATGATGACCGGGCTGGCACTGAGAGGCGCCCTGGAAGGCTGGCGTGCTTTGATGGACGGTCTGGCCGCGGGACTGATTGGCGGCGCGATTTTCCTGATCTTCTTTCTGGTGCGCGGAATGGGCGCGGGTGACGTCAAGCTCATGACGGCGGTGGGAGTCTGGACAGGTCTGGGCCAGCTTCCCGCCGTACTGATCGCCACCGCGCTGGCGGGTGGTATCCTTGCCCTGGGTTTCATGGTATTTCGTAAGCGGGCGGCCGCGACGCTGCGCAACGTCGGGTCGCTGTTTCGTTTTCATTTCTCCTCGGGCCTCACTCCTCATCCCGAGATTAATCTTCAGAATCCACGGGCCTTGCGACTTCCCTATGGAGTGGCGATCGCCGCCGGGACAATTTATGTCCACGGAATGTTGTTGATGAGAGGCTGAAATTGGACAAGCGAAGAATCCTGATTGCCATGGTGGTCGCACTGGTGCTGACGGGCGGGGCGACTTATGTTTTCATGCGCCTGCGCGGTCAGTCGGGGCCAGCAGTCCCCATGAAGAAAGTGGTTGTGGCGGCGAAGGAAATCCCCGCGGGAAGTGTTCTCAAGGCCGAAGACCTGACCCTCGCCGACTGGCCGGTGAACCTTGCCTCGACGGGCGTGTTCAGCAAGGTGGATGAGGTCGTGGGACGCGCCGTCGTGTATCCCGTGGGGGAGAGGGATATCATTCGAGAGCGCGATCTGGCTGCGCCGGGCTCGGGTTTGGGTTTGGCGCCCAAGATTCCGCCGGGAATGCGCGCCGTTTCCGTGCGATCCAACGAAGTGGTGGGCGTTGCAGGATTTCTCTATCCCGGTTCGCGTGTGGACGTGCTGGCAACGCTCCGTCCAACCGGCGGTGATACAAACATCAACGAGCCGATCACCCAGACGATCCTTCAGGACGTGGAAGTGATTACCGCCGGTCAGAGAATTCAGCCCGACCCGGACGGCAAGCCGCAGACGGTCAACGTCGTGACTTTGCTGCTGAATCCAGAAGACTCGCAGAAGCTGATGCTGGCGAGCAGCCAGGCGACGATTCAGTTTGTGTTGCGCAGCGGCGCGGACAAGGAAAAGGTTGAAACGACGCCGGTCAGCATTGCGGAATTGGTGGGCAAGACCAAGAAGCCGGCGGTGGTCGAGGCGGCCCCCCGGCCACGTCCGCGCGTGCCGGTGCGGGTCGTGGAAACCAGCACCCCGAAGCCCCCCAATTTCTATACGGTCGAAGTCATTCAGGGAGAAAAACGGAGTGAAGAAAAATTCGAGTAGTCCTTCTTCCAGCCTCATGTTTCGCCCGTGGGTGTTGAATTCGAAGCTCGGGTGGGCGAGCGTGCTGTTTTCGGCGCTTGTCTTAGGAATGGGAACGAGCGCCGGGCTGGCCCAGGAGGCCGGGGGCGCGGCGGAAACCCAGACCTTGCATGTCCTGGTGGGCAAGTCGTTGGTGGTCAACCTGGAGAGCCGGCTGATTCGGGTCATGGTCAGCAGTCCGACCGTGATCTCGGCGGTGCCCACCTCGCCCACGCAGGTGGTCGTCTCGGCCAAAGCAGTGGGCGCGAGCAGCCTGATCCTCTGGGATGAGACCGGCCGTTCCCGCATGCTGGACGTCCTCGTGGACCTGGACGTCTCCGCGTTGCGCGACAGCATTCAATTGGCGTATCCGAACGAGCCCA
This sequence comes from uncultured Acidobacteriota bacterium, assembly GCA_964533045.1. Lineage (GTDB taxonomy): Bacteria > Acidobacteriota > Terriglobia > UBA7540 > UBA7540 > JACQNR01. The sequence continues at coordinate 10,433 of CAZHKT010000015.1, read as the reverse complement.
TCCAGGTGCAGGCGGAAGGCGACAAGTTGATTGTCTCGGGCGCGGTTTCCGGCCAGGAGGTGATCGACGCCGTGCTGAAGATGGCCGGAACGTTCTCGAAGAACACGGTCAACTCGATGGGCTTGGCGGAGCCTCCGCACGACAAGCAGATTCTGCTGGAAGTGAAATTCGCCGAGGTGGACCGGAGCAAGATCGATCAGTTTGGCGTGAATGTGCTGAGCACAGGTTTCCTGAACACTCCGGGAGTGATTTCGACCCAGCAATTCGGCCCGCCCAGCGGCGGCGCGGTGTCGCCGGGCACGGCCGGTGGCGGCGGCGGTGGCGGTACGACGGGACGAACGGAAACCGGAGGGCAGATTCCGGGAAGGCTGGGGGGCACAACCTCGAATTTCACCGTCACCGACATGCTCAATATCTTCTTGTTCCGGCCTGAAATCAACCTGGGCGCTACCATTCGCGCCTTGCAGCAGCAGAGCGTGCTTCAAATTCTGGCGGAGCCGAATATCCTGGCGCTCAACGGCCGTCCCGCTCGCTTCCTGGCGGGCGGAGAATTCCCCTTCCCGGTGGTTCAGGGGGGAACGAATTTCACTGCGGTGACCATTCAATTCCGGCCTTTCGGTGTGCGTCTGGACTTTACGGGCGTCATCACCAAGGAGAATACCGTCCGCATGCAGGTGGCGCCGGAAGTTAGCACCCTGGATTTCGCCAACGCCGTGACGATCTCCGGTTTCCTGGTGCCGGCCATCTCCTCGCGCCGGGCGGAAACCGAGGTGGAGTTGAAAGACGGCCAGACTTTTGGGATTGCGGGGCTGCTGGATAATCGCACCCAGACCAATATGTCGAAGATTCCGGGGATTGGGGACCTCCCCATCATCGGCGCGCTCTTTCGGTCCAAGAACTTGAACCGCTCGCGGACCGAGTTGGTCGTGCTGGTGACCCCGCGAATCATTGATCCGGTCCGGGACGGGACCCCCTCGCAGGTGGCGCCTGCCTTCCCCATGCGGCATCTGGAGAAGGGAACCTTTGACGAAAAGCTTCCCAAATCTCTGAAGGCCCCCGCGAAGGCGGAAGGTGGGGGGAAGTCCGAGTAAGCTTATGGACGCTGAACGTCAATCTCGCACGTCGGACCGAGGCCGGCCCCCTGCCGCCGATTCGCTTGCCATCGCCACCCTCTGCGTGGACTCGGAATCGTCGGAGCAGATTCGGTCATTTCTCGAGTCGATGCCTCTGGCCCAGCTGGTGACCGAGCTCCAGCACTACCTGGCCGAGGAGCAGGATTCGGTCTTCGTCGATCGCCTCAAGGATCTGCACCCGGATATCTGCATCATTGATTTTGACCGCGACCGGGAGAAAGCGAGCCGGTCCGCCGAACGCATTCGGGAGGTCCTGCCCGAAACCGCCATTTTTGCGGCGTCTTCCAAGTCGCAGCCGGATCTGATCATCCGCGCCATGCGCAGCGGCTGCACGGAATACCTGACCAAGCCGGTGGGGCGCGACCAGTTGCTGGAAGCGCTGGCGCGCGTGGGCGCGCGTCGCAAGGAGAAGCGGGAACACGCGGCCGGCCAGTTGCTGGCCTTCCTGAGCACCAAGGGCGGAACCGGCGCCACCACGCTCGCCATTCACCTGGCCTCCCATCTGGCGCGGCATCACAGCCGCCGCACCCTGCTCGTGGATCTTCACCCCGACCTGGGGGATGCGGCGATCTTCCTGGCGCTGACCCGGCACCAGTACCACTTCTTCGATCTGGCGGAGAATACGCACCGTCTGGACAGCGATTTCCTGCAAGGTTTTGTGGTTCGACATGCCAGCGGCTTGGATGTGCTGCCCGCGCCCGACGGCGTGGACTCGCCTCGCCACGTTCCGGCCGACGCCATGCACCGCATCCTGGAGTTCCTGCGGACGCAGTACGAATACGTGGTGGTGGACTGCTTCCCCGCGCTGACCGAAGAAGTGATGACGGTGATCGACATGGCCGATCAGCTGTATCTGGTGGCGACGCCGGAGATCCCGGCGCTGCGCAACGTCGCGCGCCACCTGGAATTCTTTGCGCGCTTTGATTACCCGAAAGACAAGGTGCGGGTGGTCATCAACCGGCATGTCCGGGGCGGCACCATTACCGATGCGCAGATTGAAAAGGCGATCCGAAAGAACATTTACTGGAAGGTGCCGAATCAGTACAACGAAGTGATCCGAGGCATTAATAATGGAGACCCACTTTCCATCAGCCCGAAGTCCGAATTGATGATGAGCATGACGGATTGGGCGGCGGCGCTCACCGGGACGCCGGTGCAGGCCCCCAAGAAGCAGGAAAAGGGTATGTTTGGTTTCCTTGGCGGCTAGCCAGGCCAAGGGTGCGGGTTAAGGAGGAACTATGGGAGACGCAACACGAAATTCGATTCTCTTGGGCGGGCAGAGTCAGGCCGCGACTCGTCCGGGGACCGAAAAGAAGGCCGCGTCTCTGACCCCCAAGGCATACCAGGAGCTGAAGTCCAGCATCCACCGGGAAATGCTCACCCGGGTGGATTTGGAGAAGCTCATGGATCTGCGAGACGGGCGCGCGCGCTCGCAGATCTTCTCGATCATCCAGGACCTGGTCGCGGCGTCCAACACGCCCATGAGCGGCATGGAGCGTGAACGCCTTTCGCGGGAAGTGCTGGATGAGGTATTCGGTCTGGGCCCGCTCGAGCCGCTGCTCCAGGATCCCACGATCAATGACATCCTGGTGAATACGCACAAGAGTGTGTATGTGGAGCGCGCGGGCATCCTGGAACAGACCAACGTCCGTTTCAAAGACGACGCGCACCTGATGCATATCATCGACAAGATCGTCTCGGCCGTGGGCCGGCGCGTGGATGAGTCGTCGCCCATGGTGGACGCCCGCCTCATGGATGGATCGCGCGTGAATGTGATCATTCCGCCGCTGGCCATCGACGGCCCCATCATGTCCATCCGGCGTTTCGGCCACGTGCCGCTCGAGGCGGATGACCTGCTGGCCAATCGCTCCATGACGGCGCAGATGCTCGAGTTGCTCAAGGGCGCGGTCAAAGCGCGGCTCAACATCCTGATCTCCGGCGGGACGGGCGCCGGTAAAACCACGCTGCTCAACTGCCTCTCCAGCTTCATCTCGGAGAAGGAGCGGATTGTCACCATCGAGGACTCGGCGGAGTTGCAACTGAAACAGCACCATGTCGTCCGGCTCGAATGCCGTCCGCCCAACGTGGAGGGCAAGGGCGCGGTCAAGCAGCGGCAACTGGTGATCAACAGCCTGCGAATGCGGCCCGACCGCATCATCGTGGGCGAGGTGCGCGGCGAGGAAGCGCTTGACATGTTGCAGGCCATGAACACCGGCCACGACGGCTCGCTGACCACCATCCACGCCAACACCCCGCGCGACGCCCTGGCCCGCCTCGAAACCATGGCCCTGATGGCGAACTTGAACCTGCCGGAAAAGGCCATTCGCCAGCAGATTGCCTCGGCCATTCAAATCGTGGTGCAGGTGTCGCGCATGAGCGACGGCACGCGGCGCGTCACCCACTTCACCGAAATCGCCGGCATGGATGAGGATGTGGTCAGCATGCAGGATATCTTCCTGTTTGAGAAGCGGGGCATCGCCCCCGGCGGGCGCGTCCTCGGCAAGTTCTATGCCACCGGCATCCGGCCCAAGTTTGCGGAGAAGCTGAAAGTTTCCGGCATTACGCTTCCGGCCAGTCTTTTCGAACACTCGATGGAAGTGTAGGCCACGGCGGGAACACACGATGAGTCCAGTCACGGTCTTCCTCGGCCTCCTGGTCATCACCTTCCTGGTGATGATCTTCATGCTGCGGCCCACGCAGACGGAAAAAACACTGGAGAAGCGCCTGCGCACCATCGAACGCGTTTCGGTCGGCGCCATTCCGGACGACGCGACCGACCTGCTGCGCCAGGAGAAGCTGAGTGACATCCCCTGGCTCAACGAGATGATGCTGGAGTGGGGTTCCCTGCGGAAAATCCAGGCCCTGCTTCAGCAGGCCGAGAGTGATTGGACGGTCGGCAAGCTCATCTCGATGACTCTGATTCTGCTGGTGGCGGGAACGTGGGTGGTGAGTTTCCGCGCCCCCTCGATGGCCCTGGCTGTCATCGCTGGCCTGGCGGCTGCCGCGATTCCGACAGCGACGCTCTATTTCAAGCGATGGCGGCGCATGCGGAAGTTTGAAGAGCTACTTCCGGACACGATTGACCTGATGGCGCGCGCCTTGCGAGCCGGCCACACGATTTCCTCCGCGATTGAGATGGTGGCGAGCGAAGGGTCGGAACCGGTCGCCTCGGAGTTCCGGCAGGTCTTCGAAAAGCAGAATTTCGGCCTGCCCCTGCGAGAAGCCATGCTCTCGCTGGCGGAACGTGTCCCGCTTCCCGACGTGAGTTTTCTGGTGACCGCCATCCTGGTGCAGAAGGAGACTGGCGGCAACCTGGCGGAAGTGCTCGACAAAACAGCCCTGGTGATTCGCGAGCGTTTCCGGCTCCGCGGCCAGTTACGGGTCTATACGGCCCAGGGCCGCCTGACCGGCTGGATCCTCGCCGGCCTGCCCTTCATCATGTTCGTTCTGCTGAATCTCGTGAATCCGGGCTACATGAAGATTTTGCTCACCGACCCGGCCGGCCGGACGCTCATCTATGTGGGCATCGTTCTGATGGTGGTGGGAGCCTGGGTCATTCGCCGGGTGATTGATATCAAGGTCTAGGGCAAGGTTGGACCATGCTGGATATTCTAATCATCGTCATCGTGGTTTTCGTCGGGGTCTTCGGCATCCTGCTGCTGGTGTTTTCGGCCCGGTCGCGCGAGGCGGAGCGCCTGATGGAGGTGACCGGCACGGGCCAGAGCAGCACGGCCGCCCACCGACTTGGAGTAAGGGACTTCTTCGCCAGTGACCGCGTGGAGAGGCTGGTGGAACCGATGCGCGGGCTTCTGGGATCGAAGCAGGACCCAGAAATGGTCCGCCGTCTGGCGGCCGCCGGTTATCGGAAGGCGGTGCACGCGGACCTCTTCTTCCTCTCGAAACTTGCCCTTCCCATTGTTGCGGGCCTGGCCGCCTTCCTCCTGATCCGCGAGAATACGTTCGTCTGGATTATGATCGCCGCGGCCTTTGGGTTCCTGGCGCCGGACCTCTGGCTGTCGCGGATGGTTTCGGCGCGGCAGGAGAGGATTCGGCTCAGCATCCCCGACGCGCTGGATCTCCTGGTCATCTGCATGGAGGCAGGACTCGGCCTCGACCAGGCTATCCTGAGGGTCGGCCAGGAATTGAAAATCAGCCACAAGGATTTGAGTGAGGAGTTCGTGTTGATTGGCTTGGAGCAACGGGCGGGGAAGCCTCGCCTGGAGGCCTGGAAGAATATGTCAGATCGCGTAGGCGTCGAGAGCGTGAGGCAGTTTGTGCAGATGCTGGTTCAGACGGAACGGTTCGGGACGCCCATTTCCAAGTCACTGAGTGCGTTCTCCGACGCCTTGCGCATTCGCCGGCGGCAGCAGGCCGAGGAAATGGCGGCGAAAACGACGATCAAGATGATTCCGCCACTGGTTCTGTTCATCTTCCCGAATCTGTTTATCGTCCTGCTGGGACCGGCGTGCATCATGATATATCGGAATCTCAGCCGGGTGCTGAGCGGCAATTGAAGTCGCGGCATCCGGAATCTCACGACTCGAGGAGCGTCACCGTGAACGAAACCACGATCCGAATCGTAGCTGGGGTGCTGTTTGTCATTGTGTTTCTGATTTTGATTCAACGGCGGAAGAAGAAGCTGACCCGATAGTCCGCCTCCGCACGCCTCGGCGCGCGAGCCAGGAGCTTGAGAGGTATGGCGAACGATGAAGGCATGGTCTTTGTCTTTAACAAGACCAAGCAGACGTTTCTTGCGTACCGGGTAAAGGTGGCGGATACCATCTGGACGCGGCTCATCGGTTTGCTGGGCAAGCGCTCGCTGGAACCGGACAGTGGCCTCTGGATCTATCCTTCCCGGGGCATCCACACCTTAGGCATGGCGTTCGCCATCGACGTGGTCTTTCTGGACCGGGACTACAAGGTTGTCGCTCTCCACGAAGTGGTTCGCCCCTTTTCCATGACCGGCGTCTACCTGAATGCGGAAAGCGTCCTGGAACTTCCCCCGCACACGATCTTTAAGTCCCGTACCGGTGTCGGCGATGAATTAATGATTACCCGGATTGAAGACCTGCCTGAGGTCCAATCCGGACTAACCCAGAAACCTGCTCAAGAACCCACCGAAGTTCAGCCTTAATGAGGATTACATAACTGCGCGACGGTGCCCGCTGTCGCGACGCTGCCTGCCGGCCGCGCAAGTCCCCAGCGCCGATAAGCGCCGGCGGGGACTGGCCGGCAGGCACCCATGCGACAGCCCTGGTTGTCACTGTATTCTGTAAGAGTGATTCGGTCTTTCCGAAAACCATCCGCTCTCGGTTGACCGAGCCGTGAAGATCGAGTGGTTGGCTCATCGCTGACGAACCACGAGGTCAGAAGAGAGCTGGAACTCGACGGTCGTTCCCTCAGGAAGGGAGGGAGGCAGACTGCGGTTGGATGCCAGCCGGCCGATACCAGGCACGTCCATTCCTCTTGCGTAGCCGTTCAGGATATAGGATTCCCCCCGGATGGTGGCGCCCGTCAGGCGCAGATCCTGCACCTTCATTCCGCCACCGTCCTGAGGCGCCGTCACCACCGCCGGGGTGCCCCGCGGCACAGCCACTTCGTGACTGATCTGAACATCGCGTGCAAACTCGGCCCGCAGCACAGCCCCGGAGGCGATCTTCGCAGTCTGTGTCAGGCGCACAAAGAGAGGCATTTTGCTGACAACGGTGACGCGCCGGATGGGAGCGTTGGGATCGATCGGGCCGCTCAAGGAGCCGGGCGAGGGCTCTGGCCCACGGCTTCCTTCACCTCCGTCACGGGAGGCTGAAGGCCGCCTGCCCGGGGAGGAGGCTGGCCCTGACGGAAGCAGCGAAAGCGCTTCCTTGGCGCGTTCCGAAAAGTCGCCGCCGCCTTGGGCGAGTTCCTCGTAGATCGAGCGGGCGTCGCGGCTCATTTGCGCAGAACGGTAGGATTCCGAAAAGTCCCGCGTTCTTTCTGCCAGCAGCCAGCGGAGTTCCTCCACGTGAGCGTTGTTGGGAAAACTGGCACGATAGAGTTCGACCGCCTGGTTCGCCTGCGGAAGGACGTTGGGATCGTCCAGGGCCATCAGGGAGTGCCGCAGGATCTCAAATCCTTTCTCGGAATCAGTGCTCTTAGGGGGCGCGACGTCCTGGGCCTCCAGATAGCCGTTGATTTCGCCGCTGCGGACCCGGAACCAGCGGTTTCCCTCGATGTCGTGAGAGTAGGCTGTGATGATCACTTCTTCCGAGGCCTTCAGGTCCTTGACGGGTGGCGCATCCCTGGCATCCTTGGCCCGCATCGAGACCGGGGCGAGCGCAAAGGTCCTCCCGATTTCCTCGGTGGGGAGGGCGCTGGTCAGTTTCCGGTAGACCAGCGCCCCTGCTCCCAGCACAATGCCGAGGAAAACCCCGTAGGCGATCCGGCGCAGGCGCTTCTCGGCGCGCTCGCTGCGACGGGCAATCGGCCCCGGCCCGGCGGGCATCAAACCATCCTCCCGCAAGAACGAGTCGGCGCAATAGATGCAGGTGACGTGATGAGCGGACTGAATCTTCCCGCAGGCAGGACACTTGCGGACCACCGACAGCGCGACCTGGCATTGGGTGCATTCGGCGAAATGGGGAGGGAAGGTGGAGTTGCAGCTCATGCAGATGGCCATGGGCTCCGCACCCGGCGCCCACCTGCACCCCGATGGCGGCATCGGCAGAGACGTCCGGGAATCTTTGGTTGGCGCGTCCATGGACGATTCCGCGTCGGCCTAGTCGGAGGCAAGGCCCAGGATCTGCATTTCCTTCAGACAGCTCTTTGCCACAATCACAATCTCGTTATTGGACTGGGGGTCGGGCGGGGTCAGCGAAAAAACGATGCCGGAAAATGTGCTGAGCGAGTTGGGGGCGACGCCTTCCATGACTTCGCCATCGTGAAAATGCACCCTCACCCAAACGCCCCGGCCACTCGGCTGGTGGGTAAACACCTTGAATTCCGAGTAGTCTTTGCTTCCCTCGAAGGTCTTCACAAAAAAGATGGCCTTCAGCCCCGCGAGTCCGACCTCCTCCACGTTTCCAGACGAGGTCCGGATGGAGATTCGTTCCGGGAGGTTGTTCCCGGCGGCTTGATGGGTGTCGGCGGTGCAGTATCCGCGCAACGTCCTGCCATTGGCAAACCGGACAATCACGCGCCGCTGGTCCGTTGAGCTCATCGTATGGGAGGCCGATGTCGTGGCGTCCGTTCGCTCTCTCATTCTATGAACAATCCTTTCGAGGGCCTGCCCCGTCATCCGCCCTGCCCCTGCTCCCTCGGGCGTTGCGGCGAGCCCCTTTGCCTGAAACCCCCAGAGTCTGGAGAATATCACATCCGGATTATGCTGGTTACACCAAGATGAAGGGGGAGAGATTCAGCGGCGTGCGGGCTTTGGTTTGCCTTCGAGCCACCAGGAGCCGGACCGTCCTCCACTCTGCCAGGCCCCGGTGAGGAGTTCGCGGGTTGCCCTTTCCAGCAGATCGCCGATGGTCAGTTGGGGATCCGCGGACAGTTGAGCAGTCCAGGTCCCGCTGGCCGTCCGCCCCGCCGCGGTCGTGGCGGACCACGTCCCGCGCCATCGGGGGCCTGACTTGCGGGCGGACCATGTGCCGGAAAGAAAGGTCTTTCCATCCGCGCCCGTCAGGGTCCAGGACCCGTGGGCGGCGGATGGATCCCCCGGAACGGCTTGCCCGATCCATCGGCCGCGCAAGGTGAGAGACTTGCCCGAGGCGGCCGTCCAGGATCCTGACCAGGTCGCCCGTTCAGAAGCCGGATGATCCGGTTGTTGCAGGGCGCACGGCAGCATCCAGAGCGCGAGAATGGCCGGGCCAAGGTGCGAACTCATTCGGCGGGATTCCGGGGCGATCGCATTTTCCCGGAAGCATGGAATAAAACGCCCTTCCCTGCCTGCGGCGGGGGAGAGCGAGGCGTCGAACTATGTCAAAACGGCCCTACGACTTGCGGGTGTTGGCTTCGATTTGTTCGAGCAACTTGATGAGCCGGTTCGTCTTCCGAATGTAGACTATCGGGATGTAGATGACCATACCGGTGATGAACAGCAGGCAACCCACAACGTATTGCATCGTATCCTCCTCAGGGTGCGAAGCGAACCCGCCGTAATCATACACAAGCCGGAAAAGAATGCAATCCCTGAATTCTGTGTTTCAGCTTCCTGGGGAGCACGTGTTGCAAACGGAGTTAACTCGGCGCGTGGAGGGTTTTCGACTCGACTTCCGGACGATTCTGCCGATGGAAGAGGAAAGAAAGAGGACGAATCCCGGTTGGCATTTCGCCCGGCCGGGACGACGGAAGATGCGAGTCAGACAGCCAGGCGAAAGGAGGGAGCGTGGCTCGGAGGCGGGTTCTGGTGGCAGAGGATGATGCGGTGTCGCGATGTTTGCTGGAGACCTTTCTGAGCCGCTGGGGGTTCGACGTGCTGGCCGTGGCCGACGGGGAGGCGGCGCAGGAGGCGTTGCAGCGCCAGGATGCTCCGCAACTCGTGATGCTGGACTGGATGATGCCCGGAAGGAGCGGAATTGACGTCTGCCGCTGGATCCGCGCCCGCCCGCGACCCGTGCCCACCTATGTCATCTTCCTGACGTCGCGGGGGAGCTCGGAGGATGTGGTCGAAGGCTTGGAGGCAGGCGCCGATGACTATATTTGCAAGCCTTTCAACAGCGAGGAGTTGAGAGCCCGGATCCGGAATGGCGCCCGGCTGTTGGACCTGCAGTCCAAATTGCACGATCGCGTCCAGCAACTCGAGGAGGCGCTGGCCTCCGTCAAGCAGCTTCAGGGGCTGCTGCCCATATGTTCCTACTGCAAGAAGATCCGAAACGATGACAACTACTGGCAGCAGGTTGAAAACTACATCTCGGAACACTCCGGAGCGACCTTCAGTCACAGCATTTGCCCGAGCTGCTACGAGCGGCAGGTCAAGCCGCAAATGGAGAAGCGGCAGCGGACCGGTTAGGAAACCGCATTGTCATGTCCGGAGGAGCGATGGGTCAAATCAATATTGACGACATTCGGCCGGGGATGGTCCTGGCCGCCAGCGTGACGGACCCGAGGGGCCGCGTATTGCTGGCGCCGGGTTGTGAAATCACCGAGAAGCACTTGCGGATTCTGCGCATGTGGGGCGTCACGGAGGCCGACATTGAAGGAGTCGAGAAGACGGATGCCGTGGCCCTGGCTCTGACTGAAATCGACCCTGACACGCTGCGCCGGGCCGACGCCGCAGCCCGCGAACGGCTCGCCATGATGGACCCCGCCCATCCGGCGGTCCAG
>CAZHKT010000014.1:0-43387 GCA_964533045.1 uncultured Acidobacteriota bacterium | reverse complement strand
CCTGTTCATCCCCGCCTTCCGCGTGAAGCAAGACGTGGTGCCGGGCCGGTACACCAGCCTCTGGTTCGAAGCCACGCAGACGGGGCGCTATCACCTCTTCTGCGCTCAGTACTGCGGCGTGAGCCACGCCCTGATGATCGGCAGTGTCGTGGTGATGGAACCGGAAGAGTTCGAGCGCTGGCTGAGCGGCAGCCAGAAGGACGAATCCATGGCTGCGGCCGGCGCCCGGCTCTACGAGAAATTTGCCTGCATCAGCTGTCACGGCGCGGGCAAAGGCCCCGCCTTTAACGATTTTTACGGGAGCCGGGTCGAACTGGCCGACGGGTCCACCGTGGTCGTCAACGAGGAATACATCCGGGAATCCATCCTCTATCCGTCGCTCAAACTTCGCGCCGGCTATGGCCCGATCATGCCGACCTTCAAGGGACAACTCTCTGAGGAGCAGATCCTCCAGCTGATGGCCTATATCAAGTCCTTGGGACCCGGGGAAAGGAAGAATCCATGAGTTCCGCCACCGCCGAACACCCGCGAGGCGTCAATTATCTGAACGCGCAGTACGGCATCCGGTCGTGGCTTCTGACCACGGACCATAAGCGCATTGCCCTGCTCTATCTGGCCGCGATCACTTTCTTCTTCCTGATCGGCGGAATCCCCGCCGTCCTGATTCGCATTCACCTCATCGAGCCCCACGGTTCCCTGCTGCAACCCGCGACCTATAACAAGATGTTCAGTATGCATGGGATCATCATGATCTTTCTCTTCCTGATCCCGTCGATTCCCGCCGTCATGGGGAATTTCCTGATACCGCTGATGGTCGGGGCACGTGACCTGGCTTTTCCGCGGATTAATCTCCTGAGCTGGTACATCTACATGGTGGCGGGCCTGTTTATGCTCTACGCCGTCATCGCGGGGGGAGTGGACACAGGGTGGACCTTTTACACTCCCTTGAGCACCACCTATGCCAACGGGCAGGTCATGGCGGCGGCGCTCGCCGCTTTCGTCGCAGGGTTTTCCTCCATCCTAACCGGACTCAACTTCATTGTCACCATTCACAAGATGCGCGCTCCCGGTCTCACCTGGTCGCGCCTGCCGCTCTTCGTCTGGGCCATGTACGCCACCAGCATCATCCAGATTCTGGGAACGCCCGTGGTGGCCGTGGCCATCGTTCTGGTGGCGCTCGAGCGCCTGTTCCACGTCGGAATCTTCGACCCGGCCCTGGGCGGCGACCCCATTCTTTTCCAGCACCTGTTCTGGTTCTATTCTCACCCGGCGGTCTACATCATGATTCTGCCCTCGATGGGTGTGATGAGTGAACTGGTCACCGCTTTTTCACGCAAGCGGATCTTCGGCTACAGTTTCATCGCCTATTCCAGCATGGCCATTGCCGCGATCTCCTTCCTGGTCTGGGGGCATCACATGTACGTGAGCGGCCAGTCGGTTTACGCCAGCCTGGTGTTTTCGGCTCTCAGCTTCGCGGTGGCCATCCCGTCCGCCATCAAAGTCTTTAACTGGACCGCCACGCTCTACAAGGGTTCGGTTTCCTACGAGTCGCCGATGATCTACGCACTGGGTTTCATTGGACTCTTCACCATGGGCGGGCTGACGGGACTCTTCCTGGCTTCGCTGGCGACGGACATCCACCTGCACGACACCTATTTCGTGATTGCTCATTTCCACTACATCATGGTCGGGGGCGCGCTGATGGGTTACTTGGGCGGATTGCATTACTGGTGGCCCAAGATGACCGGCCGGCTTTATCCCGACTTCTGGGCGCGCTTCGCGGCGTTGGTCATCTTCATCGGATTCAACCTGACTTTCTTCCCGCAATTCATCGTGGGCTATCTCGGCATGCCCCGCCGCTACGCGGTGTATCCCGAGGAGTTTCAAGTACTGAACGTCATGTCCTCGGCGGGCGCTTCCGTTCTGGGCGTGGGCTACGTCATTCCGCTCATCTATCTGATCTGGTCCATGCGATATGGACCGGTGGCGGGGCCCAATCCCTGGGGTGCGACGGGGCTCGAGTGGAAGACCTCCTCTCCGCCCCCCACGGAGAACTTCGAGGAAATCCCCGTCGTGGCCGAGGAGGCTTACGACTACAAACCCAAGGAGGCGCCCGTTGGCTGAAGGACGTCCCAGCGCGCTCGCGCACCATTTTGAGGACCTCGACCAGCAACACGAGGCTTCCAGCCTGGGCATGTGGCTCTTTCTCGCCACCGAAGTCATGTTCTTCGGCGGCGTGTTCGCGGCCTACACCATCTACCGCGACATGTATCTGCCGGGCTTTGAAGCCGCCAGTCACCACCTCAGCATCAAGCTGGGCGCTTTCAACACGGTGGTGCTGCTGTGCAGCAGCCTGACGATGGCGCTGGCGGTGCGCGCCGCCGCGCTCGGCAAGCGCAAGCATCTGGTGACCTTTCTCATCCTCACGCTGCTTCTCGGCCTTACCTTCATCGGGGTCAAACTGGTCTTCGAGTGGTACCACGACTACCAGATCGGACTTGCTCCCGGCTTGAACTGGACCTTCGAAGGTCTCCACCAGCAGGGCGCGCAGTTGTTCTTCGTCTTTTATTTCTGTCTGACGGGCATTCACGCGCTGCACATGGTGATCGGGGTGGGGGTGCTCTCGGTGCTGATTGCGCTGGCCGCCCGGGGCCGTTTCACGCCCGAGAACTCCAATGCCGTGGAGATGGCGGGGCTCTACTGGCACTTCGTGGACATCATCTGGATCTTCCTGTTCCCATTACTCTATCTGATCGGGGCGCACAACTGATGTCACAGCACGTGGTGGAAAAGAAGACTTACTTCCTGGTATTCGCGGCGCTCATCGTGCTGACGGCAGTGACGGCCCGGGTGGCCACCATCGACCTGGGACCGCTCAACATCGTCGTGGCGCTGCTCATCGCCATGTGCAAGGCCAGCCTGGTGATGCTCTTCTTCATGCACCTGCGCTGGAGCACGCGGCTCATCCACATCGTGGCCGTGGCATCACTGATGTGGCTGGCGCTCCTGATCGGCCTCACGCTGAGCGACTACCGAACGCGCCATTGGACACCCAATCCCGAGCCGTGGGAAACGACCCATCGGATTGAATAGGGACTGGTTTTCAGGGCTTCTTCGGGTCGGGGGGCAACGATTCCCGCCGGATGACGCGCCGCTGCGCTTCCAGATCCGCCGTCTCCTTGTCGATGCGGCGAAATTGCTCCAGAGCCCATTCGCTTTCCTTGTGCTTTCCCAGTTTCCGGTAGGCGGAGCTCAGAACGTAATAGTACTGGGCGGAGGTCGGTTTGATGGCGATGGCCTTCTCCAGCGCGGCGGCCATCTTCGGCCAGTCTTCCTGCACCCGGTAGGTTCTCGCCATCTGGTAATAAGCCAGATCGCTATTGGGGTTGATCGCCAGCGCTTTACGGGCGTACTCCAGCGAATTCTCAAACTCGCCGCGCTGCCCGTAGTAAGCGCTCAGATTCACGTAAGGGGGATCAAACTTGGCGCCGCGCTGCTCGCTGATTTGGAGCGCCTTCTGGTAATTCTCAAAGGCTTTGGCGCTGTCGCCCAGCGCGTCCATCGCAAAGCCCAGCGCGTTGTACGCTTCCATGTAATTCGGATCCAGCCGGATGGCGGCTTCGAACTCCAGCCGCGCCTTGTGAAAGTCATCCTGAATGGAATAGACCCGCCCGCGATTGTAATGGACCTCGGCGGATTGCGGCATCAAGCGGCCCGCCTCGTCGAATTCCTTGAGCGCCAGATCGTAACGTCCCAGCACGGAGAGGGCCCGCCCCAGGGTCTTGTGCGCTTCCCCGTTTTCCGTGTTAAGCTCCAGCGACTTGGCCAGTTCCCGGATCGCATCGCCCAGCCGGAGCTGGCGGAAGAGCACATAGCCGTAGAAGTAGTGCGCCTGCGAAGACGCCGGCCGCGCCCTCACGTAGGCCACCAGGCGCGGCTCGATTTCCTGAAACCGGCCCTGCGCAATGCCGTCCGCCAGTGCCTGAAGCTCCACGGGATCGTCCATCTCGCTGGCCACGACGCGCGGCGGAGTCGCACCGTCCAGCAACATAGGCGCCGACCCCTCCGGAATGGCGGTGGCAGGAGGCATCTGCGACTCTTTATGAGAACTCTTGACCGGGTAGGTGATGGGCGGGTCTTCGGCAGCAGGCTTGTCCTGAGACAAGGCGGGACCCGTCGAAAGCGCTCCGGCGAGAAAAATCAGAATTCCCAAACTCAGCGCCGCCGGATCTTTCCCTTGCGCCCTGGCGGACGCCTCTATGGAGTCCATCCTCATACTAAAATAGTATTCCTCCTCCCCCCGTCATTCAAGCAGGCCCGTCTCGGCCGCTACAACCCGCTTGCGGTTTGAAGCGGAGCGTGGTAGCTAAAGGCTCTGAACAGCCTCGCCAGGAGCAGCCCATGATCCGCCACTGCAGTTTCGCACTCGTCGCAGGTTTCTTCATGATGGGGGCCATACTGTCCCCCGGTCAGACAGTTTCGCAGTACACAAAGTCAGACTCGGCTGAAGCGCGCATCGAAGTGGTGGCGAGCCAGCCGGCGTCGTTCAAGATTCCGCGCACCATCTACGGAACGTTTCTCGAAAACATCGGGTTCTCGATGTATGGCGGTCTGTCCGCGCAGTTGCTCGACAATCCGAGTCTCGAGACCTACTACGCCAGCCTGGAGTTCCTGGAGCGGCGCTTCCTCACGCCTCCCTTCCGCCGCTCCACCCACATGGGGTTGCCCCTTCCCTGGCTCCCGCTGCACGAGAAAGACGGCTGGCGGTACGAGCCGCGCTGGGGCGAGGCGGCGAATTCGTATGCGTATCTCTACCTGATCGGCCTGGATGGCCGCGAAGTGGGCCTCCGCCAGACGATCCACATGCCGGTGCACCGTGAGTTGAATTACGAGGGCTCGCTCTTCGCGAGTTCGGAAGAGGGTTCGGTGGAACTCGACGTGAGCCTCCGCAGGCCGGATTCTGCCGGCGACGTGCTGGCCTCGGCCCGCGTCACGGTCCCGGCAGGGGGTCGATGGAGCAAATTGCCTTTCCAGCTGTCGCTTAAGGAAGGAACGGTCGCGCCACTCGAGGCCGCCGACTTTGTGGTGGCGCTGCGCGGCGGCCAGCGCGTGTCGCTTGATTTCATCCGGCTCTACCCTGCCGACGCGGTGCGCGGCATGGATCCCGACGTGATTCGTCTTTCCAAGGCACTCCGCACCCCCCTGGTCCGCTACGGCGGGAATTTCACCAGCGGTTACCACTGGCGCGACGGGGTGGGACCGCTCGACCTGCGGCCGACGAAGCTGAATCAGGCCTGGGGCTACCCCGAGTACAACGATATCGGCACCGATGAAATCCTGGCTTACTGTGAGCTGATCGGGGCGCAGGCGCAATTCTGCCTCAATCTGGGGAGCGGAACGCCGGAGGAAGCACGCGCCTGGATCGAGTATTTGCAGGGGCCCCTCATCACGCCCGAGGGAAAGCGCCGCGCCGACAACGGCCACCCCCAGCCCTACCAGGTAGCGGCTTACGAGTTCGGCAACGAGCTCTGGGGGGATTTCCAGATCGGCTGGCAGACTCCCGAGGGAAATCTGAAACGCTACCACGATTATTACACCGCGACGCGCAGCGCCATTCCCAAAGAAACCATGGTCATTGCGACGGGGGCGGACCCGGACAACTACGGGAATTGGAACGGGGCCTTGCTGAACGCGTATCCGGATGAATTGCACTACCTGTCCACCCATTTCGTGGTGGGGATGGGCGACATCGTGAAGCCCCACGCCGACCGCAACTTCACTTATGCCGCCGGGCTGGCCTTGCCGGTGGCCGTCGGCCGGGCGCTGGAATCCATGAAGGCGCAGATTGACGCCCACCCCCGGACACGCGACCGCGTCAAGATCGCGTTCACCGAGTATCTGTTCTGGGCGCGGGAGAATTCCGAAGACATTCGATTCACCAACCTGGGCGGGGCGATCAACGGCGCGGCGTGGATGAATATGTTGCTGGCGCGCGCCGACTCCGTGCCGATTGCCAATATGACGGGCATCATCGACTTTGCGGGAATTCAGAAGAAACGCAGCAAAGTCTTTCTGACCCCGCAGGCCTGGGCCTTTTCACTTTATTCGAACTACGCCGGCGATACGCCCATCGCAACGCGCACCGCCGTGGGCCACTACGACATCCACCAGGGCCAGAAACGGTTCCCGGAGATCGCCGGCGTGCCTTACTTGGACGTTCTCGCCACGCGCGACAGTCACACGGGCGAACTGACCGTCTTCGTGGTAAACCGGGACTTTGAGAACGCGATTTCCGCCACGGTCGCGCTGGCGGATTTCGCTGCCGCACCCGAAGTGGTGGCCCACACGCTGACGGGCGGCTCGCTGATGGACCACAATGACGAGGAGAATCCGGAGAAGGTCCGGCCAGTTCGTTCAACACTGAAGGCGGAGGGCGGAAGGTTGCGGCACACGTTCCCTCCCGCGTCTGTGACAGCGCTGATTTTCAGAGCGCGCTAATGGGTCACCAAGGCCTTTCGCGCGTTGATTTCCGCGATCTTCTTGTTGGCAAACTCCTGGAAGGCGGTTCCTGCACCCAAGTCAGCCGCGTTTCGGAAGGCGTCAATCGCCTGATCGAGCTGCCCCATGGTCTCGTAGGCCTCCCCCAGCCGGAAATAGTTGGTGGGATTGGCTCCCCGGCCGGTAGCAATCGCCGCTTTGAATTCCGCCGCCGCCTGGGGCGGATTCTCCCGGTATAGGGCCACCATTCCCAGCGCTGTATGCGCCTCCGAGGCGAGCTGCCCCTTGCGCTTCTGAAGTTCTTCGTCCCTCTCCAGCATCTCTACGGGAATCTGGTTCAGGAGCTCCAAAGCCTTGGTGGCGTATTCCTCGGCCAATGCCACCTGTTTGTCGTTCTCGCCCGGGGTTCCGCGCAAGAGGCGAGGTTGAGGAAGGAGATTGGAAACCATCACCAGGCTGAAGATGTTCCGGGGATCCATCTGAATGCTGCGCTGCCCCAATTCGAGTGCCTTGAAATACTGTGCCTGCTTCTGATAGAGGCTGGCCAACTGGCTGAGGACGTAGGTGACCAGCACGCTTTTCGGGTACTTCTTTTCGAAATCCTCGCACAGCTTCAGCTGCGCCGCCGGGTCCAACTCGGCCTGAATCTGGATAAAGTCCGCCTTTTCTTCCGGACTCACTTGCAGCATTTCACCGAGGGGCGTGGTGAAAGAGCGTCCCGACGGGCTGGCCGCGACTATGGCGCGAAACACCGGCTCGGGTGCTCCGGTCTTGATCAAATCTTCCTTGAACTTGTCGTTCACGTCGAACGCGACACCGCGCTGGCTGATGATGGCAATCGCCTTGTCCGGATCCTTCTTGAATTTCTTGGCGATCTTGAGAACCTCCTTTTCCACCATGGGGCCGGTCCCTTCCTGCGACCAGGCGGCGCTGGCGGCTAGCATCACGGCCAAAACGGCACACACAGTGAATCTTCTCATTTCCCCTTACCCCCGCGGGATGGCTTCCCCGTGTCTCAATCCTTAAGATGCCCTATTCTAACGCAGCTGCTGCCCGACGGACAGGCCGGAAACGAGAAAAACTGACCCCATGCGTCCCCGAACGAGTTCGTCCGAACGCAGTCGACGACCGCCATGGCCAGCGCCTCATACGGCTCGAGCCGAAACTGCGCGCAGGCACCTGCCACCTTAAAACGGGAGCGCCTTTGTCCCGGCAAGCATTGGGGTCCGGGCCACCCTCCGTGGTGAATCCTTGACATCCTGTCCGGACGCATGCTAACCGTTGACCTGATTCGCAGTCCCACCGGAAAGGATGCCATCATGAAGGTTCGCCACACGCTCCCCGGCCTGATCGTTCTGATTGCAGCTTCACTCCTGCGAGGGCAAGACCCCGTCTCAGTCGAAGTCAACGCCGCGGGCACCGGCAAGCCCTTTGGAACTTCCTGGGCTTATGTCGGCTACGATGAACCCAATTACACCTATGCTCCTCATGGTCTCAAACTGCTTCGTGAACTGAGCGCGCTCAGCCCCGTGCCGGTTTACGTGCGCGCTCACAATCTGCTGACCTCGGGTGACGGGACCTATTCGCTCAAGTGGGGCTCAACGAACGTTTACACCGAGGACGCTTCCGGCCGCCCTATTTATGACTGGACGATCGTGGATAAGATCTTCGATGCGTACATGCAAACCGGCACGAAGCCGCTGGTCGAGATCGGGTTTATGCCGGAGGCGCTTTCCGCCAAACCGCAGCCCTATCGCCACAGATTCCCCGAGCCCGGACCAATTTGGACGGGCTGGGCCTATCCGCCCAAGGATTACAACAAGTGGGCGGAGTTGGTTTATCAGTGGGTGAAGCACTCGGTAGAGCGTTACGGCAAGGAGGAAGTCGAGTCGTGGTACTGGGAAGTCTGGAACGAGCCCGACATCGGCTACTGGCAGGGAACGCCGGAGGAATACCACAAGCTCTACGATTACGCGGCGAACGCGGTAAAGCGAGCGCTGCCCACGGCGCGCGTCGGCGGACCGGACTCCACCGGGCCGGGGGCGCCCCGGGCGGCGGAATTTCTGCGCCGCTTCCTCGAACACTGCGCGCGCGGCAAGAACTACGCCACCGGCCAGACGGGCTCGCCGCTCGATTTTGTCGCCTTCCACGCCAAGGGCGAGCCCGCGCTGATCGGCGGCCACGTCCGTATGGGCAGCAATCGGCAGCTTCGATCCATTTCCCAGGGATTCGAAATCGTCGCCTCGTTTCCGGAGTTCCGCCATCTGCCCATCATCCTGGGCGAGTCCGATCCCGAGGGCTGCGCCGCCTGCTCGGCGCGTACTCACCCGCAAAACGCCTACCGCAACGGCACCCTTTATCCTTCCTATACGGCGGCCACCTTTCACCAGACCTGGGCACTGGCCGAGAAGCACGGCGTCAACCTGGAAGGCATCGTGACCTGGGCCTTCGAGTTTGAAGACCAGCCTTACTTCGATGGCTTCCGCAGCCTGGCCACCAACGGTGTGGATAAACCCGTGCTGAATATCTTTCGCATGTACGGCCTGATGGGAGGCCAGCGCCTTCCCGCCACGAGCAGCGGAGCGGCGGGTCTCAACACCATGCTGGAGGCCGGCGTTATTGGCGCGCCCGACGTGGGCGCGATGGCCACGCGCGCCGATCGCTCCGTTTCCGTGCTCCTCTGGAATTATCACGATGACGATGTGCCGGCGCCGCCGGCCGAAATCGCGCTGAGCGTGTCCGCGCTGCCCTCCCATCTCAGCCGCGTCTTGGTTCGGCACTACCGCATCGACCAAGACCACAGCAACGCCTACACCGTATGGAAGAAGATGGGATCGCCGCAGCAGACGAGCGCGGAGCAATACGCCGAGCTTGAACGCGCCGGGCAACTGCAAATGCTGGGATCGCCCGCGTGGGTCAAAGTTGAAAAAGGACGGTTAAAACAGAATTTCACGTTGCCCCGCCAGGGAACGTCGCTGGTCGAGATAAGTTGGTAGCGCTCCTGGGAGCGTCCCGATTTCTCGGGGCATGCAGGCAGGCTACCTGCGCTCCCAGCAATGCCGGGCGGAGACGTGTGGCGGGCTGAAGCCCGCCCCTGCAAAAAACCAGCGTAGCGGCGACCTTTAGGTCGCCATGTTGCGAATGATGAATGTGGCAGGCTGAAGCCCACCCCAACGACGAACCGGCGGTGCGGCGACCTTTAGGTCGCCATGTTGCGAATGATGAATGTAGCGGGTTGAAGCCCACCCCAACGAAGAACCGGCGGTGCGGCGACCTTTAGGTCGCCATGTTGCGAATGATGAATGTGGCGGGCTGAAGCCCGCCGCTACGAAAAGCGATTATCACACAGACTCTACAGGCCGGCGCTACGCGACTTTCAGCAGGAGCACGGAATAGCGCCCCACGTTTTCCAGGACGACCGAATTGCCGCGCAGGGGGATCAGGCCCTCGGAAGGCCACACCATCCTGGCGCCCTTCACCGCCAGCCTCCGCGGCTGGAATCGAATCTCGACGCGGGGCACGGTGCGAAGCTCGCAGCTCGTCGCGAGTTCCACGGCATTCACAATCTGCACGATCACAAACTTCCGGTTCTTGTCCCAGAAATAAGTGGCGTGGACGAATTCGGAGTTGGGCAGCGAGCGGAGTTCGAGCACGGGGTCGGGCGTGAGGCTCCTGACCAGCTCCGGAACCCACCGGCGAATCCAGAAGGGCCGCGAGTTCATGGCACGGAAAAGTTGCACGCCGGCGTACAGCGCCTGCCCCCTGCCGAAGCGGTTCAGCGTCACCGCGTGGGGCACCATTTCCGCGCTCGGCGGCGGGGGGCCCCAGTTGAACCAGCGGTCCTTATCCATCTCCTCGACCATTAGTGGGAGACGGAAGCGCATCACTTCCTGCGCGGTCTGACACCGAACTCTGACAAACGATCCCGGCAGGCCCACGGTGCTCACGGCCAGCGATTTCGCCAGCGCGTGGCCGGCGCTTTCCAGGTAAATCGCCGTCACGTCTTCCTTGACCTTCCCCGCGCTGTCGTAAGCGTATTTCCGCTCCTCGCCGTCGAAATCCACGCCCAGCACGTCGGCCAGCGCGAAATTGGAGCGCGGGGTGAACTTCTCGTCGCGCAGTCCGCAGTTTCCGGTAGCAATCAGCGCGCCGCCTGCCTCCACCCACTTCCGAATCGCGCCGGCCTGCTGATCGGACATTGCCTCTACTTCGGGCAGGACCAGGAGTTCAAATTTCTTCAGGTCGTCCGCCGTCAGGCGAAATTCCGGCAGACTTTCCACCGGACGTCCCGCAAAGGTTACCGTCTCTAGCGCGCCCACCACCGACCGGCGGAAATCCACGGGACGTTTCTCGACCGCCAGCGCCTCACGCGTATCCTGGCTGTAAAGCACCGCCAGGCTGGTGACAGGTTCGACGCCCTCCATGAGCGCGTCCACGTTGCGCACGTCGGCCCAGGTTTCCTTCGCCACTTCAAACCAGCGCTTGGAAAATCCCTGGCCGTCGAGCCCGGTGATGATGGGCGCATTGCCCACGATGAAGGTGCGAGCGTTCTGCGCAATAAGGCCGGCGGCGAGCGTGCGCGGGATCTGGCCCGGGTAGGTATCGAGATAGCCCTGGCGGCTGAAGATCCCTGCCTGGTAGTCAGGCCGGTTCCAGCCGCGCATGACCATCGAACCCACGGAGATGCCGGTGGGCGTTGTGATGGGTTCCGCGTAGATGAAGCTGACGCGCTGCATGACCTCGGCGGGAAAAGCTTCCGGGCCGCCGTTGAGCGAGACGATCAGGTTGGGACGATGCCGGCGCGCCACGGCAATGATTTCGTCCAGCATCCGAGTCATGGTGCGCCGCTGGTGCCAGTTGTAGCGCGCTTCGGTGCCTTCACGGGTCCTAAAACCCGCACGGTAGTCGTCGCCCGGATGGTCCTGAGCCCACGCCTCCTCGGTGTGCTTGCAGAAGCAAAAAGGGAGCATCCCGCTCGCGTGAAACAGGTGAAATTGAATTCCGAAAATGTCGAGAAAGAGTTCGTCAATTTCGTAGCGTGAAAAAATCTCATCCATCATCCGGAGCACGTACTGGCGATAGGGGGAGTCGAGACAGGCGACGTACCAGCGCTGCCGCTGGAATTCACCCGCTTCATTCACCCACCCCCAGTCAGGATGCTTGAGCACGGACTGGTTGTTGAATTGCAAGCTGTAATAGCACACCACCGACATGCCCAGCTTGCGCGCCAGCGCGACTTCGCGCCCGAACATGTCGCCATTGAGTTGGGGGTGCCGCACCGCCACGTCGCTGGTGTAATGGGCGTAGCCCCAGTGATCCTGGGAATAGAACATCATGCTTTCCGCGCCCGCGTCCCGCGCCGCGCGCATGGCGCCTTCCCAGTCAATCTTGAAATCAGCTTGGGGGGGAGTGTGGAATTCCCACTCCATCATGCGGTAGGTCTTGTGGGGTGGAATGATGCCCTTCTGCGCGTGGGCGGCGCGCAACGCGGCAAGATCCGGATATCCTTCTGCTGCGCCGGGCGCGGGTATCGTGGCAAGGGACACGATAGCGGGGGGCAGACTGGCTATCTTCAGAAAGTCGCGTCGAGAGGGAGATGGCGGAACAGGCGAATCCCTTTTCATCTGCTTCTCCTGTTTATCAGGCAGGCGCTGGTCGTGAATTTGGAAGCCCTCACCCGTGCCTGGGACCGCAACCGTCCCGGCTGCATGCAGGCAGGCAGGATGCCCGCGCTCCCAGCAATGCCGGGCTCAATCCCGGCGCTACTTCGCTCTGGCGCGATCGGCCCACTTTTTCCACACTGCTTCGTTCTTCAGCATCGGCGCAAAGACGCCGCCCACCACCGAGCGCGCCTGGAAGCCGACCTGGGTCGCGTCGTTCGTCCAGTACCAATCGCTCAGCGGCACGCGGCTCGGGGAATGATGCGCGAAGTCATAGGCCGGCCCGACCAGCGCCTGGAAGTCACGGCGCGTGTCCGCCAGCGTGGCCGTCCAAACAATCCAGTCCAGCTTGGTGTAAGCGCGGCGGTTGTCGAGCGGCAGCCCGTAGCGATTCTGCCTCGTCAGGTAAAATGCGATCTCCTTCCTGGCCACGTCCTTGGGAAAGAGGTGGAGGCCGAGAATGCCGTCCCAGATCAGGTTGTATTTCTGGCTCCAGGTGCCGGGTTTGTCGAAGGCCAAGCGATAATGGTCGCCGTCATCGGCCATCTTCACCCATTCGCGCGCGAACTGCTCCGCCGTTTTGCGGAACGTCTGTGCTTCTTCCGTCTTCCCGAGTTTCTCAGCCAGTTGCGCGTAGGCGCCGAGTGCCAGGATGGCCTTCAGCGACAGGTTGGCGTTGTGCGCCAGGTGCCCGGCGAAATCATCCGTGCAAAGCTGGTTCTCCGGATCGAGTCCTTTGTCTTTCAGATATGCAGCCCACTTGGCCAGCAAGGGCCAATACGGCTTCGAGAAATCGGCGTTGCCATCCGTGCGTGCGATCGCCGCCATCAGCAGCAGCATGTTGCCGGACTCTTCCACCGGCATCTGGTTTTCTTCGGTCTGCTCCCCGCCGCCATACACCTGTCCGTTGGCGAGCGGGTAGGTCCCCAGGTCGTGCGGCGCGAAGGGAAACTTCCAACGGTCGGTGCTCGCGTAGTCCAGGATGGGAAGGACGGAAGCCTTCATCAAGTCGGGGTTGAAAAACAGGAGAATAGGGGCCGCAGGATAGAACACGTCCACCGTGCCGATGCAGCCATTGCTAAAGTTTTCTTTGGAGAAGTAGAACGGCCGGCCCAGCGGGTCAGCCACCAGTTTGTGGGCGGCCAGACTCTGGCGATAGGCGAGGCTGGCGAGCCGCGCGTATTTGCTGCCGCCGACGCGGGTGAGATCCGCCATCAGCTCCTTGTCGAACGCCTCGCACTCCGCCTTCAGTGTCTCATAGCGCTCGGCCGCTTCGCGCAGCAGGTCGGCGGCCTCCGCGCCCTTGCGCCGCCAGTACGCTCGCACTCGAGTTCCAAGATATTCGAGCGAATAGATATCGTCATAGGCAAGGATGAGGTACCGCGCGGTTCCCTTCGCATCCACCTTACCCAAGTCGAAGCTCATGGCCATCACGGGCCAGCCGTCCCGGGCGGCGCGAGGTTGGGAAAGATCCTGCTTCTCCGGCAGGCTTCCCTCACGGGCAAAGGCGTTGTGCACAGCCCGGGCGCGCGCCACAACGCGCTTCAATCCCGGCTGGTTCGGCGCCGCCACGTAGAGATAGCCCCAGTCAATCCGCAGGTCGTCGCCCTTCTTGGCCAGGATCGGCTGCTCGTCGCTTCCCATGCGAAGGGCCGCCAGATTTTCGAGATTCTGTTCCGACCAAACGATGGCTTGATCGGGCGTGTTGACAACCAGCTCACCGCTCGCCGCGAAGTAGAACGAGACGTCATGCGGCTTCCGATCCACGGACCGCACGTCCCAGGTCAGGTAGGTCACGGGCCACGACATCAAAACCAAGTCGTGGGGGAGGAGGGGCGTCATGAAGGTCAGCGTCACGCGCACGCCGGCTCCTTCAAAGTCGTAGATAGTCCGCGTGGGTAACACGACGAGGCCCACTTGGGGCATTGCCTGCGCGTCACGCGCCTCGGCGCCCATCAGGCGGTAGACCGCCCCGTCGACGCGGATCACGCTGGCTATCGTCTGGCGCGCCCCCGTCCAGTGACGCGTGGATTCGTAGGTGAGCCGGTCGGCAGGCGACCAGACGCTGAAATACGGGTCGCAGGCCACCAGCGGCACGGAGGGCGGGCGCAGCGGCGCGAGCGCCGCAGGGGGCGTCTGGGCCAGGAGAGGTGCGGCCAGCAGAGCATAAAGAATACAGCGTTGAATTGTCTGCCTCATCGGGATTCACCTCGAAGGAGGGCGTTACAGACGTATCCTGTTACGGCAAGTGTCCCGTCCATAATAGAAGGAGGGGCGCGGCGTGCTGTGCCCCCGTCCGTCACGCCTCGACGTCGAATTCCAGCCAGGTCAGCGAGTGTTTCGGGAAGCGATACTCCCATCGGCTGCCGGCGGCGGCAAGCTTGGCCTCCTGGGTGGTCACCACTTTGGGGTTGTCCCAGGTGTTGCGCGCGTCGGGCGACGGACCCGTGATGACAAACGCCTTGCCCCCCGGTTTCGCCTTCACGCCCTCGAGCTCGATGGTCCCAGCCACTTCGCCTTCCCTGCGCCGATTGACCACCGCCAGCGTGACGCGGCGCTTCGCTTCGTCGTAGGTGGAGGAAACCTCCAGGAAGGGTTGCGCGCCCCAATTCTTTGTTTCAAATTTCGGCGAGGCGTTGTGCACGTCCAGGGCGATGGGCCCGGAGCGATTGGCATAAATTTCCAGCGGGAAGTAAATCGCACCGAGCAACAACCCGGTCGGCGAAGTGTGCATCGGGGCAATCACATTGACCAGTTGCGCCAGGTTGGCCATCCGCACCATGCGGCAGTTGCGCTGCAAGGCGTTGAGCGCTCCCGCCACCCACAGCGCGTCGCGCAGCGTGTATTTGTATTCGTACTTGTTTACGTCGTCGCGTTTCTGGCCGTCCGCCCAGCTATCGAGAATGTTCCACTCGTCGAACGCTACATAAACCGGCGTCTTCTTCTTGGCGTCGGCGGAGACGGTTTCCGCGGTGGCGGCGGAGTTCCGGATGACCGATTCCATGTCGGCCACGGCGCCCACGATTTCGTAGTAGTCCTCCTTCAATTCCTCAATCACGGTGTAGTGGTGGGCGGAAATGTAATCCACGTAGTGGACCATGGACTTGAGAATCACGCGGTCCCAGGCAGGATTGCCGTTGCCGCAGGCGACCAGCTTGACGGTGGGATCCATCCAGCGCATCACCTTGGCCACTTCCAGTCCGAACTTGGCGTAATCCTCCACGTTCTTGTGGCCGATCTGCCAATTGCCGTAGATTTCGTTGCCCACGCCCCAGTACTTGACGTTGTAGGGCTCGGCGTGGCCGTTCTTCTTGCGCAGGTCAGAGTAATAGGTATTCCCGGGGTGGTTGCAGTACTCCAGCCAGTGCATCGCTTCGTCGAGCGTCCCCGTTCCGACATTGACGCAGATATAGGGCTCGGTGCCCAGTTTTTTGGCGTAGCGGAGGAATTCGTCCGTACCAAACCGGTTGGATTCGCGCTCGAACCAGGCGAGCGCGTAGCGCGCGGGGCGCGCCTCCTTCGGCCCGATCCCATCTTCCCAATGGTAACCGGAAACGAAGTTGCCGCCCGGCCAGCGCAGTTGGGTCACGCGCAGGCGGCGAGTGGCTTCCAGCACATCCTTGCGGATGCCGTCCGCGTCCGAAAGCGGCGAGCCCTCGTCGTAGATGCCGCCGTAAATGCACCGGCCGAGGTGCTCAATAAAGTTTCCATAGATTTTCGGATCAATCGTGCCCAAGCGCCGATCGGGATCAATCTTCAGGCGCGCGGTCACCGGTTCGGCCGAGGCTTGCGCCCCGAGCGCCCGGCCCACGATGGCCGGAAAGGAATGCCAGGCCGCCAGCCCCAAGCCCGCCTGGCCGGCGCGGCGCATGAAGCTCCGTCGCGTCAACGCTTTCAATTGGCTGCAAGCCTGAATGTCGGTCGCCATGAAGCCTGCCTCCTTGAGGTCTCTGGATAGGGTGGTATGGTCATGCCGGCCCCGCGCGAGGCGGGACCGGCCCACAACGAATCCGGCGCGCACGGCCGCGCCCTTATTTCTCGACCGAGAACGCGTACACCGTCTGCGAGGTATAGGTTTCGCCGGGTCGCAGAATCGTCGAAGGGAATAGCGGCTTATTCGGCGAATCCGGGAAGTGCTGCGTCTCCAGGCAGAAGCCGAAGCGCCGCTTATAGACATGACCGCCCTTGCCGGTGAGCGTTCCATCCAGGAAATTCCCCGAGTAGAACTGGATGCCGGGCTCCGTCGTCCGAACCTCCATCACGCGGCCGGTGGAGGGTTCGGAGACGCGCGCCGCCAGCGAAAGACCCGGCCCGGGCCGGTTGAGCACGAAATTATGATCATAGCCCGGGCCGTATTTGATTTGCTGATCGTCGGCGTCAATTCGCGCGCCGATCGGCGTCGGCTTGCGGAAATCAAACGGCGTTCCCTCCACGCTCTTAATCTCACCGGTAGGAATCAAGGTCGAATCCACCGGCGTGGTGTTGTCGGCATGGATCATCATCACGTGGTCGAGGATATCGCGCGTGCCCGGCCCCGCCAGGTTGAAATAGGTGTGATTGGTGAGGTTGACCGGCGTCGGCTTGTCGGTGGTCGCGTAATAGTCGAAGATCAATTCGTTCTTGTCGTTCAGGGTGTACGTCACCTTGGTCTGGAGCGTGCCCGGAAACCCCTCTTCCCCGTCGGGGCTGGTGTAGGTGAATACCACGCCCACGCCCTCGGGCTTGTCAAAAGGCTCGGCGCTCCATACCACTTTGTCAAAACCCTTCACGCCGCCGTGCAGCGAGTTGGGGCCGTTATTGGCCGCCAGCTTGTACTCCTTGCCGTCCAGCTTGAACCGGGCTTTGCCGATGCGATTGCCGTAGCGGCCAATGATGGCGCCGAAATACGGATGCCCCGCCAGATAGGGTTCAAGCGAATCGAATCCCAGCGTCACATCGTCGAGTTTGCCGTTCCGGTCCGGCACTTTGACGGAAAGGATGATGCCGCCATAGGTCATGGCCCGGACTTCCATGCCCTGGGCATTGGAGAAGGTATAGAGGTCAACCGCCTGTCCGTCCTTGGTCTTGCCGAATGGTTCCTTCTTGATCATGTGGTTGCTCCGCGGTGCGGGAGGTGGAGTTTGGGTCTGGGTGCAGCCCCACTGAGAGGCCAGCATCAACAGCAAAAGAACACCGATCGTTCGTTGGCTCATGCTCACAAACCGCCCGATTGAATTTGTTAGTGTTCGCGCCGCCTCGGCGGCACGGAAAACGTATACCGCTTCTGAGGCCTTTCGGCAAGCGGATTCGATGCGCGCAACCGTGAGGTATAATGCGGGGCACCGAAAGGGCTCATGGGAGGTCACAATCATGAAGAAACGCACTCGCAGGGAATTCCTGGGGAGCGCCGCGGCGGGCGTGGCGGGTATCCCCCTCTTAAGCGCCCAGCCCAGCCCAGCCGCCCCGGGGGAGATGCCCTATCGCCTTCTCGGGCGCACGGGTGAGAAGGTATCGCTCCTGGGGATGGGCGGCTGGCAATTCGGCCGCATGGCGAGCGAGGAGGAATGCACCCGCTTTGTTCGTACCGGCATTGAGGAGGGCATCAATTACATCGAGGCAGCGTGGGATTATCACGCCGGCCTCTCCGAGTACCGGATGGGCAAAGCCCTGCAAGACGGCTGGCGGAAGAAAGTCTTCATCGCCACCAAAATCAACGGGCGCCGTCGCGATATCGCGGAGTGGCAGCTCCACGAGTCGCTCCGCCGGTTGCAGACTGACACGATCGATCTGCTGATCCTGCATGAAGTCCTGCGCCCGGAAGAGCCCGATATCATCTTCGGCCCGAAGGGCGCGCTGGAAGCCTTCGTGGCTGCACAAAAGGCGGGGAAGATCCGTTTCATCGGCTTCAGCGGGCACTACGATCCGGCCGTCCAGCTCAAGCTCCTGGACCTGGCCGCCAAGAACAACTTCCGCTTCGATGCAGGCATGATCGCGCTCAACGTCATGGACCCGCATTATAAAAGCTTCGCCCAGCACGTCTTGCCCCGCCTGGTGGAACAGGAGATGGGCGTGCTGGCCTTCAAGACCATGGGCGGCGGGAATTTCCTGGGCGAGGAGAACGTGCTCAAGAAGATCGGGCTCCAGCCAGCGGATTGCCTGCGCTATGCGATGAACCTCCCGACCTCGGTGGTCATCTCGGGCATGGACCGCATGGATGTTTTGAAGCAGAACCTCGAGACAGCCCGCAGCTTCAAACCCATGAGCGAAGGTGAACTGACCGATCTGCTCTCCCGGACGGCCCCGGTGGGCACTGCCGGCCAATACGAATGGTTTAAGGGGCCGGCGGGCCTGCGCCGGTCGCAGGAGATTTGGGGCACCTACGTCTGAGATCGGGATGGCGTATCAGATATTTACTAGCCGGGTAACCAACCGGAGAGAGACACGTGATTTTCCCGGTTGCACCCCGCCAAACTCAACATAAAATAGGGCCATGAATCGCCGACTCCCCTCTTTTGCCAGGAGCACTCGATTTTCTGATCCAGGGTTTGTTCAGATGAAGACCCTGCTCGCGCTCCTTTTGCTCGGCGTGGCGGGGTTCATCCTGTCGCGGGTCTTTCCGCCCTATTTCGCCAATTCGCAGCTTGCCGACAAGATCAAAAGCGAAGCCAAGTTTGCCCAGGCCAGCGAGCGGACGCCCGAGCAATTGCGCGCCAACATCCTGCGCACCGCGCTGGAGCTGGAGATTCCGATCAATTCCGACCAGATCCGTATCGAGATGGATCCGCAGGGAACGCATATCACCGCCGACTATACGGTGCCGGTCGACCTTTACTACCATCAGGTGGATTGGGCATTCCACATCTCCTCCGACGGGGACTGAACCGTCCGCTTCCACCTCCGCGCAGGCCGAGGTAGAACTCGAGCCCCCTCAGCCAGCCTGCAGCTTCAGGCCGGTTGGGGAAGGAACTTGCCCTGAGCAGGAATTGCTGCCGTGACTTGAACCCGAAGGCCGTTGAGCGCATGATAAGAGTTCACGGGCATTGAAATTCCTCCACCGCGGCCATGGCCGCAACGAAAGGGGTACGATGATCCAACCCGAATGTCGCAGTGCCGGGCTCGTATGGACGGTGGCGGTCTGTTTCTTGCTGCTGGCAAGCGGCGCCGCCGGCCAGGACGAAGCCCGGTGGGCCGCCGACATGCAGCAGGCGGCCAGTGCCCGTCAGAGCGGGCAACTCCCGGAAGCGGAGAAGCTCTTGAAGGCGGCGCTCGCCGAAGCGGAGAAGTTCGGCCCGACCGACCACCATGTGACGGTGACCCTCGATGCTCTTGGAACCTACTACTACACCACGGGGACTTTTGTCGAAGCTCTCCCCGTCTACCTGCGGATGCTCGAGATCCGGGAACGAGTGCTGGGACCCCACCACGTCATGGTCTCGAACGCGCTTCAGAACGCCGCTGTCATCGAAAGCCTGCTGAAGAAAGGGCCGGAGGCCGAAGCCCACGGCGAACGAGCCCTGGCGATCGCCGAGCAGGCCGCCGCCGGTTTGACGGGGATAACGGCCATCGCGGCGGGCAGCAATCATACGTGCGCGATCGTCGGCGACGGTAAAGTGCTCTGCTGGGGTTCCAACCTCAACGGCCAACTGGGCGTTCCGTCACCGGCGGTTTCGTCCTTCCCGGTGGAGTTGCCGGGCGTCCGCAACGCCACAGCGCTGGCAGCGGGAGGCTATTTCACCTGCGCTCTTCTGGCAGACCACACCGTCACCTGCTGGGGCGAGAACAACCTGGGCCAGGCCGGAGCGCCCGCTAGCCGCTCAGTGCCGCCCCGCCCGGTCGCGGGCATTTCCGGCGCGCGCGCCATCAGCGCCGGCTCGGAACACGCGTGCGCCTTGCTGGAGAGCGGCACGGTGAAATGCTGGGGCGGCAATCAACGCGGCCAGTTAGGCAACGGGGGCATCGCCGACTCCGCCGTTCCCGTGGACGTCCCCGCTATCCGGGACGCCAGGGCGATCGGGGCGGGTGGCCATCATACCTGCGCGGCCACGGCCGACGGGGTCAGTTGCTGGGGAACCTTTGTCAGCGGCGCCACGCCCCTCGTGAATCCCGTCCGCGTCCCAGGATTAACCGGCAACGTCGCTGCCCTCGCTGCCGGGTCGAACTTCGCCTGCGCCCTGCTGAATGACGGGAGCGTCTCCTGCTGGTGGGGCGCCAAGCCCGCCGCGCCCGGAACGGCGGCCACGGCGCCGTTTACGGCCGCCGAGACCATCGCGGGCGCTTCCCCCTCGCGCGCCCTCGCCGCCGGGTATGCCCACACCTGCTCGCTGCTGGCGGATGGCACCATTCGCTGCTGGGGCAACAACCGCGAGGGTCAGCTGGGAAACGGCCAGACGACGAATTCCGCCGCGCCCGTCGCGGTGCAAGGGATTAAGACCGCCACGGCCATCGCCGCGGGCCTGGCGCATACCTGCGCCGTGCTGGCGGACAGGACGGCGCAGTGCTGGGGCTCGGATAGCTGGGGGGCACCGCAGGGAATCCTGTTCGGTCTCAAATCCACTTCGCCGGTGATCGTGGGGCGGGACGAGTCGTCACTGGTCAGTGCGCTCAACATCCTGGCGGATGTCTATCGCAACGACGCGAAGTACGACAAGGCGGAGCCACTTTATCTGCGGACACTCCAGCTGCTGGAAAAGCTGCGCGGACCCGACAACGAAAATATGGCGCCGGTGCTCAATGGCTATGCCGAGATGCTGAGGAAGGCCGGACGCGCCGAAGATGCCGCCAAAGTTGAAGCGCGAGCCCAGACAATCCTGTTTAAACCCACTTTGACTGATGTTCCCACCGCGCCGCCCGCGGTGCGGCAGTGAGGAGTTGACTCATGCGAAGACTCGCCATCTTGGTCGCCGCTTGGATGTTCGGAGGTTCGCTCGCCTGGGGCGGAAATGACCCCAGCCAGAAGGAATGGATCCAACTCTTCAACGGGAAGGACCTTTCCGACTGGGCGGTGAAGATTGCGGGCTACGACCTGAACGACAATTTCGGCAACACCTTTCGCGTCGAAACAGGCGTGCTCAAGGTGTCCTACGATCAGTACGACGAATTCAAGAACCGCTTTGGCCACATGTTCTACCGGCATCCCTTTTCCCATTACATCCTTGCCGTCGAGTACCGCTTCGTGGGCGACCAGGTGAAAGGAGGCCCCGACTGGGCTTTCAAGAACAGCGGCATCATGCTGCACTGCCAGTCGCCCGAAAGCATGCAAAAGGACCAGGACTTTCCGATTTCCATTGAAGTCCAACTGCTCGGCGGGCGTGCCAGCGGCGACCGGCCGACGGCCAACCTCTGCACGCCGGGTACAAACGTGGTGCGCGACGGAGCGCTCTTCACCACTCACTGCCTGAATTCCAGTTCCCCCACTTTCCGCGGCGAGGAGTGGGTGCGCGCCGAGGCTGTCGTGCTGGGCAGTTCCACCATCCGCCACATCGTCAACGGCGAAACGGTCTTGAGCTACGAAATGCCCCAGATCGGCGGCGCTGCCGTCAACCACTACAATCCGTGGGTGAAGGAAGATGGGAAACTCCTGAGCGGCGGCTATATCGCCCTGCAGAGCGAAAGCCATCCCATCGAGTTTCGCAAGGTGGAGCTGCTCAATCTGGCCGGCTGCATGGACGAGAAGGCAAAGAACTACAAGACCTATTACGTGAAGGCGGAAAACGCCGCCTGTCAGTACTGAAGAAAGGCAACCGATTTCCAGCCTCCGCTTCGTGGTAAGCTCACAAAGGGATGATGGCGAAACTCCGGGGTTCGCTCTGCCGGGCGGCGCATCCCGGCCCGTCCGGCGGGTAACCTTAAGCGCCCAATCCTGACCGAAGGCTGGCTTGCATCGAGTGCGGGGGTGGCGGAACTGGTAGACGCAAGGGACTTAAAATCCCTCGGTCCGCGAGGACTGTGTGGGTTCGATTCCCACCCTCCGCACCAGACAAGTCTGGGGAAGGGGATCTCGCCAAGGGCTGTAGATTTCCGTCAGGGAAGAACGGGGCGCAATTTCTTCGCGACCGAATGTCCCGCCAGCTGGGCGGCAGTCAAGATGGCCGCCACGGCGGGGTGGGAGATGCGCCGTTCCATCGAAATCACGTAGAAGCGTTCGCGCACCTCGCGGGTGCGGCCGAAGGGCTTGACGGCGTATTGCTGCCGGACATCACGAGCCAGCGCCATAGCCGCCGGAAATGCCGCCCAGCCGGCCCGGCCGAAAGTCATCATGAGGGCATTGTCCTCGAACTCGCCCACCACCTGGGGGCGAATTCCCCGACTGTCGAACCAGGTCTGGAGGTCCCGTCGCAGCACCGTGTTCGTGGCGGGCAGGAGCATGGGCGCATGATCGAGAGAGCGCGGAAACCCCCGCCGCAATTCCTCGGCCAGTTTCGCGCCCGCAAAGAACCCCACCTCAAAGTCGCCTAGCCGGTGATTAAACGCCCGGACGCGGCTTTCCGGTCCCGCCGGCGAATCGGAAAGCACGACGTCCAGGGTGTGCGCCGCGAGTTCGGCCAGCAAGCGGTCGGACTTGCCTTCGTGACAGGCGACGCGCACCGGAAACGGCAACCGCAGGACGGGCTCGAGCAAGCGGTGCGCCACCAGTTTGGGCACGACGTCCACCACCCCCACCCGCAAGCGGACAGGGTGGCCGGCCGCACGGCCTTTCACCGTATCCATCATTTCCCGGCCCAGGGTGAAGATCTCCTCGGCATACCGATTCACCACCTGGCCCATTTCGGTCAGGACGAGACGGCGGCCTGACCGGACGAACAGCTGCTCTCCTAGGCTGTCTTCCAGACGCCGGAGTTGCGCGCTAATGGTGGGGGGCGCAAGCCGCAGTTCGTCGCTGGCCCTGGCGATGCTGCCGGTCCGCGCCACCGTCCAGAAATAGAGAAGGTGGTGGTAGTTCAGCCATTCCATATGCGCATGGTAATTCGATTTAATCTCATGAATCAATCGGATATTTCTATTTGTCTATGCTCCAAGGACCGGAGACAATCTCGGGGCGAGGCGAGATGATGGAACAAGGGCTATTCTGGTGGGCGGCGTTCAACGTGTTCGTGCTGGCCATGCTGGCGGTGGATCTGGGCGTCTTCCATCGGGCCGCGCATGAGGTGAAAATCCGCGAAGCGCTGGGCTGGAGCGCGGTCTGGATCGCGCTGGCGCTGATTTTCAATGCCGGCATCTACTTCGGATGGTTTGGCAATTACGCCGCCGCCGACCGTCCGGACCGGGCCCTGGAATTCCTAACCGGCTATCTCCTGGAAAAGTCGCTCAGCGTGGACAATATCTTCGTCTTCCTGATGATCTTCGCCTATTTTCACGTCCCCGCCATGTACCAGCACAAGGTCCTGTTCTGGGGGATCGTGGGCGCCCTCGTTATGCGCGCCATCTTTATATTTGCCGGGGTGGCGCTGATCGAAAAGTTCCACTGGATCATCTACGTCTTCGGCGGTTTTCTGATCCTCACCGGCATCAAGATGGCGCTTCAGAAAGACAAAGAGATTCACCCCGAGCGCAATCCGGTGCTGCGCCTGTTTCGCCGCCTGGTGCCCATCACGGAGAACTACGAGAAGGACACGTTCCTCGTTCGCCGCGCGGGAAAACTGTGGGCGACACCGCTTTTCGTCACCCTGCTGATTGTCGAGACCACCGACTTGATCTTCGCCGTGGATTCCATCCCGGCCATCATCGCGGTGACACGCGACCCCTTCATTGTTTACACGTCCAATGTCTTCGCCATCCTGGGGCTGCGCGCGCTCTACTTTGCCCTGGCAGGAATCATGGGAATGTTTCACTATCTGACCTACGGACTGGCGACCATCCTGGTTTTTGTCGGCGTGAAGATGTTGATCAGCAACCTCTACCAGATGCCGGTCATCTTCTCCCTGGGAGTGATTGCTACCATCCTCGCGATCGCGGTATTCCTTTCCATTCTGCGGCCGCGCCCTCGCTTCGTCGAACAGTAAGCCAAGCCCGAGTCACGCGCGCCGGCCCGGACAGCGTCGGATTCGCCATCCGACCCGCCATTTAATGCCTTGACGCCCCTCGGGCGAGAAACTATGATGCGCAGTCGGAAGACGGCGCTGCAACTTGAGTTGAACCTCGCCGGATCGAATGGGAGCGGGGCCCAACGGCGCTCAAACCGTGGCAAAACCCGGGTCCGGCGGTGCCGAGCATCGGCATGGTGCCCGCCATGATTTCCGCAAAGGAGCACAGACCATGATCAGAAAACATGGGTGGCTTTTCGCCGCCACCGTTCTCTGCTGCGCTCTCACCGCTTCGTCCGCCGAGCAGAAGAAGGTGGTGCTGACCGCGCCCGGCACGCCCTATAATCCGATCGGCGCCGCGGAAATCAAGGATTTTGAGGCTTACGCCCCCGGCGTGCGGATCGTGGCCCCCGACAAGGCGCACCTGATGGAGGAACTGGCCGACGCCGACGGCGTGATGGGACCGATCACGCCCGAGATGCTGAAGGCCGCCCGGAAGCTCCGGTGGGTCCAGGTGTTCTCGGCGGGAGTCGAAGGCTACCTCTTCCCGGAAATGGTCAACAGCCCGGTGACGCTCACCAACTGCAAGATCGTTCAGGGGCCGGAAATCGCCGACCATGCCTTCGCCCTGCTGCTCTCGCTGACCCGCAATCTGAACCGCATCATTCCCCGCCGCACCCAGGAAGAATGGGTGGGACGCGAGTATCACCCCCTGGAGCTTCGCGGCAAGACCGCCGTCATCATCGGCATGGGCGGCATCGGCACGGAGATCGCGGTGCGCGCCTGGGCGTTCGGCATGAAGGTGATCGGCGTCGACCCGAAAGATATTCCTTCAACTCCGCTTTGGCAGACCACAGTGCCGCCGGACCGGCTGGACAATGTCCTGCCGGAGGCCGACGTGGTGTTCGTCGCCGCGCCGCACACGCGCCAGAGCGAGAAGATGTTCGGCGCCAGGCAGTTCGCGCTCATCAAGAAGGGCGGATTCTTCATCGCCGTGTCGCGCGGCAAACTCTACGACGCGATGGCCCTCGCCCAAGCCCTCGAATCGAAGCACCTGGCGGGCGCGGGGCTCGACGTCACCGATCCGGAGCCGCTGCCCAAGGGGCATCCCCTCTGGAAGATGGAAAACGTCGTCGTCACGCCGCACATCGCCGGGCGATCGGACGGCGAGGGTGCGCGCTACTTCACCCTCTTCCGAGAGAATCTGAAGCGCTTCGCCGCAGGCGAACCGCTGCTCAACGTCGTGGACAAACAGAAAGGATATTGATCGTGGCGGCACGGTGCGCCGCGCCCCAGCGGCCCGTGGCGGCCCCGCGCTGACACCCTGAGCGCAGCACAGGGGCCGGCAGTTGAACTTTTAGATTCTTCGCCTCGCTCAGGAGAACACCCTGGGAAGCCGCCGTGACCCATCCCCTCAATCGCCGAACCTGCTTCGCTTTCCCCTTGGTCATACTGCTGTGCGGTTCTGCCCAAGCGCGCACGCCCGTCATCCTTTCGACCGACACCGGCAACGAGATTGACGACCAGTGGGTGGTGGCACACATTCTGATGCATCCGGACCTTGAAGTGCTCGCCATCATCTCGGTGCACGCCCCGTCGCTCGCCCCGCCTGCCGGACGCACGTCCTACCTGATCATCCTCGATGAGGTGGAGAACCGGATGGGGCTGAAAGTTCATCCGCCCATCTTCGAAGGGGCCAGCCTGCCGCTGGCCGACGCGAAGACGCCGCGGATGAACGCGGGGGTCGAGTTCATCATCGAAGCATCAAAGCGATTCTCGAGGGACGACCGCCTCGATGTCCTCGCCATTGGCGCGGGCACAGATGTGGCGTCTGCAATTCTCAAGGACCCGACCATCGTGGACCGCATCCGCGTCTTCGGCATGGGCTTCAAGAGCTGGGAAGATGGCGGCGCTGAATACAATGTGCTCAATGACGTGACCGCCTGGCAGGTCATCCTGAATGCGCACGTGCCGGTGGTCGTCGGCTGCGGCGACGTGGCGCGCGCCAGCCTTTCGCTCTCGCTGGACCAGGCGCGCGACCTCGTGAGCGAGCACGGACCCGTCGGCCACTGGCTCTGGAAAGAGTTCGAAGCCTGGTACTGGCGCCACATCAAGCCGCTGCGCAAGGACGATTTCTCCAGACCGTGGGTCATCTGGGATGAAGTCTCGCTGGCGTTTCTGCTGGGAATGACCACGCAGGAAGTTCGCCCGCGACCCGTGCTGCGCGACGATCTGAAATTCGATCACCCCAAGACCGATCGAACCATCACCTGGATCACCGACGTGGACGAGCAGCGCCTCTGGGCGGACTACGTGCAGCGCCTCGACGATTTCCAGCGTACCCATGACGTGGGCATCGGTGCCTCACCCATCCTCCTTCCGCAATAAATCCGCACGCGACATCGCGGCGACCTTCAGGTCGCCATAAGCGCGTTACGTGGCGGGCTGAAGCCCGCCGCTACGGCAATTCGCACCGGTTCTGTTGTACGATCTTTCTTCCCGCATTTTCCTCCCACAATGAATCCGCAAGCGACATCGCGGCGGGCTGAAGCCCGCCGCCACGGCAATTCGCACCGGTTCTGTCGTATGATGTTTCTTCCCGTGGCGCCCGAGACGGGCGCGCTCCCAGGAGAACCAGCGTGGACGCCCATCAAATCGCGGCCATCAAGCAGCGGCTAAAATCATTCAATCTCTTCATCGACGGAAAGTGGCAGCCGTCGGAGACTGGCGTGCGAATCCCGGTGATGAACCCCGCCACAGGCGAACAACTTGCCGATGTTCCCGACGCGACGCCCGCCGACGTGGATCGTGCCGTGGCCGCCGCGAGGCGCAGCTTCGAAAGCGGCGCCTGGCGCGGCCTGGACGCCTCGCGGCGCGAGAGGGTTCTCTGGCGCATCGGCGAGTTGATCGAGAAGAACCAGGAGGAACTCGCGGCGCTCGAATCGCTCAACACCGGGAAGACGTTTCGCGAGGCGGTGCGCGGCGACCTTCCGTCCGCCGCCGACATGTTCTATTACTACTCCGGCTGGGCGCGTAAGATTCAGGGTGAGACCATTCCCGTCGACGGCAATTTCCTGAACTACACGCTGCGCGAGCCGGTGGGCGTGGCGGGACTGATCACCCCGTGGAATTATCCGCTGCTGCTGGCCGCTTGGAAAGTCGCGCCGGCGCTCGCTGCCGGCTGTTCCATCGTCCTCAAGCCGTCGGAGCTGACGCCTTTCACGACGTTCAAGCTGGCCGAATACTGCCTCGAAGCGGGCGTGCCGGAAGGCGTGGTGAACGTGGTCACGGGCTACGGCGGCACGGCGGGCGAGGCGCTGGCCCGCCACATGGACGTAGATAAGATTTCCTTTACCGGCAGCATCCGCACCGCGCGCACCCTGATGCGCGCCGCCGGTGAAAGCAACCTGAAGCGGCTGACGCTCGAGCTGGGCGGCAAATCACCCAATATCATCTTCCCCGACGCCGATCTCGACCGCGCCCTGAAGGCGGCATTCTGGGGCATCTACGCCAACAAGGGTGAAGTGTGCAGCGCGGGCTCACGCCTGCTGGTGCACGAGAAGATTCATGACGAGTTCATTGAAAAACTCGCCGCCCGGGCGCGCCGGATGAAAGTAGGCGATCCGCTCGACCCGGCCACCGAGATGGGCGCGCAAATCAGTCAGGTGCAGCTTGACCGCATCCTCCGTTACATCGAAAGCGGCCGTGCGGAAGGCGCGGAAATTGTCTGCGGCGGCCGCCGCGACGCGGAAGGCGAAAAAGCCCGCGGCTTCTTCATACGGCCTACGATTTTTCGCAACGTGCAGCCGCAGATGAAGATCGCGCAGGAGGAAATCTTCGGACCGGTGCTCGCCGCGCTCAAGTTCTGCGATGCCGAAGAGGCGGCGCGCATCGCCAATTCCACCATCTACGGCCTGGCCGCGGCCATCTGGACGCGCGACATCGGCCTGGCGCACCGCCTGGCGCAGGACATCAAGGCGGGCTCGGTGTGGATCAATTCTTACAACTGCTTCGACAGCGCCTCGCCCTTCGGCGGTTACAAACAGAGCGGCTTCGGCCGCGAGATGGGCGCGCACGCGCTCGAAGCCTACACTCAGATCAAATCGGTCTGGGTCGCCCTGGATTGATCGAATACCGGGTGCGCCGGCCTCTGGCCGGCAGGCCAGCGCGACGGCGGCGTACCCAGGCAGTTACTCCTGCCGGGGCGGAGGCGGAGGGGGAAGCGTTCGCAAGCGGCTCTGCATGGCGCGGAAGGCCGCGCTGTTCTTCTTCCCCGACTTGGCAGGCGGCATCGTTTTCAATTCTTCTTTCAGATCGTCCACGCGGCTCGCGGCCGCCGGATGGTTGCGCGTCAGGATAGCGTAGAGGTCGCGATCGCCACCCGGCTGAATCAGGCGGCTGAGAAAGACAATCAGCCCGTGGGGGTTCCACCCGGCGCGCGCCGCGTTGTAGAGTCCCAGCAAGTCGGCTTCGTCCTCCTCCTCGCGGCTGAACTTCTTGTTAACGAAGAGCAGCAGGGTTCCGCCGTAGTCGTCGAGCATGCTTTGCAGCTTCTGGTCCTGGGTGAGGCCGGCCTTCCTCACTTCGTTAAGGGCGCGGTCGGCGAGCGCGCGCCGCGCCACATCGTTCATGCTGTGGAAAGCCACGATGTGACCGATCTCATGGCCCAGAACGCCCGCCAGCTCAGCTTCCGATTCGATCACCTCGAGCAGGCCGCGATTGACGTAGACGTATCCGCCGGGAAGCGAAAAGGCGTTAATTGAAGGGCTGTTGACGGCCTTGAAGCGATAGCGCAGTTGGGGGCGCTGCGAGGCCGCCGCCATCTTCTGACCGACTTCATCCAGGTAATCGTCCACCTCCGCGTCGCGAAGCAGAGGGCGGCTCTTCTCCACGTCGGCGGCGGCGGAGCGGCCCATCGCCATCTCCTCCTCGTCCGAGAAGGAGTTGTAGAAGGCGCGGCTGGCTTTGGGCTCCTCCGCCACCGACCCCGTCGCTGCGAGCGCGAAGGCCAGGAGCAAGAAGATGTTCTTCATCGCGTGCCTTAAGAAATCTTGTTTCCGTTCGGATCAAAGACGATACGCTGGCCCCGATCCAGCGCGATGTCCGCCAGCCAGCCGGTGCGCGCCGCCTCAAAGCCGGCCTGAATCGGAGCCGTCGGCGTCTTGCGCGAGCGCATGCAGTCGAGAAAGTTTTTCACGTGGTCCACCGTGCCGTCGCGCCCCGAGCGCACCAGGATTTCGGGCGCCGGCGAAAGCGTTCCGGGCTCGGGTTTCCCTCCCTCGGGATAGACGGCCAGGCGGGCACGGTCGATCTTGAGCGTCGCCTCGCTGCCGCGGAATTCGATGCCGCCGTCGTCCACGCTCGAGTTGTACGCGCCGGTAAAGGTCACCATGAAATCGCCAGGGAATTCCAGCGCGGTGGTGACGGCGTCGGGCCAGCCCCACTCCTTGAAGATGTAATTCTGCGCGGTGGTGGCAACGGTCTTCGGAGCCGTCTGGCCCATATACCATTGGATAACGTCTATCCAGTGAGTTAATAAATCGGTCAGAATGCCGCCGCCGAAATCGCGATAGTGACGCCAGAAGCGGAATTTCTTCCAGTCGAAGGGCTGGTCGGGCGCGCTCCCCAGCCAGCGTTTCCAGTCCAGCTTGGACTGATCCACGGGCGAGGCCGCGGCGCTCCAACGGATGTGGTTCTGATACCAGTACGTGTGGACGAAGGTCACCTTGCCTAGCTTGCCCGAATCCACCAGTTGCTTGCCCAGGATCCAATGCTCCCAGCTTCGCTGCTGCGTGCCGGTCTGCACCAC
Organism: uncultured Acidobacteriota bacterium; assembly: GCA_964533045.1. Lineage (GTDB taxonomy): Bacteria > Acidobacteriota > Terriglobia > UBA7540 > UBA7540 > JACQNR01. The sequence continues at coordinate 13,421 of CAZHKT010000014.1, read as the reverse complement.
ACGCTTCGTCTGTTCGACGGCGCGGACCATGTCCACGCCCTCTTCGATGGAATGCATGATGGGTTTCTCGAGGAAAGCGTCTTTGCCCGCCTGGACCGCGTCCACCAGCATCTGCTTGTGCCAGTGGTCGGGGCTGCCAATGAGCACGGCGTCAATATCCTTGCGGTCGAGCGCCTCGCGGTAATCGAGATAGCCCTTGGCGCCGGCGCCCGCCAGCTTCAGGCCTTCCTCGAGGTTCGGCCCGTAGACGTCGGACACGGCCACGAATTCGCATTCCGGAAATTGCTTGAAGATGCCGGCCACGCCGCGCGCGCGGCCGCCCGCGCCCAGAATGGCCAGGCGGAGGCGATCGTTCGCGCCCAGCGCGCGCGCGCTGCCCCAGCCGCCCAGCACGGCGGCGCTGGCCGCGCCGACCGCGCTCTTTTTCAGGAAATCACGGCGTGAATCCGAATTTGGTTTGGTCATGGTCCGCCTCCTGGCTGCTGTGATGGTCTAGGACGGTCTCATCGGCGCACAATGCGGCGGCGGTGAGGACACCGCCGCTACAGTATCACACCGGCGGGCGGTCCCAGCGGAAACCTTTCAACTGCCCGTGCAGGTCCTGGGGCAGCGGCGCCGCCTCGCTCACCGCCAGATTGGCCTCGACGTGGTCCAGTTTGCGCATGCCGGGAATCACCGTGCTGATCAGAGGATTGTCGAGGATGAAGCGCAACGCCATCTGCGGCAGCGTCCATCCTGGCGGCAGGAGCGCGCGCAGCGCATCAACGCGCGGCAACGTGGCCTCCAGATTTTCGCGACTGAAGTAGGCATTCCGCCAGTCACCTTCCGGCCAGCGGCTCTCCCGGGTGAGCGTGCCGGTGAGCGCGCCTTCATCGAAGGGCACGCGCGCGATCACCGCCACATCCATTTCCTGGCAGGCGGGCAGCAGTTCATCCTCCGGCGCCTGGTCGAAGATGTTGTAGGCGGCCTGCACCACGTCCACGGCGCCCGAGCGCACGGCGTGCACGCCGTTCCAGGGTTCGCGGCGGTTCAGGCTGATGCCCACGGCGCGAAACCTACCCTCGTCGCGCAGTTCCTCCACGGTTTTCAACCAGCGATGATCTTCCTCCCAGCGGTCTTCCCAGGTATGAAACTGGATCAGGTCAATCGTCGGCAGGCCCAGATTCTCGAGGCTTTTGCGGATGTATTCCTCGACGTGCTCGGGCGGATAGCAATCGTCCAGGGTGTATTCGCGGCGGCTGGGCCATTTCATATTCTTGGGAGGAATCTTGGTGGCGATGTAAATCCGCCGGTCGGGATTGTTGCGCACCAGTTCACCCAGCAGGCGTTCGCTGCGCCCGTTGCCATAGACCCAGGCGGTGTCAAAGAAATTGCAGCCCAGCTCGACGGCGCGCTGCAGCGAGCGGCGCGACTCGTCGTCGTCCGAGCCGCTCCAGCCGCCCATGCCCCACATACCGTAACCGACTTCGCTGACCTGCCACCCCGTTCGCCCGAACCTTCGATAACGCATGACCGCGCCCCTGCGCCTCCCCTGGCTTGCTGCCGATGACCGCGATGCCCAAATCTTACCGCGGGATGCCGCGCGGGTCGATACTGATTGTCACCTTCTGGCCGGGCAGTTGGGCGAACGGTCCCGGCGGGCGCTTACTGCCGGCGTCGCGTCCCTGGAAATCCCTGGCGAAGTGCGGTAACGTCGCGAGTTCGGACGGCGCGCCACGCACCGTCCAGGTCATCTCCAGCCTGTCGAGATCCACCGAGATCTCCATGTCGCCATAAGCGCCGGTTTTGTCGAAGCCGAAATACTTCTGCCAGGCACCGAGATCGAGCTTCAGCGCGGGCTCGGGGCCGGAGATCCAATTCAAGCCGCGCCCTTCGGCTTTCTCTTCGTCGGCCACCTCGCTTCTTCCGTCCCAATACAGATTGCCTTCGGCGAAGTTCTCTTTGTGAGAGAAATCGATGGCCTTGCCGCAGCGGTAAAAGATGTTGTTCAACACCCGGTTCCAGCGCGAAGTGCCGCCGCGCCCGCTCACGACGCGGCCCTCGGCGGTGCGCGTCTTGATGGCCGCGTCCTGGCAGAGACCGATCAGGTTGTGAGCCATCCCCACTTCGTCGCTGCCGTCGGTCAGGATGCCCCAACCGCCGTGGGGCGTCATGTGGTAGGTGCCGCCGCCTTTGCCCGGCGTGCTGTTCCACAGGATGTTGTGATCAAACATGTTGGGCTCGTGCGAGGCTTCCAGGTAGAGGCAGCCGTGATGCACCTCGCGCACGTCGCCGATGACGTTGGCGGTGGCGCGCGTGTTGGCGTTCTCGTAGTCGAGCCAGAGGCCCGGCGCCCACTCGATGTGACGGATGACGTTGTTACGAATCAGGCAGTTCACGGCGCGGTGTAGCTTGATGCCGGCTGTCTCCCACATCAGCTCGACGTTGTGCCAGCCAACGTTCTCAATCAGGTTGGACTCGATCAGCGTGTCGCGCACTCGCATCCCCGCCAGGCCGCAGGCGCCGGCGTCCTCGATGTGATTACGTCGCACGATGGCGTAGCCAATCACTTCCGGCGGAAGGGAGTTCCAGTCCTGCATGCCGATGTCGAGCCCCAGCGCGTTCACGCCGCGAATGGTGCAGTCCTCGATGATCCAGTGGTGCCCGGCCGACATCGAGACCGCGCCGCGCTGCGGGACGGGGAAGCCGTTGGCCGCGTGCTCGAAGGTGATGCCCTTGACGCGAAGATAAGCGAGTCCGCGCACGCGGGGGGCGAAGATCTGTTCCTGAATGGCGAGCTCGACCTGATGGCCGGCGGGATGGGCGTCGCCGGGAAGGCGCAGATGGAGCGTCAGGCCGTTGTGCTCGACCCAATAGGCACCGTCCTGGGCCGCCAGCTGGTGATAAAGCGTCACCTGCTTCAGCCGCTGGCCGTCCACGAACACCAGGCCGCGGCGTGCCAGGTGGCGGTCCAGTTCGTCCTTCGTCGGGAAAAGGTAGTGGCGATCCATCATGATGCTGGCCATGCCGAAGGGGTTATAGCCCTGATAATCCAGGTCGCGCAGGTCGAGCTGGTAGATTGCTCCCTTTGACGGGTCCGCGCCGAAATGGCGCAGGGAAAACCCGCTCGAGGGCTGCCAGCCGCCCTTCACCAGCCGCGATCCCTTGACCACCACCTTCGCCCCGGGAGCCGCTTCGTAACTGATCATGCGGTCAGGCCCCGAGCCGCCGCGCGCCGGCTCGACCGCCTCGCGATAGACGCCTTCCATGATCACCACGCGCTCGCCTGGCTGAAGCACCTGCGCGGCGTGGTTGATAGTGAGAAATGGCAGTTCTTTCGTTCCCGGGTTGGTATCGGCCGCCCTGGGATTGCGATTATCCACGTAATAGGTCCTGGAGAATTGCAGCGGGCGTTCCCAGGAAATGAATTCCCGGCCGTCGGGCAGCAGCACGCCGGTCGAAACCTGCGCTCCCGCCGTTGAAACGACCGAAATCAGGCAAAGCACCAGATATGTCCTCATCCAACCTCCGCTCGCGCCGCGAAAGTGCAATGCAGCAAACGCTGGCCAGTCTAATGCGGGACGCCGCGAGGCGCAATCCGGAACGGGGCCGCCGCCCGTAGAACCGTCCGGACGGGGAAAACCCCCGCGGCGGCAGGGCGCATCGAAATGATTCAAAGCATTGAGTAAAACCGTGTGGGTAGGCTATATTGGAAATCTAACTTATGGAGAAGGGTATCCACCCCATGAGCCGTATGCGGCGCTTTGAGCGTTGCGGTCTGGTGCTTCTGCCGCTGGCGCTTGCCGGTCTGGCGGCCGCGCTGCCCTCCGGGCGACCGGTGAGCGCGCAGACCACCACCCACCCGCTCATCGCCATTCCCGTGACCTTCACCGATGTCCGCATCCCGGCGGGCATTGACTTCAAGGAAGACGACACTTCCACCGTGGCCAAGAACTACATCGAGACCATGGGCACGGGGCTCGGCTGGATTGACTACGACCAGGACGGCCTGCTCGACCTCTATCTCGTCCAGACGGCTGAAACCGAGTGGTACAAGCCACCCCGTCCTCTCAGTTCCCAGCTCTGGCGCAATAACGGCGATGGGACATTCACCAACGTGACGGAGAAGACCGGCGTGGGCGCGGTGGGCGTTTACGGCCAGGGCGTGGCGGTGGGCGATTACAACAGCGACGGCTGGCCCGACCTCTACTTCATGGGCTATGCCAAAGCCATTTTGTTCAAAAATAACGGGAACGGAACTTTTACTGACGTCACCAAGGAAGCGGGCGTGGGCATGGAAGGTGAATGGCCCGTGAGCGCCGGGTTCCTCGACTTTGACCGCGACGGGAACCTCGACCTGGCGGTGGCCAACTACATCCAGTGGGACTACATGAACAACCTGTGGTGCGGCGAGAAGCGTGAGGGCTACCGCGCCTACTGCCATCCCGACAACCATCGAGGCCGCAAGACCCAACTTTTCCGCAACAAGGGCGACGGGACTTTTGAGGACGTCAGCATCAAATCCGGCGTGGCGGAGCCCGAGTCCAAGGGCTTGGGCATCATCACCGTCGACCTGACCAACGACGGCTGGCCGGATATCTTCATCGCCAACGACACCTGGCCCAATTTCCTCTTCATCAACAATCGCGACGGCACGTTCCGCGACGTGAGCTTCAGTTCCGGCGTGGCGGCAAGCGAGGACGGCAAATACGAGGCGGGCATGGGCACCGACGCCGCCGATGTCGACGGCGACGGCTGGTTCGACATTTACGTCACACACCTCGACTTTGAACTCAATCGTCTTTACCGCAACAACCACGACGAGACGTTCGACGACGTCACCTATTCCTCGGGCATCGGCAACAAGGCCATCTTCCTGAGCGGCGTCAGCATGAAGTTCGTGGACTACGATAACGACGGCTGGCCGGATATCCTTCAGGCTAACGGCGCCATGCTCGACAACATCAACATGTACCACTCGGAGGTGACATACGAGGAAGAGAAGCTGATGTTTCGCAACCTCGGCAAGGGCAAATTCGACAAGATTTCCGACCAGCTGGGCCCGGACTTCATGCGCAAGACGGTGGGGCGCGGCCTGGCGGTGGGCGACTACGATAACGACGGCGACCTCGACGCGGCGGTCGTCAACCGCGGCGACTACATCCAGTTGCTGCGCAACGACGGCGGCAACGCCCACAACTGGCTCGCGGTGAAACTGGTGGGCACCAAGGCGGCGCGCGACGGCACCGGCGCCAAGCTGAAACTCACGAGCGAAGGTTTTACCATCCACGAACAGGCCAAGGGCGGCATGAGTTATATGTCGGCGCACGACACGCGCATTCATTTCGGCCTGGGAACGCGCAAGACCATCGAATCCCTCGAAATCACCTGGCTCAGCGGCACGGTGGATAAACTCACCAACGTCCCCACCAATCAGACCATCGTGGTCCAGGAAGGCGTCGGCATCATCCCGGGGAAATTCCCCACTATCCCCGCCAAGTGACCCCCAGCAGCACGGGCCTTCGGCCGCCAGCGGCCGGAATGACCGCGCGCCCAGGTGCTACCACCGATGATGCACCTGGGCGCGGATGAGCCGGTTATAGGTGCTTTCGACGGCGGTCATCTGCGCCTCGGTGAGCGGCGGGAGGGCGCCGGCGGTGAAGTTTTCGTCCACCTGAGCGGGGCGCTTGGCGCCGGGAATGGCGCAGGTCACCGCCTCAAACATCAGGATCCAGCGCAGCGCGAACTGAGCGAGCGTTGCTCCCGGCGGGACCAGGGCCCGCAGTTCTTCCACCGCCTGCAATCCGGTCTCGTAATCCACGCCGGAAAACGTCTCGCCCCGGTCGAACCGTTCGCCGTGACGATTGAACTGGCGATGATCGTCGGAGCCGAAGGTGGTTTCGCGCGTCATGCGGCCGGTGAGCAAGCCGCTCGCCAGCGGCACACGCGCCAGAATCCCCACCTTGCGGCGCAGCGCTTCGCGGAAAAACAGTTCCGCCGGACGCAGCCGGAACATGTTGAAAATAATCTGAACGCTCTGCACGCCCGGATACTCGATGGCCTTAAGCCCCTCCTCCACTTTCTCCACGCTCACGCCGTAATAGCGAATCTTCCCTGCCATGACCAGATCATCCAGCGCCTCGAAGACCTCCGGGCGGTAATAAACTTCCGTCGGCGGACAGTGAAGTTGCACCAGATCAAGGCAGTCGGTTCCAAGGTTCCGCAGGCTCTCTTCGATGAATGTGGTCAGGTTCGCCTTGTTATATCCGTCCGCCGTGTGCGGATTCAGTTTCCGTCCGGCCTTGGTGGCGACGTAAATGGTTTCGCGCCGCTCTTTGCGCAGGCGCGCCACGAGCCGCTCGCTCTTGCCCATGCCGTACACATCCGCCGTGTCGATGAAGTTGACGCCCAGGTCAATGGCGCGATGCAGCGCCGCCATGGATTCGTTGTCGTCCACCTTGCCCCACATCGAACCGATGGCCCACGCGCCAAAGCTGATTTCCGATACTTCCCAGCCCGTCCGTCCCAGTTCGCGATAATTCATGATGGTTCCTCCGACGTAGCGGCGACCTTCAAGCCGCCAGATGATCCCCAAACCCTGTGGCGGCCTGAGGCGCGCCCCTCTCGCAGGCGCGCGGCGTCGCACGGGCGTCCCGCCCATGCGACATGGCCGAGACGGCCGTGCTACACATGAGATTTCGCGATGTGGACGCCGCCACAGTGCCGGCCCAAATCCCGGCACTACTTGCGATACACGACCACGTCCTGAATGCTGATCCACGCACCCTGGGAGCCCCCGTAGGGCTTCCCGTCCACCACTACGCGCAGCGTGTGCTTCCCCGGCGCGAGATCGAACCGGCCCCACAGGCCTTCGCCGCCGCGCGGGCCGTCGTCGTTGTAGCCGTCGGCCTTCGCCACCGGTTTGCCGTCGAGAAAGATTTCGGCTGTTCCCCCGTCCGGTCCGAGATTGCCCACCAGCATTGCACCAGTACCCTCGAACGTGAGGGAGCCTTCCGCGCCCCGCTGCTTCGAGCGCACGGTCGGCCAAACCCGGTGGGGTGCCTTTTCCCACGCGCCCTTCCACCTCCAGCGCGGGTCGGAAGGCGCGATGCGCTCCACCACGTTGCCCGGCGCGAACTGCTCCAGCTTGACCGGCGCGGGCGACTGCGCGGGAATCGTGAATCCTTGCGCGTCCGCGCTTCCTTTCTCTTGCACGACAACCTGCCTGGCGCGCGCAACGGTGCTCGCCACGATCGAATTGAAGGAATAGTCCGTGTAGGAGAACTTCTGGTCGGCGATCTCCGGAAGCGCGGACTTCCATTTGTCCGGAATATGTTTCAGGCCCAGCATCAGGCCCAGGATGCCGGCGGCGCTGGAGGGATTGCAGTCGCTGTCCTGCCCCGCCCGCATCGAAACATCCATCGTCTTCTCAAAGTCACCTTGCCCGTAGAGCAATCCCAGCGCGACGTAGGCTCCGTTGATTGCGGCGTCGATGTTGAACGGCCGCAGCGCCCCGTCCGGGCAGGGATCGTCTCTGTCCCATGTGTCGCCGATAAGCTGCCAGCTCTTCTTCCAGTCAGGGTTCTCGGCTGACCAGCGGAGGACATCGGCGATGACTCGGGCATACCGGCTCTGGGGCGGCAGCGCGGCCAGCCCCGCTTCCACCACCTTGCGCGGGTCCTTTTCAAAGAACGCCGAAGCATACATCGCCGAAACAAAGACGCCGCCATAGACGCCGTCGCCGTAATTCATCACGTGGCCCACGCGCTCGGCGTAGCGTGCTGCCGTCTGCGGCAGGCCGGGACACATCATGCCGATGAAGTCCGACTCAATTTGAAAGTCGATATCATTGGCGTGAAGGTTATTGTCCGGATGTCCGGACATCGGCGCTGGGACGCCGCGGCGCAGCAACCGCCGCGCCGCGAGGTTCGCGTGCCACAGCCGGTACTGGGAATGGCGAAAGGCTTCGCCGTACTGCTCGGTGGTGGCGTTGAGGCCAACCTTGTCCATCACGCCCGCGAAGGTCATTTCCACGTAAAGGTCATCCTGGTCGAGCGCCCCTCGGATCTCCTCCGGCTTCCACTGCCGGTCGATGTCCACCATCCTCTGCTGCCAGCGGAATTCCGTGGGCGCGCCGTAGGTCACGCCAATCATCTGCCCCGCCCAGCCGCCGCGGATCTTATCTTCCAGTTCAGCCGTGGAAATGGTCCGCACGGGCCGATCGCCGACTCGCGAGGATGGACGATGGCCCGGCGAGCACGCCCCCATTGCCAGTACGAGGAAGCCGGGCGCGAGCAATCGAGCAAGGGGGCAGACATTCATGAAATCCTCCGGCAGGCGAGGTTCGGGAAGCACCAGATTACGCGGAAAGGCGGAGTTCTGCAATGCCAACAAACGGGAGCGCTTAGCAACATGCAAGCGCTTACGGGGAGGGACAAGCCCGGCCGGCAGAGAATTCGTTCGTCCGGGCCGCAGCCGCGTAACCTTCCGCCTCCTGCTTCGTCTAATCGGGCATAGCGCGGCGCATGGTGGATCGAAATAATTCTGAACCGTGACCGCAGGATTTCCGTATCAAGAGGCAGGAACGATGAAGGAAGCGGCGGAGGATCCAATGACACTCCAACTAAGCGGCGACATCAGAATTCACAATCTGCGAGATTACCCGGCCGAGGTTGTGGCAGATCTGCGTGCCACGCTCGCGGCGGGCGCCTCCGCCCGGCCCGATCCGCACCGCTCCAGCTTCTATGACCTTTCGGGCGGCCTGCGCGGCTTCTACATCCACCTGGCGCCGGACGGCAGCGTCTGGCTGCTCGCCTCCTGGATTGAACGCGCCCCGGCCACGACCGAGTCTGCGTCGCTGCTCGCCGCGTGCGTGTGATTCTTCACCTTCCCTGCATTCCGACACGGCGGCGGTTGGAGATCGCCGTTGGAGGTTCCCGTCTATGCTTGCGCCGGACAGTTATAATGGCGGCGTGACCATGGCCGGCGACGCCTCCCAGTCCGATCTCAGGAATCTCCAGGAAGAAATCGAGAACTTCATCCGCGCCCAATCGCGGCCGGCCGTGGCCGAGGACGAGGCGGTGCTGTTTGACTTGACGGCCGCGTCCTGGCGTCTGAACGTCGCCTTCGACAAGCTGATCTTCGAAATTTGGAACGCGAGCCGCTCGCTGGCGCGGCGCGTGGAGGACGTGGCTTACCGTGATCGCGGCCGCCTGGGATTGTATGTACGCAAGTCGGCAGGAAAGGCCACTTCCACGCTGGAAATCCGCGACCTGGCGGTTGCGCCGCGGCCGGCCACGGGGGAAGCGCGCGGCTCGTATCAGGCCCAACTGCTGGCCATGCTGGGGAGACAATTTCCCGGCTGGAAGTTCGAGCGGGTCAGCCATCGCACTGATCGCGAGCATGCGTTTTCAGGACTCTACACGCGCGGCGTGGCGCGCCGCGGGATGAGTGCCTGGGCCTTCCTGGGCCTTCCCCCCGAGGAAGTTGCGGCCGCCGCCGATGCCTTCCTCGCCCACGGCGTGAACTGGCTCGACGCCCTGCGCAGCGGCGCCGGCAAGGCCGTCGTGGGCGGCTTGAAGCTCTTCGCGCCGCGCCCGGCGCTGGACCTGCTCGCGCACCGCGCGGCGTATCTCAATCCTCGCACTTTGCAGATTGAGGTCTTCGAATGGCAACCGAGCGACGCGGTTCCCACGGCCATCGATCTGCGCGACTTCGGCAACGTGGCCACGCGTCTCGCCCCGCGCCGCCAGGTGGAAGATCTTCTCCAGCGCCACGCTTCGCTTGTCAAACAGTTAGCTGGCGGTATCATGAACGCGTTAGACATCATCCCGTCCCCCGCCGCCGACGCCCTCTCCGTGCGCGTGCTGGGACTGGAAGTGGCGCGCATCGAAGGCCTGCTCGCGCCGCGCGTGTTTTTCGGGCTGGAAGGGAACGTCCGCCGCTTCAAGCCGGAGCTTCAGAAGGAGTTTCAGGACATGCTGGCGCGCGTGCTGGAGTATCGCCGGCCGGACAGCCCCCAGCGGGACCACGAGTTCTACCGGCGGCAAGCCGAGCGCTGGTTGGAATCACTGCTGGTGCGCGACATTTCGCGAGTGGACCCCGCGCTGCGGCCGGAGTTTGTATATCAGCAAGTTCCGGCGTTCACGGGACAGGACCGTGGTGTCATCGACATCTTGAGCGTGACAGTGCGCGGACGCCTGGCGGTGATTGAGCTGAAACTCGATGAAGATATCAACTTACCATTCCAGGGACTCGACTACTGGTTGCGCGTGCGCTGGCTGCAACAGAGCGGCGACTTTCAGAGGTCCGGGTACTTCCCCGGCCTCCAGCTTTCCGACGCGCCGCCGCTCCTCTATCTCGTCTCCCCCGCCTTTCGCTTTCACTCCACCTCCGATCGGCTGGTTCGCTACATCGCGCCGTCGGTCGAAATCATCAAGGTGGGTGTCAATCAGCAGTGGCGCAACAGGGTGGAAGTTCTCTTCCGTCACAAAGCCGGGTCCTTTTAGAGCTTTTCGCCTCCGATCAATTGGGAGCGGCCAGGCGGATGGCACGCAGGAGCTTGGCATTGGCGCCAGCGGCCCGCAATTCGCCCTCAGCGGCCGCGTCCAGGCGGAAGTTCACCCCTTTTTCCTGGACCAGGTTGAAGACGCGGTTGTTATCCACTCCGCTTTCCAGGAGCCCGACAATTTCCTGGATGGTCAGTCCCCTGGCCGGGGGTTTGGAATCGTCTGCTCCGGCCATGTATCGCACTGCCTCGAGCAGCTGAGCGCCGCCCCCCGCAAACTTCAACTGCTGCTCCGCCTCCAGGGTGAAGGCGAAACTGACGCCCCGCTCCTCGACCTCGTGAATAATCTTCTCCTGGGCGACCCCGGCCCGCAGCATCTCCACGATTTCCTGGAGGCGAAGCCCTTCCGACTGGTACTCGGCAAACTCCGGGGCGAGGGGATTGCGGATGGCGGCAATCAGCTTCTCCGCCGCCCCCAGATCCCGGAGCCGTGCTTCGATATCATTGGTCAGGGGGAAATCCACTCCGCAGTCAATCACGTACTGGACGAGCCGGTCGCTGGCCACACCGTTGCGCAATGCGTCCGTGAGCTTAGAAAGCGAGAGAATTCGAGCGCGTCCTCCCCCTGAGCACACCCCCTTGGGAACGTGCAGGGTAAAAGCAGCTTGCGTCCGTTTGCCCTTCAGGTCGAGGGCTTCAACCTGGACCGTGTTGGCCCCCGGCAGGAGGTCAAAGCCAGGCCGCGCCCGAAGATTCAGGCGGACAAGTTTGCCGTGCTCACCGGGGCGGAATTCGGCGATGCGGGCCGCTGCCGCCCCGTTGAGATGGACGTAAATCTGACTATACGGAACATCATCGGCCAGAGGGCGGCGGACATGAACGAGGAGGACCGCTATATCCGCCGCCTCCAGATGGACGACTTGCTGCTCCATATAGAGCGTTTCGCCCGGGGGAAGCTGCAACTGGATGGCGGCGGAGCCTTCCTGGGGAGAATGCATCGCCGCCCCCCGAGTGACAGCCGCCCATACAAAGATACACGCCGTCAGCTGACTTCCACGGCTCCTCAAGGTTCCTCCGTCAATGGCCCGGCCCCTTGCTCTGAACGGGAGTTATCGGCACCGAGCCCGGCTGCCCGCCCCCGGCGGTCGCGGGAATTTCGCTCCCGGCCGCGCCCGCCTTCGTCAAAACCACGTCGCCGGCCACCACCCGGTAGAACTCGGGATAAGGGGCCTTCCACTTGGGGTCCCCCAGCAACCGCAGGTAGTCGTACATGACCTCCATGTTGGGTGGCAATGTGTCGCCGTACTTCTTGTCCTGCACGTGACGGTCACGGTAAGCCACGATGTAGTTCTTGAGCGCTTCCATGGCTTCATTCTGGCTCGCCGAGTCGGGACGATCCATGAGCAGGACAGCCCGCTGGAGGTCCGCCTCGGGGTAGTCATGCCGGTCCTGGTCGAGCTTGATGGCGGCCAAGAGTTGCTGGCGCGCCAGTTCCTGCTCGTCGTTGGTGCGGGCGACCAGCTTGGTCACCAGCCCGTAATAGAGCCGCGCGCGGGCGTCGTCCGAGCGCAGAGCCACGGCTTGCCGCAGGTTCTGCTGCGCCAGGCCGAACATGTCGAAGTAGTAAGCGAGGATCCCGTTGTCGCGCTTCAGTTCCGCCATCATCAGCTGAAACTCCGGGCTGGTTCCTATCAACTGCCCGGCCTTCAGCCTGGTCTGATATTCGGCCAGGTATGTGGACTGAATTTCCTTCTGCACATGATTGTTGCGGTCCTTGATCCGCTGCTTGTTGCCCAGAAAGCCCAGGCCGATTCGCTGGTCGAGCGAGGACGCCCGCGCCAACGCCAGGTACATTTTGGGAATTTCCTGAATGTCATAGTTCCGGTCCAGGGTATTCTTCAGGGCGAAGTCATCGGCCTCGTTCTCCTGGACGTATTCCCAGGCCACATCGCTGCGCCTGGCAAGAGTGAAGGCACTCACAATGTAGCCGGCGGTAAAGCCGCTCAGCGCCCCGATGGCTGCACCCTCTTTGCCTTTAACTGCTCCGCCCACGCCCGCCGCTGCGCCGGCTATGAGCGCGCCAAACAGGGCTCGCTTCCTCTCCTGCCGCCGGTTGTACTCGGCTTCCGCCAGCGGCATCATCACGTAGTTCATGCGGTGATGGTCCTTGTGGACGTGCGCCAGCTCATGGCTCAGCACGTAGGCAAGCTGCGCCTCGTTATCGAGCATGGAGAGGAGGCCGGTGGTGACGTAGATCGTTCCGGTGGCGAGCGTGAAGGCTTCCGGAATCGGGTTCTGGAGGACCCGGAAGGCATAGAGCTTTTCCGAGTCGGCGGGAACCAGCCGTTGGCCGATCCGGTTGACGAAATCCTGAAGCCGCGGATTGTCATAGAGGGTTCGCCGGACATACAGGCCCGTGCCTTCCGTCTCTTGCACTTGCTCGAGGATATCTTTTAGGTCCGTCGCCCGGGTCATGTTGATAGAGAAGGCGTAGGTGGCCTGCATGCGCTGAAATTTGGCGTATTCCTTGTCCACCACCTCATGAAAATCGGGGTCGCTGGCATAGTAGTCGAGGGCGAAATCCATCAAGGTGTTGTACTTCTTGGCTTGATCTTCTCGCCGCGCTTCTTCCTTCTTGTCTCGCTTGGCTTCTTTCTCCAAGCGCTCCCGTTCCTTCTTGGCGCGTTGCTCTTCCTTCTCCCGAGCCTTCTTCTCCTCCTTGGTTTCACACTGGGCCGAGGGGGTAAACACGGGAAGAAACAAACACAGACCGATCAACGCCGCCAGAAGGGATCTGACGTACCGTCGTGCGGGCATAAAGCACCTCCTGTGTTGGGTGAGAATTAGTGGGAACCTTTTAACATAAGATGACTCGTAAATCAACTTCCGTGGAGCCGTCAGGGAAAACCGCCGCGAACGTATCGCTGTTTGACAG
>CAZHKT010000013.1:0-44416 GCA_964533045.1 uncultured Acidobacteriota bacterium | reverse complement strand
CACCCCCGGCACCCTCACCAACACCACCACCCTGGTGCTCAAGGTGAACTGAGCGGGGCAGCGGCGGGGGAAAGGCTCTTGACAGAGGGCTGGGTCGAACAGGATGATGGCCAGTGATTACGGCCCAATTAGGATAATGGAGCAAGCGGGCAATCGGTAACGAGGGATCCACGGGAGGTCGTCTCATGTCCTGGCAAAAGCAGATAGTGGCAATCTCGGTCGGAATGGTATGGGCAAGCACTGTTTTGTCTGCGGCCGGGCAGCCCAGCAAGCTCGGCCCGCTGGGGTATCTCGCCGCGCAAGGCAATGTTTGGATCGACCGCCAGGCAGCGCCCTCCGGCACGACCGTCTTTGCCGGCGATGTGATCACCACGGGCAAGAGTTCCCTCGCCAGCGTCAAACTGGCCAGCGGCGCACAGGCCACCCTTGGCGAGAACAGTGAGTTGGCGGTTGCGAGCGGCGAATTCAATGCGCCCATGCGGCTGGTGCGGGGTGCCATCGCGGTTCGAAATCCGAGTGAACAGGCTGCTCACTTCGGTGTGGGCGGCACCACCGTGGTCCTTCGAAGTGAGAACGGATTCCCAGCCATCTGCCGTATTGCCTACGTCGGCGGGACCCCCACGGTTACTGCCGATGGCGGGCGAATCGAGGTCCGCCGGAGAGGCGTGTCAACGCTGCTATTGCGAGGCAAGAGCTTCCGATTGGAAGCGGGAATGCCGCAGGCAGCGGGCCAGCTTGCCGGGAAGATCACGAATTTGATCCCCCAGGGGACGGTGCAGCATCCGGGGCAGGCAAATCAAAATCCGTTGAAGGTCAGCGACCCCATTGTCTGGGAAGACACAGTGCGGACGCTGAACACGGGCCGGGTGCGGATCGGCCTGAACGATGGGTCCGTGCTGAACGTGGGTGTGCGTTCGACCATGCGCATCGTGAAGCACGACGGCCAGAGCCAGCAAACCGAGATCGAGATGCAACTGGGCAAGCTCCGCGGGCAAGTGGTCAAACTCTCCAAGCCCGGGTCGAGTTTTCAGATCAGGACGCAAACGGCGGTTATCGGGGTGGTGGGAACGATTCTGGCGGTGACCGCTTCGGCGACCAACACGCACGTTGTATGCATAGAAGGCATGCTTAACGTTAAGAGTAATGACCCGGGCGTTCCGGGCGAGCAGAACCTGGGCCCGGGACAGCAAACCAACGTGCCCAAGGGGATGCCGCCGTCCTCGCCGACGGCGATTGGCCCAGCCGGGATCGCGGACGAACTAAACGCCACGAACGCGGGTGAAGTCCCGGCGCCGGAATTCGGCAAGTTTGGAGAGATCCAATTTCCCAAAGGGCCGCCGCCGGTGGGACCGACCGGAGTACCTCCCGTGGGGCCTGCGGTTAATGCCGCGGCGGCGGCTGGCGCGGGCGCCTCGGCGGTGCTGGGCGGCGTGGCGCTCCAGAATGCCTCCGACGCCCAGAATAATGCCGCCGCCGCCGAGCTGGCAGCGGGCGAAGCCCAGTCGAATGCGAGCGACGCCAGTGACGCCGCGACGGGCGCCGCCAATGCTGCCAATGCATTCGTCAACGGCCTTCAGGATTACCTTGACTCGCTTTCGCCGGGCGGCGGCGGGTGCGCCTGCATCCCTTAACCCCGGCCGGGTTGCTCCAGGGCAGAAGCGCCGCGAGAGATCGCGGCGCCCGCTCCTGGGGCTCCCCCTTTCTCCCGTCTTTGACCTTCCGTTCCCTGAGCACAGCCGATTCGTCAAGCCCCTGGCTTATGCTATCCTTCCAGCCGGACGGCGCGTACGACTGCGGCTGCTGACTCGCCCTTCGACTCTATGAACCTTGGGATGACGGAAAAGGCCCGACCATTTCTGCGTTTCCTGCGGAAGCACCGCACGGGAATGTTGATGAGTGTCCTGGTCGCCGTCGTCAGCCTGGCCTTGTACGTGGAGGTTTATCTGGTGGCGGCGCCGTCGCCGGCTCTGAGTTTTCTTGCCACGATTGAGCTGCGCACGCTGGACATGCGCTTTCAGCTTCGCGGCAAGCGGCCACACAGCGGCAACGTGGTCATCGTCGCAATTGATCAGAAGAGCCAGGACGTGCTGGGCCGCTGGCCGTTTCCGCGCAGCCATTTCGCGACGATGGTGGACGTCCTGCGGGAATCGGGGGCGCGGGTTATCGCCTTTGACGTGAATTTCCCCCAGCCCGACCAGAACTCCGCCCTTACCGCCCTGCAGGAAGTGCGCCAGCAGTACCAGCAGTCGGGGGCGCCGAGCCGCGCCTTCGGCGCGCGCCTGGCGGAACTGGAAGCCGAAGCGGATAACGACAAGAAATTCGCCGAGGCGCTCGCGCGGTTTGAGAACGTGATTCTGGGCTATTTCTTCCTGCCCCCGGAGGAGGTCGAGGCGCAAGACAAGCAGCGGGTCGCCGAATTCATCGAGCTGCTGTCGTTCCAGGCCTATCCCCAGATCATCAACCCTCAGTTCGCGTCGCTCTTTGAGGAAACCCGGCTGGCCAGTCTTTCTCCCAACCTGCCGATCTTTGCGAATTACGCCAAGAATTTCGGCTATTTCAACGTTTTCCCCGACTCTGACGGCGTGGTGCGGCGGATTCCCGCCACTATCAAGTTCCAGGGTAATTTTTACCCCTCGCTGGACGTGGCCGCCTATCTGGCCTATACCGACCAGCCGCTCGAAAACGTCGCTGTCATTTTCAATCCCAACGGCCTGGAGCGCATCGACATCGGCGCGCTCTCCATTCCCACCGATCCGCAGGGCTTTGTGCAGATTGACTATCACGGCGACGCGAAGTCCGGGACGTTTCGCCGGATCTCGATGGCGGACGTGGTGCAACGCAAGTTCCGACCCGAAGAGTTCCGCGACAAGCTGGTGCTCGTGGGGCCGACCGCCACGGGCATCGGCGACATGGCGGTGACGCCGTTCCAGACCGAGGGGTTTCCGGGCGTTGAAGTGCACGCCAATTTCATCACCAACCTGCTGGAGGGCCAGTTTATCCGGCGCGGTTTGCGCGAAAACCTGGTGGATCTGGTGGTCCTGCTGGCTTTCAGCCTGGCGACGGGCGTGCTGCTGAGCGTGGTCCCGCCGGTGCGCGCCACGGCCATCCTGGTGATTTCACTTGCGGCCTTCTGGGTATTCGCCTATTACCTCTTCGCCGCCTACCATGTCTGGATCGCGGCCTTTCTGCCCACGGCGACGCTGGCGGTGAACTATGCGGGAATCGTCAGCTACCGTTTCTTCTTTGAGGAGCGCGAGCGCAAGCGCGTGCGCGACACGTTTGGACAATATGTGGCGCCGGGGATTGTCAACCAGCTCCTGGAGCGGCCGGAGTTGCTGCGCCTGGGCGGCGAGGAGAAGGTGCTCACCGCCATGTTCACCGACATTCGGGATTTCACCGGCATCTCCGAGAAGATGTCGCCGCGCGAGCTGGTCGAACTCCTCAACGAGCACCTCTCGGAGATGACCGAGATTGTCTTCCAGCACCGCGGCACGCTGGACAAATACATCGGCGACTCCATCATGGCCTTCTGGGGGGCGCCCTATCCCCAGCCTGACCATCCGGCCAACGCCTGCCGCGCCGGCCTGGCCATGCTCAAGACGCTGGAGGCGATGCGCGCGCGCGCTGAGGCCGCGGGCAGGCCGCTCATCAACATCGGCATCGGCATCAATACCGGCCCCGTGCTGGTGGGGAATATGGGCTCCCGGCGGCGGTTCAATTTCACCATCATGGGCGATAACGTCAATCTCGCCTCGCGTCTGGAGGGCCTGAACAAGACTTTCGGCACGCGCCTGATCATCAGTGAGTCCACTTACGAAGCGGTGCAGAACGAAATGATGGTGCGCGAACTGGACCTGATTCGCGTGAAAGGCAAGCAGAAGCCGGTGAAGATCTACGAATTGCTCGGCCTGCTCTCCGACGGACAGGCGCTGCGGCCCAAGGTGGAGCGCTTCCACGCAGCCCTCCAGGTTTACCGTGACGGCGAGTGGGAGCAGGCCATCGGCATGTTCGGCGAGCTGCTGAAGGATTACCCCGAGGACGGTCCTACGCGGACCTTTGTGCAACGCTGCTGGGATTTGATTGAAAACCCGCCCGAAGGCGAATGGGACGGCGTCTTCGTGATGAAGGAAAAGTAGTTCCTGGGACCGCGGGCGTCCCTCCCGCATGTAGGGAGAGTGCGTGTGCACCCAGGCCTCGGAGACCCGCGCGGCAGTCATAGACCGCACGCTGGAGGCTAGGCGAAATCCGGCCCCAGGACGCCGCAGAAGAGTTCCGGGTGCCCCTCGGGCGGGTTCGGTCCGCGCACCATGCGGATGACAGGCCGCCCGATGCGGAATCCGGCGGCAAGGAGCAAATCCCGCGCCATTTCGTTCTGCCGCGGGCAATCCACCACAATCGTATCGCGGCCCGACCTGCGCAGGAATTCCTCCAGCAGTTCGCGCGCGGTGGGCGGGTCCCAGGCCATCCACGGGCCCAGTTGATCGGCGTTCGAACCGCCCCGGCCCAGCGCGTAGCCGATCACTTCGCCCTCCAGCTCACTGGCCAGGGTGAAGTCGGGCGCATTGAGGTGCAGAGAGTGCAGCAGGGCGCTGCGGTCGAGGCCGTAAACCTCGCGGTCGGCGGAAAGAATTTTGTCGAAATCGGGAAGAGCCGTCTTAGCCCAGCTGGGGCCGGGCGGCGATTCCCGGTGCAAAACGTAACGGTCAGCTTCCAGGTCCGCTACGAAACCGAACTTTTCGAAGAGCGGCTTCTCCAGGGGTGGCGAGAAGAGACGGATCGTCCTGGCGCCGACTTCCTCCAGATACCGGAGAGCGGCCTTGAAAAGCAGTGTGCCAATCCCCCGGCGGCGGTGCAAGGGAGCCACAAACAAGGCTCCAAAAGTTCCATATCCCGGCTCGTAGACCGCCGTGGTGACGACTCCGACAACCGTGCTGCCAATCTCGAATGCAAAGCAGCCCGCCGGATTAAGATCCAGGATGACTTGCCAGTCCAGAATCGAGAGGTTCCACCCCGCCATTTCATTGAACGCCATGACGGTGGGGAGGTCAGATCGGTTCAGCGGTCGGAGGTCCATGCCTGACTTTGGTTGGCTCCCCGCCATCGGTCCGGTGGGAGCAGATAAGAATCGGACGAATTTCGATTGGAGTCAATCCAGAAGTTGCAGTCCGCAGGGGTGAAGCCTGCTGCACCCCCCGGGAGCGCAGGCATCTTGCCTGCCTGCACGCGTCTGCCTGCCGCAGGCTAGGGCCGGGTCCCCCAGCGAAGGTGTCCAGGTGCCCGCGACCCTACGACTCGCCCCACGAATCACCGATCCTAGTGTGATGCGTCGCAGATAATTACTCCATCGCGGGGCACCCCGTAGCGGCGGCCTTCAGGCCGCCACTTTGTACCTGCCGCCCTGAAGCGCGGCGTTACGTCCCCCTCGGCCGAAACTACGGAGGACACCTGTCATTGTAACGAACCGTTAGACGCACCACGCTAGCACGGGGGCTTTCCCCCGCCAGGCCGCCGCAAGGGTCGGCTCTAACGGGGGGACGAAGGGGCGCTGCAAACCGTGCCTCCATTGCTTGACACGCATTGAATCCGGCCACCGAAAGTGCCAGAATGATGTTTCTTCTACCGCCAACGGCGGCGAAAGGTGGGGAGGTGAATTTCATGGACCGACGCAATTTTCTGAAGACCGGGACGGTGGCAGCGGGCGTGGCCGCGTCACATCGCTTGCTGGATCCGCTGACCGCGACGGCAGCCACGAAGGCGGATTTTCCCCAGCGCGTGCTGGGGAAGACCGGCGAGAAACTCTCAATCATCGGTTTCGGCGGCATCGTGGTGATGAACGCTGAGCAATCCGTGGCCGACCGCACCGTAGCGGAAGCCTTCGACCGCGGCATTAACTACTTCGACGTCGCGCCGAGCTACGGCAACGCCGAGGAGAAGCTCGGCCCGGCGCTCGAACCCTATCGCAAGAAGGTTTTCCTCGCCTGCAAGACCGGGAAACGCGACAAGGCGGGTGCGGCCGAAGAACTGGAAAGCTCACTGAAGCGCCTGCGCACCGACCACTTCGATCTCTACCAGCTTCATGCCATGACCAA
The DNA here is from genome assembly GCA_964533045.1 of uncultured Acidobacteriota bacterium. Classification (GTDB taxonomy): domain Bacteria; phylum Acidobacteriota; class Terriglobia; order UBA7540; family UBA7540; genus JACQNR01. The sequence goes on along the minus strand of CAZHKT010000013.1, from coordinate 38,327 downwards.
GATGGAAGACGTGGCCAAAGTGCTGGGGCCCGATGGCGCGCTGGAAGCCTTCGTGGCGGCGCAGAAGGCCGGCAAGATCCGCTATATCGGCTTTTCGGCCCACTCTGCCGAGACGGCTATCGCCCTGATGGATCGCTTCGAGTTTGCCTCCATCCTCTTTCCCTTCAACTTCGTTCTCTACTCCCGGGCCAACTTCGGCCCGCAGGTCCTCGAGCACGCGCGGCAGAAAGGCATGGGGATTCTGGCGCTGAAGGCCATGGCCAAAGGAGTCTGGCCGAAAGAGATCAAGGAGTCGGAGCGGCCGCAGCCCAAGTGCTGGTATCAGCCCGCAGCCATGCCCGCGCAGGCGGCGCTGGCCTTGCGCTGGACGCTCTCGCAACCCGTGACCGCGGCCGTGCCGCCGGGCGACGAGAAATACTTCCAGCATGCCCTCAACGTGGCCCAGAAGTTTGAGCCCATCACCTCCAAGGAAGAAAAAACCTTGATGGCCAGCGCTCAAGGTGTCGAACCCATCTTCCATCTCGGCAACGCGTGAGGCATTTTTTCATTGGGATGTGAGGGCGCAGCTCGCAGCGCCCCGGCACACTGGCGGGGCCTCCGCCTCTGCCGTCCACCTCAATGCGTGATAGCCTTTTGTCCCGAGAACTCTTGTCCGACGAAGGAGTGCCGTCATGATCTCATCATCGGATCCTCGCCTCGCCCGCCTGCGCAGCCGGCATTGGTTTGGCAAGCGCGACCGCTGGGGTCTGGGGCATCGCGCCTGGCTGCGCGCCGAGGGCTTTAGCGAGAAGGTCTTCGAAGGGAAACCCGTCATCGGCATCTGCAATTCCTGGAGCGAGCTCAACAACTGCAACGCGCACCTGCGCACCGTGGCCGAGGCGGTGAAGCGCGGCGTCTGGGCGGCGGGCGGATTCCCGCTCGAGTTCCCAACGATTTCACTCGGCGAAATGCTGATGAAGCCGACCACCATGCTCTACCGCAACCTGATGGCGATGGACGTCGAGGAATGCATCCGCGCGCATCCGCTCGATGCCGTGGTGCTGCTCTGCGGTTGCGACAAAACCACGCCCGCGCAACTGATGGGTGCGGCGAGCGCCGACATACCCGCCATCATGGTGCCCGGCGGACCGATGCTGAGCGGGCAGTTTCGCGGCGCCGAACTGGGCTCCGGCACGGACGCGCGCCGCTTCTGGGAAGACGTGCGCGCCGGGCGCATGACGGAAGAGGACTGGTGCGAGATCGAAAGCTGCATCTCACGCTCGACGGGCCACTGCACGGTGATGGGCACGGCGTCGACCATGGCCTGCCTCGCCGAAGCGCTGGGGATGACGCTCCCCGGCGCGGCCGACATTCCGGCGCCCGACTCGCGCCGCCTGATGATCGCCGAAGCCAGCGGCGCGCGCGCCGTCGAACTGGCGCTCGAGGATTTGAGGCCGTCGCAGGTGATGACGGAAAAAGCCTTTGCGAATGCCATTCGCGCCGATATGGCCATCGGCGGCTCCACCAACGCCATCGTGCATCTGCTCGCCATCGCGGGACGCGTGGGGATTCCGTTGCCGCTCGAGAAGTTCGATGAACTCTCGCGCACCACCCCCGTCGTCGCCGACATCAAACCCTCGGGGAAATATCTCATGGAAGATTTCTGTTACGCGGGAGGACTGCCCGCCGTGCTCAAGGAGATAAGCCCGCTGCTGCACCTCGACGCGCAGACGGTGACAGGAAAAACACTCGGCGAAAACATTGCGCGCGCCGCCTGTTACAACCGCAGCGTGATCAGGACCCTGCAGGAACCGCTGCTTCCGCAGGGTGGCACGGTGGTGCTGCGCGGCAATCTCGCGCCGCAGGGCGCGGTGATCAAGCAGTCGGCGGCATCTTCCCATCTGCTCAAGCATGTTGGTCGTGCCGTGGTCTTCGAAAACGGCGACGACATGGCGGCGCGCCTGGACGACCCGGATCTCCCCGTGGACGAGAATTCCATCTTGGTGCTCAAGAACACCGGCCCCAAAGGCGCGCCCGGCATGCCGGAGTGGGGCCACCTGCCTATTCCTCAAAAACTGCTGCGCGCCGGCGTGAAAGACATGGTGCGCATCAGCGACGCGCGCATCAGCGGCACGAGCTTTGGAACCATCGTCGTGCACATCGCGCCGGAGAGCGCCGTGGGCGGGCCGCTGGCCGTGGTCCGCGACGGTGATTTGATTGAACTCGATGTGGAAGCGCGCAAGCTGGCATTGCAGATTCCAGATTCCGAATTAAAGACGCGCCTCGCGACGTGGAGGGCCCCAGCGCCCCATTATGCCCGTGGTTACGGGCAACTCTTCCTCGACCACGTCTTGCAGGCCAACGAGGGCTGTGACTTCGATTTCCTGCGCGGCAAGAGTGACAGCACCCGAGTCGCTACCCAGTTCCGCAACCCGGCCCTGTAGCGCCGTCCTTCAGAAGACGGTGTGAGCATCCCGCGATCTCACCTGGAGAGGCGACCTTCAGGTCGCCATCTCGTCGGAAATGGTTGTGGCGGGCTGAAGCCCGCCGCTACAAGAGCCGGTTATCAGTTCGACTCTTCAGGGCGGCATCTGAACCGGCGGTCACTGCCCGCCGCAATGAAGAATCTGCGAATTGTGGCGGTGGAAGCACCGCCGCTACAGCGCGCAGCGCTCTGGAGTGCGGATGCTTGCTCCCGCTTTGCTTTTCCGCAGGCTCTGCTTGCGCGGCCTTGGCGAAGCAGAGCGTCGCCTCGGGCACGGCGGCGCCAAGGCGCCGCGGTCCAAGGCCGCAGGGCTAGACTGCGAGCCCTGCGCTACAGCTACAGCCACCTCCAAGCTACTCAAAATCGCAATAAATACGAAAACTTCACAAAGAACTGCCGGGCGTCGTTGGTGAAGCCATCGATGCGCCGCAGGCGGCTGACGGTGGGCGATTCGAACAGGTCCACGTTTTGCTGGTTGCCGTTGTATCCGACGTAGAGCGCCGTCCAAGGGTTCAGCAGGTAGGTGAAGAGGAAGTCGGCATTAAAGTTCTTGGTGGTTTCGAGCGAAGTGCGGTGCGGGTTGGCGAGCGTGGCGTCGTACTGAAGAATCACGCGCAGCGAAAACTCCCGGTTGAACTGCCAGTTCCAGTGCGAACGAATGATGTGGTTGTTGAAGATGCTGGCGCCGTCGGCGCGGTCGGTCAAGCGTTCCAGGAGGTAGGAGTTTTGAACCTTGAGGGGTGTGAGAGGCCGGAACGTTAGCTCGACGTTGGCCTGCGAGAGATTGGCCAGGGTGGGAGCCGCGCCGGCTGGAGGTAAGAAGTTAATTCCGGTACCTTGCATATACTTGACCTGGAAGTTGATCTGGGGGATCATCTGCGAGCCCACGAAGAAGCCGTTGCGCTTGTGGGAAAAGACCTGGTTGCCGGAGAGCGAGGCGAAGTCCTGCGTGCGCAACAGTTCCTGGTCGCCGGTTTGAAACACCTCGAGCATGGTGAAGCCCGGCAGTTCAAACAACATTCCCACGTCGTAATACTTATGCAGCGGCAGTCCCTGGTGATCCCACATGGGTGTCACCAGGACGGACGGCCCCCAGGAGAGCAGCCGCTTGCTCTCCGGCCGGAACTGGTAGAGCAGGTACTGGCTGGCGCTGCGCATGTCGGTGCGCAGGTTGGGCCGGGTCACGTCGCGTCCGCGCAGGTAGGGGCGCGGCACGCGGTTCTCGGCGAGGAAGCCGACCTCGGTGAAGAAACCCGGGCTGCGATCGTCGTAGGAAAGGTCGTAATACGTGTGTGTTCCCGTATGCCGCAGGGAGGCCTTGTATGCCGGTCCGGCCAACCGACTGCCATCGGGGAACCGAGTCGCGCTGGTCACGCCTTGCGCCGCAGCCGCCCACTGGCCACGCAGTTTGAAGTGCCCGTCCACGCCGCCCACGCGATTGAATCCGCCCGCCAGTTCACGGTCGGTATAGATCACGCCCAGTGAAGACTGCTTCAGAACGTCGCGCTGCATGCGAAACACGCCGACTTGGGCCTTCTCGCCGAAGAGCGGGTCAGTGGGCCGAACGCGCTTGCCCGGCGCTTCATCGTCGGCCAGCAGCACGCCCAGCGAGTACGGCCCGCGCTTGCCGGTGAGTCGAGCGCCGAATTGCGGGTCGGCGATCCGCCGCGTCAAGAGCAGGTTGATCGGCGTCTTGAAGAATCCCGCGTTCTCCAAGAAAAATGGACGCTTTTCGGGGAAGAAGACTTCGAATCGCTGGTTCACCGTCACTTGAGGTTCATCGGATTCCACCTGGCTGAAGTCGGGATTGGCGGTGAGGTCGAGCGAAAAACTATCCTTGAGAATGAGCTTTGCGTCGAGGCCCACTTCCGGATCGAAGTTGTCCTTCTTCACCGTGACGTGGTCGGGGTCGAGCGTGTCGTAGGCGCGATAGGAACGAGCGAAGGCGTACGGCACCAACTGGTAATTCCGGCCGGGTGAGATTCCTTTCATGCCGGTAATCGAGCCCTCCTGGCTCAACAGGCTGTCGATCGAAAGATAAACGCCGGGCCAGTTAGCCTGCTCGCTCAGGCGCGGAATCACGCGCCACATGATCAATCCCCAGGTTTGCACGTCCTGCGGCTTGAAGCGCAGGCTGTCAAAGGGAATCGCCATCCACACGACGTAACCTTGATCGGTAATCTGGCCGCGCGTGTGATAGACCGTGTCGAAAGAGAGGTCATCGCCCTGGCCTTCCGTCCAGATGATGTCGAGCTGTACGCCGCGCGGGTTGGAGAAGAGTTGATAGGCGCGGCGATGGTCGTGAAAGGTGTCAAGATCGATCTCGACGTAATCGTCTTCCCAGATATTGTCGCGTCGACTCAGGCGTGCGCGAATCTTGTCGGGCTCCGAGTCGAAGCAAACAAAAATGGCGTAGAAGAACTTGTCGTCGTAACCGAGGTAGGCCTGTGTGGGCTGCGAGATGGGCTGGCCAAAGGTGGGCGTGTATTGCTTGAAATCCTCAATTTTCGCAAACTGGCGAGCCACTTCCTCGCTGGGCTTCATGCTCAGAAAGTCTTCCAGCTTGGGCGCGCGCTCGACGCGCGGAATGTGAATCCGGGGCCGCGGCTTGGCGGTGCTCTGCTGCGCCCACAGCAATGGCGCCGCTGCGCTTGAAAGAGCAACGAGGAGGCCCGAAAGGATGATCCACGTCTTCAATGTCACCTGTCGTCTCCTGCCGTGATGGAGCAGTTGCCGACGCAGACTTCGACGGCGGTCATGGCGAGGGAAGTTGACATCATGGCGCAAGCCGGTCCGCGCCATCCGGCCATCGGCGCGCTGCCCAGCGTCGGGGCCGCAGGTGTTAAGAATTTGGCGGATGCACCTGGCGGTGAATCGGCCAATCGGAGAATGCGAAATAGTAGAGCATCATCAGGTTCACCACAGGGACGAATGCAACCAGGGCCCAGACCGCAGCATGACCGCTCTTCTTCACTATCTGCCAGAAAGGAACGACAAACAATATGCCAATGAAAAGGATATACTCCACCAACCCTGGGGATCTCATCATTCCCGACCTCCTCCCCCTGACCCATGGATGACGTTACGCGGACAAGCCGCAGGGCTGAACGGCGAGCGCGGCGCTGCAGAAACCGGTCACCGGATCATCGAATAGCTGGTCGGGGCGAGGATGGAGTTGTAAATATTCCTTGCCAGCTCGCCGCTTTTCTTCATCCACTCGTCGGCAATGGCCTTCCAGCCGGGATGGGCTCGGAACGCGGCCCAGGCCTGCTCGCGCTGCGCTTCGCTTTCGAAGGGGACCATGTAAACCATGTTGGGTTGATTGGGCCCCACAAAAGTATCGGCGTAGAAAATCGGCCTGATGCCGCACTTCGCGAACACCTCGATCTCCTGCGGATGGAACCGCTGGTGCATCATGTCAATCTGACGGAAGGTGGAGGACTCGTAAGTGCGCAATTCGAAAATCTTGTGCGCCGGGTCGCCCGCCGCTGACGCCTTCAGGGCGGGGGAAAAGGGGAGCGCGTGCAGCAGCACGGAGTCCATGCGGAAGAAAGGCGCGCCGGCGGCTTCCATTTCGCCCACCGTGGCCTGCCACTCGGGGTCGGAGTACAGGCTGTCGGATTCGGCCTCGTACACGGCCAGATTCGAATAGCTGGTGATCATGATTACGGAGGGAATGTGCGGGCCGATTTCCACGTTGAACATTCCAATGGGCCCGTCGATATGCCGCTTGAAGAGCGGCATGGCCTTTGTTTCAAGCCATGCCGCCAGGCGCTCCGCCTGGCCTCCCATGTGGGCGCGCAGCGTCACGATTTCAATGTAAGGCGTCTTGGGCGGCGCCTTTTCTTCCGCTCCCACGCGCGTCGCACCCGCCAGCGCCGCGGCTGAAGCCATCGCGGCGGCGGAACCCGTCTTGCTCAAGAATGACCGGCGATTGAACATGGCACGACCTCCCTCTCGACTTCGATGATTTCGATGTTCGCCGATAGCATCGGCCGATTTGCCGTTCCGGTCAAGCCCCTTGTCGCGGCACGCCTGGGTGCGCCGGCTTCCAGCCGGCCATTGCTGGCAAGCCGATCGGCATGCGGTGGACAGCCAGCCGCCGGGACGGCAGCGTACCCGGGATGCGCAGTCCGACTCTACATGTAAAGGCGGCGAAGGTGATACGATTCCCGGACGCCATGCGACGCTCCCTGTTCACCATCGCACTGGTCCTCCTCGGCGTCTGTGCCGCGCGCGCGGCCGATTCGTTCCCGGCGCGCTTTCGCGAAATCATGCGCCCGACGGGCGGCGCGGCCATGGTCACAGATCCGCGCACGGGTACAATCCTCGCCGTGTGGAACCGGAAGCAAATCTTTCGCCTGGCCTCGCCACCCGGCTCGGCGGCCAAGCTCATCACCGGCGCCGTGGCGCTAGAGCACAATCTGATAACTTCTGGAGAGAGGATTAACTGCCGTCGCGTGCCGCTTCTGCTGGGCGAATCGTATCATTGCTCGCACCCGGCCGCGCTCGAATCGTTTACGCTCTCGACAGCGCTTGCCAATTCCTGCAACGTGTTCTTTGTGGCGCTCAGCACGCGAATCGATCCGGCAGTGCTGGCGCGCGGTTTCGCGATGTTTGGCATCGGCGCGGAATCTGGCGTGGACCGCCCCCCGCTGCGGATTCCCTCCGAGCCCGCCGCCAAGGCGCGCGCCGCGCTGGGCGACCAGTCCGTTTACGTTACTCCCGCGGAATTGCTGATGGCTTACTCCGCCGTCGCCACGCGTGGATATGTTTTCGAGTTGCACGAAAGGACAATCCCGCGCCCTGCGCTGGCACGTAGGGTGCAACTCAAGCCTTCGACATGGGGAACACTTGCTGACGGATTGGAAGAGTGCGTGAGCGTTGGAACCTGTCAGGCTGCCGCCGTGCCTGGCGTGCGCGTCGCGGGCAAAACGGGCACCGCGGGCCTCAGCGACGGCAGCGGATTCACGCACGGGTGGTTTGTCGGCTATGCGCCCGCTGACGCACCGGAGGCTGCCATCGTCGTGTTTCTCCCGCGCGGCACGGGCGCCCGTGACGCCGCGCCGCTCGCGGGCGACATCCTGCGCGCCTATTTTCGACTGCGAAACAAACCATGAGACGACTTGCAGCGTGCGCCATGATTTCAATTGCCACTTGGCTTTCTGCCAGCGCGCAGGAGTTTCGCGTGGACCTCTTCACCCGGTCGGGAGTTGGAGAGGTGGTGATCGCCCCCGGCGCGGCCGCGGTCGAACTCTGTCCCTCGCACGGACCATGCACCCGCGTGCCCGCCGGTGAGACGGTTCAATGCAATCCCGTGGCAGGGGCGGCACGATGCGAGGCCAAGACCGGCCAACGGAACTTTGAGCGCCTTGAGGTACGCTCAAGTTCCGTATTCCGGCTTGCGGTGGAGCCGCACGCGGCACGCGGCGGCGAACCTGGTCGTTCCGTCATGACTCGTTCCGCTCGAATGATTCCGCTTGGCACAAGCTTTCGCGTGGTGGTGGCGATCGATATTGAGACCTACGTCGCCGGCGTGCTGGCAGGCGAAGGCGCGACCTTCAAGAGCCCGTCGGCGATTGACGCCATGGCCATTGTGGCGCGTACCTGGGCGCTGGCCTCGCGCGGGCGGCATCGCGCCGCTGGCTACGACTTCTGCTCGCTCACGCACTGCCAGTTCTTTCGTCCGCCCATGGCGGCCGATGGAAGCAACGCCATGGCGGAGGCCGCGGCGCGCACCGCGGGCCGCGTGCTGAACTATGAGGGGAAATTGATCGACGCCTTTTACAGCGCGCATTGCGGGGGACGGACGGCCCACGCCGCGAGCATTTGGCCGGACCGCGCTGCGCCGTATCTGGTGAGCGTGGCCGACCCCGCCTGCGCACGTGACCAACGTGACTGGGAGCAAACGATCCACTGGGCCGAGCTCACCCGCGTGTTGCGCGAAGATCTTGTGCCCGGGCTACGCGGCAAAGTGAGCGACATGCAAATTGAAAAGAAAGAGTCGTCCGGGCGCGCCATCACGCTTCGGCTCGCGGGTGATTCGGCGCGCGTGATCGATGCGCATGCTTTCCGTTACGCCATCAATCGCCGGCTGGGTTGGAACACTCTGAAGAGCAGCATGTTTACGATCCAGCGAACCGATGCGGGACTCCTTTTTCGTGGGCGCGGCCTCGGCCACGGTGTGGGGCTTTGCCAGAACGGGGCGGAGCTGATGGGGCAATCGGGAGCAAGCGCCGAACGAATTCTCGCCCATTACTTTCCCGGGACGACGGTGGCCCGCGCTGAAGATAACCGCACGCGGGTACTCTCAAGCGAGCACTTTGAACTGACCTTCCCCACGCGCGATGAAGCGCTGGCCTCGCGCGCTTTGGAAATATTGGAAAGCGAATGGGTCGCGCTGGGGGCGCGGGTGCAAGGTTTGCCGCCGCGCATCGCGGTGCGAGCGTACGCTTCAACCGCGGCGTTCGGCCAGGCAGCGGGGCAACCCGGCTGGGTGGCGGCCGCGAGCGACGGGCAAGGGATCGCATTGCAGCCACTTCGCACGCTAGACGCTCGCGGCATGCTCCGCTCCACCCTCCGGCATGAACTGCTCCACCTCGTGATTCACCGACTGCGCGCGCCGGGCGTGCCGCGCTGGTACGAAGAGGGTATGGTTCTTTACCTCGCCGGAGAGAACATCACCGCTCCGCCCTCGATTCCGGCAAATGATGCAGGGCGCGCAAGAATGGAGGGCTCTTATGCCCTGGCACGTGCGCGGGTCGCGAAACTTGCCCGCCGACGCGGCGAGGGTGCGCTGTGGGAAATCCTTCAGAAACCTGCCGCCGAAGACTTGGCGTGGCTCAAGAAGCCGGACTAGATGCGCCTATTCCATTGCAGGTGATGAAGCGGGACCTGCCTCTGCCTGTCCGGATTGGCGTGCCGTCGCGAGAATCCAAACAATCCACCCTGCGACAATGAGGCTCAGGGCCAAGCCACAGCGCACGATAACCTGAGCCCAATCCAGGTAGCCAGGGGGGGCAGTAGGATTCCAGTTGACCAGCAATTGAGCGATCCCGCCGAAGACGAGGAAAGAAACCAGCGTGGTAAGGAAGGTGGCGCGCCAGCAGGCGTTGGCGAGCAAACCCGGCGACGAGCGAAGTGCGCGACGCCACCCATCGCGTAGCAGGGTGAGAAGGAAGCCACCCTGAAAGCCCGCCATGACCGCCCAAAGGACGTATTCGACCCAGCCCAGGAAACGTTCCACCGTTTCCGGCGCAACGGGTTTCTCGATGTTGAATGTCAACCATGAAGCGACTTCGAGCGAGTAGTTATTGATCCACTCGAAGATCGAATAGACGGCGAGCACGACGGGAATGGCGACGAGCATAAATCCTGCGATGCGGCGCCAGTGGCGCCCATTGAAACGCAGCAGGCCGCGAAGCGGCATCGCCCGCGCTCCTGAGGCAGCAATTTCCAGCGCGGCGCCGGTCGAAGCGGCGACCAAGCCCACCATCACTGTCATCGCGAGCAGCGCCCAAACCAACCCCAGCAAGAAAAGGCTGACCGCGCTCTCCATGGGGAAGTAGAGCCAGCGGTAACCGGCGTAGAGCGCCGCTGCGAGAATCAGCGCTAGCGCGCCCACCGTAAGCGGGCTGCGCGCCACCACGCCTAGGCTCCACATCCAGGTTTTGAGGGCGTTTTTCATTTCGTCAATTCGCCTCTGCTCTAGCGGCGGTGTCCCCGCCGCCGCGCGGCGCCAGTTGAGACATCAGCGTTCCAGATCATCTCGGGTTCACCGTCACCGTGGCGCTGCGCGTCGAAGCCTGGCGCGACGGTTCGTACATGGGCAGCACGCGCGCCGGGTTCGCCTGGAAGGTGCCGGGCGTTACTGCCTTGATCAAGTAATGATAGCGACGCTGGCCGCGTTCGAAGGTGTTGGCGAACATCGCGGCGCGGTCGTCGTGAAATTCGCGCTGCGTGTAATAGTGCTCCCACCACGGCGGCCGAGTTTTGAGCTCATAGAGATTCTCCTGCTCTACGAACTCGAACGACGCCGGAATCGGGTCTTCGATTTGCAGGTACTGCTGTTCCTCGGTCGAGTTCACGGTCAGCCGCACGACCACGACGTCGCCGCTCTGCACGGGTCCCGCCAGCGGCACTTCGGTGTAGACGATGCGGGTCTCCAGCGCCTCCGGCTGCAGCCGGAAGTACTCGCGCACGATGTTGAGGCTGGTGCTGCCGACGGGCGCGGGCTTGGGATCGCGCAGGAAGTAAGTTGCAGAGGCGGACCAGTAAAGCATGCCCGGGCCGGACTTTTCGATGCGAATCTCGTTCGCGCCGGCGTGCACGTCGGGGCTCGCGGCATTGAGTACGATGGGCAGCGGATTGGAAACTTCCTTTTCGGTGATCTGGCGCTCGGCCAGCTTCTTTCCGTTGACGAAGACGCTGACGGCGTAGTGGGGCTTCAGCTCGCCCGACACCTTGAGGTAATCGATCAGGCCGAAGATGGCGTTGGCCGTCTGGCGCGTTGACACCCAGTAGTAACCGTCGGAGCGGCGATCGACCAGCCAGCGCGCCGCCCGGGGCAGAAGGTCGCTCTTCGGATTCAAGTTGCTCAATGCCTTCACGGCGTAGGCCGTGGTCTCGAAGGAATTGTCGGACGAGAAGTCGAGCATGGGCACGCGATCCGACTTCCACCACGCGTGCGGTCCCTGAGTTTTGGCGGTCCGCTCAAGCTTTTGCGCGAATTCCTGCGCGCGTGGATCCTTCAGGCGATGCAGCAGCAGAGCGGTGATGGCGTCGCCGCTGGGCGAAAGCTTTTCGCGAGCATCATAGAGATCGTCCACGAGAGCCTTGTCCACGGCGCCGGAAAGTGCCAGAGCGTATGTCAGGTAGGCGCGAATGTCGGCAATGGCACGCGGGTTCTCACGAATCTGCCGGAGCAGGGAATCGCGACCGCGCTCCAGGCTGCCATCGTCAATGGGGACGCCGGCGTCCCGCGCCTGCGCCAGTCCGGCCACCACGTAGGCGGTCATGAAAGGATGCGTTTCGTCCGTCTGCCACCATCCCCAGCCGCCGTCCTCATGTTGGAACGTGTAAAGGCGCTGCAATCCGGCGGCGATCTTTTTATCCAACTCGGCCGAAGGCGGCGGCGGAGTGAGCCCCAGATCCCTCACCGCCTGCGTGACCAGGATGTTCGGCAGGAAACTGGACATTGTCTGCTCGACGCAGCCATACGGATACGATGCGAGAAAATCGAGCGCCGAAATCAGGGTGCCCGCGAGGGAGGGCGAGAGATCGATGCGAAGCAAGGAAGCGTCGGAATTGACTTCGGGCGGCAGCGTGATTGTTTCTGCCAGCGCGGTTTGAGCTCCCGACAGCGAGCCGGAGAGGGACGAATTCAACTGGAGTCCCCACGGATGGACGGGGGCGGTCAATTCGAGGGCATCGGATTCGGCTTCGGTCAGGGCTTGGGCCGTGAATTTCGCAGTGCCGATCTTTCCGGCGCGCACCGGCCAGGTGACGACCGCCTCGCCGTTTTTCGCCACGCTCACCGTCTGTTCGCGCTCGCCGGTGAGTTCGATTCCCTCGGCATTGAGCGAAACCCGCGCCGTCTGGTCGGATTCTAAATAGTTGTGGACAATTCCGGTGACCGTCGCGCTGTCGCCCTGCGTAAAAAAGCGCGGAATAGCCAGGCGTAAGATCAGGTTCTTGCGCGTAATGACTTTGTGGACCGTCTGGCCGACCAGCGTGTTGCGCGTCACCGCGCGCACCGTGGCGCGCCAGGTGGTGAGATTGTCGGGGAAGTTGAAGGACGCCCGAGCACGGCCACTCGCATCCGTGGTGACGGTCGGCGCCCAGTAAGTCGTGTCGGGGAATTCCTTGCGAATCCTGGGCTGATCCACACGCGCGCGCTTGAAATCCGCCAGGCGCGTGGGGGCGCGCAGCCTGGCCAGTTCCAGCTTGCGCAGGCCGGAGTAGCCGGTGAACCAGTACGAGGTCGAGTACTGCGTGTACACCTGGTTCCAGCGGCGGCGGTAAAAGACCTTGTCGGGCGGCTGGGCGTTCTCCGGGCGCAGGGCGTAGATGGCTTCGTCCACGACGCCGATACTCAGTTCGGCGCTCACCGGGCGTCCTTCGGCGTCCACCGCTCTGAGCGTGTAGCTGACACGCTCGCCGGGTTTGTACTGCGGCTTATCGGTTTCGACCGTGACTTTCAAAACCTTTTCGGTAGCCGGCACGGAAATCGTCTTCGTTCCCTCGAATAGCCGCTCGTCTTTAACGTAGGTGACGGAGAAGAAGAAATTCGGCTGATGGCGCTCCTCGATAGGAATTTCGACGGTGAAAGACGATTCCATGACCGGCTGGACCGACCAGCTGTAAACCTGCTGGCCCTCGGTGGTCACCAGCACCTGCACTCCGGGGTTGCTGGTGACCACCAGCATCTTCGCTTTGTCGCCGGGGCGGTAGAAGCGCTTGTCGGGATAGATCTCGATCGGCGCAGTTTCGCCGGCTTCGTATCCGGCGTACTGCGCCCCCGCCACCCAGAGGCTGGTTTCGGTGGTGGCCTCGCGCTGGTTGGAATCGAACGTGGTGGCAGCCACGCTCACGTATGAAACCGCGGGAACAGTGTACTGGTAGCGCGCCACGCCGTGGTCGTCGGTGGTGACTTTGCCGGTCGAAAGCAGGCGGCGGGCCGAGTCGCGCTCCCAGGTGTCGCGCGACTCGAAGCGCAGGTTGACGCTCGCCGAGATCGGCTTCATGTCGTAGTCCACGGTGCGCACCGTGATGTCGGCGGTGTCACCGGCGGTGTACACGTAGCGATTGGTGTCGAGCAGGACCACGACGGTGGAATAGACCGCCAGCACCGAGCGGCTGCCGCTGATTTCGCGGTTGGCGGCGTCGGTGACACGTGCGTCAATTCGGTAAGTGTAAGCCCGGCGGGTTTCATCGGGCGGCGCGGGAACTTGAATTTTCAGCTTGCCGTCGGCGTCGAGCTGGCCCGTGCCCTGGCTGATTTCACGGCCGCCGTAGTAATCGTAGTCTCCTTCGCCGAACTCGTCGTCTTCGGTTCCCCACAGCACGCGCCAGTATGGGAAGTAGTACCCCGCACGATAGACCGAATATTTCACCTGCGCGCGCGCCACGGGTGAGCCGAAATAGTAGCGCGCATTGATGGTGGCCTGAATCGTCTCGCCCTGGAGATAACGCGATTTGTCGGTGGTGACGGTGACCTCATACTCGGGCTTCTTGTATTCCTGCACGTCGAAGCCGCCGTATACTTCCTTGTCGCCGATGTGGGTCACGATGGAGTAATAACCCAGCCGCGCCAGCGGTCCGAGCGACACCTGCCCGTTGAACGACCCGTACGAAGTCAGCTTGACTTTTTCCTGGTAGATCGTCTTGTCGCGCGCATCCTTGATCTCGACCGTGACCGGCTCGGCGATCTCGGCGCTGTAACGGTCGGCCTTGCGCGCCCGCAGGATGCCCTTGAAATGCACCTGGTGTCCGGGCCGGTAGATAGGACGGTCGGTGTAAACGTAGCCGACGTATTCCGTGGCCGATGTGTCCTGGAAGAAGAACGATTCCACGCTGGTGGCGGCGACGTCCTGGTCCTGGATGGCCACCATGATGGCGTCTTCCACTTTGATGTTCTCAAAGGTGGATTGGAAGACACCCGAGGCGTCAGTCGTGCCGCGCGCCATCTCCTTATGATTGTTGAAGACGATGGTCGTTACGCCTTCGGCCGGTGCGCCCGTCACGCGATTGGCAACATAGAGCAGAATTTGCCCGGGCGCGGTCTTCGAGACCAGCGCGAGATCGGTCACCATCACCAGCGTGAAGGCGCGGAGTTCGCGATACGCCGCCTCGACAAGGTAAAGACCCTTCTCCTTCAGCTCGATGGGGACGTTGCGATATTCCGTGTCCCGCGTTCTGGGCAGCAGTTCGCGCCATGCAACAACCAACTGCTCGTGGTTGAGCAGCGGCATCTGCGCATAGGATGTCACGTCCACTGGCATGCGCAGCCTGGTTTCGGCCTCGCTCTGGCTCTGCCTGTACCTGGTGCGTGTCTCCCAGCGCAGTTGATAGCGGAAGAAGTCGCGAATGCGATTGCGGAGGGCGCGCTTCCAGGCGTGGAAGCGTTCAAGCCACGTCCTTTCGCGTTCCAGCTCCTGTTTCTCGCTGCCGAAGGAATGGGCGTCCTTGAGCTGGGAGAAGAACTTGGCCGGATCCTTCACGCGATAAACGCGGAAGTCGAGCCTGTCGATCTGCCGAAATTGCAGCTGGATGCGGGGTGCTTTGCCCGGCGCGTAGGTCTGGCCGGAAGACACGGCGAAGAACGGCTCAGTGGATGGCGCCTCTTCCTGCGCACGCGCCGGTCGCGGCGGGATGGCGGCGAATAGTGCAAGCAGGATCGCTGCCCCGGTCCGTAGTTTGCGCCACGTCTCGAACATGGCCGTCTCTATCGCAAGATGCTGAACCGATAAACGCCGAGAAATCTTCTGTTGCCTTCGACGGGCCGCCAGCGCGCTTCCGGGTGCTGTGCCAGAACGCTGGCCTGCACGTGGCGCACCTCGCCCGCCGTGCCATTCACGCTGCCCGTGTGGTAGACGATCCAGTCGCTGCCCTGTGGCTGAAAGTGTGACCTGCCGACGAAGAGCATCACATGAAACGGTTCAGTCTGCTCGGGCTGATGGAAAAAGATCATGTCACCTGGGCGCGCCGCGCGCAGATCGCGCGACACGGCGAAGGCGTTAAAGCGCATCAGGCTCCTGGCGTCGGCGAATTCCTGAAATACCGGGCGCGCCAGGTCGCTGGGCTGAAACGGACCTGCCTCGGTGCGAAACAGGCCGCGGCCCAGCGGCCACGCGGGGTAAACAAACTTCCCGATATCGCCGAAGCCTGGCGCTGCAGCGAGCGCGAGTGACTGCCTCCACCCGGCCGAGTGTTCGACCAGCGCATTGCGATAGGCAAATCGGATCAGCGCCGCGCAGTCGTTCACCTCCGCCTTGGAGGCGGGCGTGGGACGGTAAAAGGCCGACTCAGCGAGGTACGTCACCCAGCGGCGGAAGTTGTCGCGATCTTCGGGCCGGCTCAGCCGCGCCGCGTCGGGCCAGCCGTCGCCAAAGCGGTCTCGCCAGGCACCTCCAGCCGTCGCCGAAGCAGCCGCTGCCCGCGGGTCCGGGGAGCTCCGGAGCGGACGGTCCGGCCACGCTGCCAGCGCGGCAACCGACGCCGCCACTACGGCCAGAACCCACCATCTTCGACTGGGCAGCGTGAGCGACACCTGGTTTTCCCGGAACTGGATTTCCAGAGCCGGGCACATTCTATGTGCCCGCGCGTCGGTTCGCAAGGCATTTCGCTGGAGCACCGGTGTCCTTGCCGGTGCAAACGGGGGAGATGAGGATATCTGTGCCACCGACCTATTGAACAATTTCGGCACTGCCCGAATAATGGTTCCTGCGGCATCGCCGCAGAGGAGACGGGATGAATCGAAGGTGGCTGGCATGGGGAATGATGCTGGCGGGGGTGCTTTTCGCAGCCTCGGCTCGCGGCGATGGTGAACTGCGCGTGGAAGGCGCGCCGACCGAATCCGGTTTCCCGGTGGGCTCGCAGGCTGAATTCCGGGTCAAGCTGACCTCCGAATCGCGCATTGATTTCAAGCAGGTTTTGGTCTTTGCGGATGTTTCCTACATGGGGACGACGGCGGTCAGCAGCGCACAGCTCGACCTGAAATCCTCCGAGTCCGAGGGCGGCGGCTCGCGCGCAATCTTCGAAGGCAGGTGGCTGATTCCGAGCGAGGCGCCCTCCGGCATCTACAGTGTGACGCTGCGCGTGGAAGACCGCGGCGGCCGGAAAATCTTCACGCGTCAGCGCATCCGCGGCTTCGCGGCGTATAAGAAACCCATTCGCATCGCGCGCGTGACGCTCGACCGGACGTTTTATACCGTCGGCCAGCCGATTCGCTGCGAAGTTCTGCTGCAGAATCTTTCTTCGCAGGATGCGCGCGGATTGCGCGTTGAATTCTCCAATGCCAATTACCCGTGGATTTCGCTCTTCGACAAGAAGGGGGACGAGAGGGTGAATCCGGAACTCGCCATCAAGGTCTTGCGTGAGGGCATCAACCTGCCGCCGCTCAACGAAGTCACCATCCCGATGTCGGTGGCGGGCCAGGCGGCGTTTCTGAAGGGGGAACAGTCGGCCGTGCTGGGTTCCGGCCTGCCCGCGCGCAGCGAGGCTGCGCCCGAGGTGAACACCTACACCGTGGCGGTGTGGAATGCCGACCGCACCGTGCTCTATGACATGCAGTTCACATCGCCCGTCATCGTGCGCGCCCCGGGCAGCGAGCGGCCGTGGCCCTATGGCGCGCAGTACCTGCATGCCTACAATTCGGACATCGATTTCAAGAAGTATCGCGAGTTTTATCCGGCCGGTTATCGTTCACCCGTCATTCAGCTCGACCGAAGCCGCACCACGTACCGACCGGGGGACCCGGTGGCCATCAAGGCGATGGTGAAAAACATTGCGGCGGAGGATTGGAAGGGTCCCACGCTGACCGTGTCGCTGACGGATGTGTCCGGCAAGGAGTATTACTCGGGACAAGCCGCTTCGTGGGCAGCAATCAAATCCGGTGGCTCCGTGGACGTTGTGAGCAATGTCTGGAAGCTCCCTGCCGATATCGCCGCGGGTACCTACCGGCTCAGATTGACGCTGACGGCTGACGACGGACGCATTCTGGCAACGACAAACAAGGAGCTGGCCGTGAACCACTTGCCTGCGGCGCTCATGCTATTTAATGCCCATCCCGATGATGAAGTGGCTTACGCTGGCATGATTCGCGCCGCCGTCGAAGCGGGGATTCCGGTGCGTGTGGTGACGTTCACCAGCGGCGACGTGGGTGCGTGCGAGCGCTATTACTCAAAGGCCTGCGGGCCCAACGAAGCGCGCGAATTCGGCCTGCTGCGCATGGAGGAGAGCGCCGACGCCTTTGCGCACCTGGGCGTTGCGCGCGACAACCTGATCTTTCTCGGACTGCCCGACGGCGGCTCGGGCGCCATCTGGTTCCAGCATCGCAGCGCCGAAAGGCCGTTCCGGTCCATCTACCTGGCCACGGACCACGCGCCTTACGAAAACGTCTTCAAGCCGAACCTGGCGTATTCCCGCGACGCGGTGATCGAAGCGACCAAACAACTGATTGCCGAGTTCCGGCCGGCGATGATCCTAACCCCGCACCCCGACGAGCGCCACGTGGATCATCGGGTGGCCAGTTGGATCGTGGTCAAGGCCTGCCAGGAATTGCTGCGCGAACAACGCCTGGACCCCAAGACTCAAATCGTCGCCGATGTTTCTTACGGCGCGGGAGGGTATCAGCCCGCACCTTTCCACTACGAGGCGCTGCTGATCCATCTCAGCGGGGAGGCGGCGGCGCTCAAGCAGGAAATGGAGTGGTTCTATCAGTCGCAGCACGGCAATTATGCGGAGGGTTCGCGGAAGTCCTATGGCGAATTGCCGCGCTTCGAGGAGCACCTGCGCATCGTCGATTGGCAGAAGGCGGAGGGGTGGAATGAATAGGCCAGGGTAGCGGCGGTGTGGACACCGCCGCTGCCATCACGCGTCCGTGCGCAGCATGTGGACCTGGCTGAAGTCCACCAGAATGGCGTTCAATTCGCGCTCCACGTCAGCGCGCGAGACGGGCTGGTTTTCCAGCCGCTTTTTCAGGAATTGAAGCCGTTGCCCGAACTGTTCCATGGTGAGCGCGTTGCTGCTGGCCAGATAGGCCATGCGCTGCGAGAGCAGGTCGGTGACCGGCTCGAAGTCGCGTAATTCGTCATGGTCGCGGAATTTGATCTTCGGGTATTCGCCCGAGGCCAGCTGGACCAGGCCGTTGCGCAGCTTATAAAGCGGCCCGGCCACGCGGTTCGACCGAACCAGCGTGTAGATACCTGCCAGCAGGGACGTAAAGGCCAGCACCGACCAGACACAGACATGCGCCTCCATCACCTGGGTGAAAAGGGCGGCCTGCACCAACTGGTTCGATTCCTGCGCGGCCGTTTTGTAGAGCGGGTAGAACAGCGTGGTCATCAGCAGCACGACTTGGATGGCGGTAAACACCAGCACCGGCAGCAGCATACGGTACTGAAGGGGGCCGTCCACAATTAAACGGCGGCGAATCCAATTCCTTTTGCGCGGGGTGAAGGGGATTGAGGCCTGCATCGCGCCCATGGTAGCCATAAAGCTTCCTCCGAATCCCGAGGACGGGATAAGGACTCAGGGAGTCCTCTGGCGCGATTCTTCCCCTCCTCTAAATTATAACGCCATTCTTGCCGTGGGCAACCCTAATTTCAAGGGGGCGCGGCCACGGCGACGGAAGCCTTCCGTCCCGTCCCCGACAGTTCTATAATGGCGGGCCAACGACTTTGGAGAGTGTGCATGCCCGAGGAAAGCACCAAGCGTCGGAGTGACCGCATCGCGATGTCCATCCCCATCCGGGTCACGGGGAAGGACGAGTGGGGCACGGATTTCATGGCCGAGACGCGCACCGTCACCCTCAGCCGCCACGGCGCCACCATCATCCTGAAGCAGAGTCTGAAGCCGGATCAAGATTTGAAGATCACCCTGGTTCGCCGCTCGAAGGAGGCCGATTTTCGCGTGGTGGGGCGGATCGGCGGCGAGAGCGATGGCTTCGTCTATGGCGTTGCCCAGCTCAATCCGGACATGGACCTCTGGGGGATCGGCTTCCCGCCGACCTCCGACGACAAGCGGGTCGTGGGACGCCTGCTGATGGAGTGCTCGCAGTGCAAGTACCAGGAAATTACCTACATGAACGAACTGGAGGTTCAGGTCTTCCAGGCCAACCAGGAACTGACCCGGCCCTGCGAGAAATGCAGGAAGGCCACCCTGTGGCGAAGCGCACGCACGGAATCGGCGGCGCCGGTGGCCCCGGACCGTGGGTCCGGACCGCAGCCTGCCACCATCGGACGCCGCCGTAACACACGCGTCAATACGCGCCTGCTGGCGTGCGTCCGGCAGGCGGGATTTGCCGATGAGGTGGTGATGACCGAGAACATGTCGAGGGGCGGACTTTGCTTCCGCAGCAACAAGGCCTATGTTTCCGGCTCCCCCATTGAAGTCGCCGTGCCCTTTGCGGCGGGCGGCGCCAACATCTTCGTCCCTGCCCGCGTGGCACACGTCATGCGCAAAGAATCAGACCAGGTCTATCGGGTCGGAGTTGCCTACCTGCAGGGCGAGGACTTGCTGCGACAGTCGTAAGGAAATCTTACGTGGTCAGTTCCCAGACCCAGAGGCTTGCCCGCTTGCGACGCCCCAACGTGCTGCCCGGCGACCCGCGGAACCGAGAACGGGCATCTGAGAGCTTAACTCTTGGGCCAAGGCCGATGGGTCACCACGTCGGGATGCTCACGCAGCAGCGTTGAGGCGATGTGGCAATCCCAGCAGACCGGCAAGTGCGTTTCAAAGACATCGGGAAGCATCTCCGGCAGGATGCTGTCCCAGTAGACGGTTTTGCCATTGGCGTCGAGCAGGGCGGGCTTGTGCCCCAGCCACTCCACTTCTTGAATCAGGTGGCCGCATACGGCGCAGGTCTTTCCCGCATACCACCGCGACACGATCGTTTTCACCAGGCAGTCGTGGGGGGCGCGCTCGATCTGGCTCAGGCATTCCTGGCCGCAGCCCTGCCTCTCCGGCCAGCGCGAGCAGGAGCGCAACTCGAGATGCGGCCGGTCGGTGGCATCGGCGATGCCGGCGCGCAAGGCGGCGACTTCTACCGTGGCGGGCTTGCGGTTTTCCGGGCAATAAATGAGCCGCTCGCCCCGGAATTTCAAATAGGTGCGGATTCCGCGGTATAGGGTGACGCCCAGCAGCAATAGGGCAGTCGCGGCGACGAGAGCGAGAACGACATCAGCGAGGACGTTCATAGAGCCCTCCTTTCGCTGCCTTCATGCTAGCACTTTCGGCAAGGACTTCAACCCCTCCCGAGCGCGCCCCGGCCGAACGGTCAGCTTTCCCGGACGGCGTCGTACATGGCCACAATATTCTCTGGTGGAACATTGGCGAGAATATTGTGGACTTGCTGAAAAACGAACCCGCCGCCGGGGCTGAGAATTTCGACCTGCCGCCGGACGTGGTCGCGGACTTCGGCCGGCGCGGCGTTCAGAAGGATGGTCTGCGTGTCGCAGCCGCCGCCCCAAAAGACGATGTCTTTGCCAAACTCCTCTTTCAGTTCTCGCGCATCCATGCCCCGGCAGGAGATCTGGACCGGGTTGATGGCGTCCAGGCCCGCGTCGATGAGGTCCGGCAGGAGTTCGCGCACGCCGCCGCAACAGTGCAGCATGACCTTGACATTCGCCAGTTGCTTGGCGCGCTGCCACATCACCGCGTGACGGGGCTTGAAGAACTCGCGATACATTTTGGGCGACATCTGCGGCCCTCGTTGCATCCCCAGGTCGTCGCCGAACAGGATGATGTCAATATACGGACCCACCGCGCCCAGGAACTGCTCGAGCCGGACGAGATGGCTCGTGACCGCTTCCTCCAGGAAATCGTGGGCCTCGCCTGGCTCACTGGCCAGCAGCATGAAGAAGTTGTCATTTCGGTACATGAACTGGCCGAGTTCGAGCAAATTGCCCCCGAACAGTCCCAGCACGGCGCGGTCAGTCCTGGCGCGCAGCGCCGCGGCACCTTCGGCCAGTTTCTTCCAGCCATTCGGGCCGGAAACCAGCGGCCCGGGAGGGCCTTTCACCGCCGTCCACATGCACTCTTCCATGGCCTCGGCGAGCGACCGCGGCCCCATGGGATCCGCAAACGGATAGTAGGTCTGTTCGAAATAGAGCGCCCCGTCCGGCATGTGCGCGATGATGCGGCCGGACCGGGACTTGATGACCCAGCGGCCGTCCTCCCGCTCTGGTTTTGCCCAGGCTGGCATCTGGCACGGAGTGCCGTCGGGGAGCATCCAATCCGTCCAATCTTTGTCGGCCAGCGCGAAGCCGCGGCCCATTTCGATGGTGTCAATGCCAAAACGGTCCAGGATGTCGTCATCCACGATGGCCAGTTGCTGCACCGGGTCATAGACGCGGATGGTTTTTTCGGGCAGCCCGAGGTGCCTGCGCAGCCGGGCGTAGGCCACCGCCGCGATGCCGCTGGAGCGATGGCCGGAAAGATCCACCGCGACGCGGTCCGGCTCGCGGTGATGGAGCGAGGTCATCACTCTTTCGCGCGGAGTCATGCGGTCCTCCTGGCGAGGGGCGGGACGTAAGCCGAGTGTACCACGACGCGGTTCAAGCCCGTCAGCCATCTTGCGGGCGCGCTGGTCGGTACCCGGCTTCATGCGTCAGCGGACAGCAGAGGATTTGAGGGTGCCCCCACCAGCCCTCGTGAGGTGGGTCTCAGAAACCTGGTGGGCGCTGTAGAGGGGGGCTCGTGCCCGCCCTGGGGCGACCACAGGGGTCGCCCCTCCGTTTGGGCTAGGAACACCGCAATGCTACGCTGCACCTTCCCGAAGGATTCGCCACGAAACTGCGAAAAGCAGGTTATAGTTCTCTCCCAGTGCCGGCCAACGGTCTTGCTTGCACGGGGATGTCGGATCTTTACGGTCCGGCAGACGGCGCCGAATCCATCGGCGTGATTCATCGTGCGCTCGACCGGGGAATCAACATTCTCGAGACCGCTGCCATCATGCGCACGGGGTAGTTATGAAGAGCCCGAAGGACATTGACGCTTATCTTGCAACAATCCCGCCCAAGCCGCGCGCGGCGCTGGAGCGCCTGCGCCGCCAGATTCGCGCCGCGGCGCCGCAGGCCACGGAATGCCTCGGCTGGGGCATGCCGGCCTTCCGCCATCATGGCTTTCTGGTCTGTTTTGCCGCCTTTAAGAACCATTGCAGCCTGTTTCCCATGAACTCGACGTTGATTCGCGCCTTCAAGACAGCGCTGACGGGCTTCGACACCACCAAGGGAACGATCCACTTCACGGAGGAGAAGCCCCTCCCGGCTGCCCTTGTTCGCAAAATCGTCCGCACTCGCGTGAAGGAGAATGAAATGCGCCACATGCAGAAACGAAGCAAGAAGCGCTGACCCGGACAGCAAGGTGCTGAGGAAATCCTCACTTTCCCACCCCCTGGGGTCCCGTTTTGAGGTATTCCGATGGGGTGACAGCGACTTCCCCCCGAAAATCAAAACTAATCCCGAATTCGTGCAGAATCTCCGCGCTCTTGTGGTATTGTGAATGCCCCCGTCCGCAGCAGCGGTACGCATCGGGGTCAGGGAAACCGAATTCCGACAACAGACTGTAATGGGCCAGGGTTGAACGCGTATTCGCCCCAGGGGTGAGTACGGCAAAGCCGGAACTCGATGTCTGCCGCAGAGCGGTCAAGATGAAACCGCATTGCACCAGGACATGTGATGTCTCGGCGACACCAAAATTAGACGACCGGGAGGTCAGAAGTGAAGACCAGAATTGCACTTGCAGTAAGTATCCTTGCCATGGTGGCCGCGACCGTCGCCTTCGGGCAGAGCGCGTCGTCCGTGCTGGGCACCGTGAACGTCCAGTTCAAGTTTATGGCAGGCAAGAAGGAGATGCCCGCCGGGAAGTACGAATTCGGGAAGCAAGGCAGCATCGACAACTACCTCGTGCTGCGAGGCGAAACCACCTCGGTGCGATTACGCGTCTTGGAGCGACTGGCCGAGACCAACACGGCTGACCAGCACGGCGCCAGGGTTGTCTTCAACACCGTGGGCGATTCCAAGATCCTTTCGGAGTTCTGGCCGGCCGGCACCGAGGACGGTTATTTGCTCGCGACCAGCCAAGAAACACACAAGCACGAAGTGGTCGAAGAAAAGAAGTAGTCCTCCGAAGCCCCCCCTGGGAGGCCTCGGCATAGGAAGCGCGCCGCCATGACGCATTGTTCGCGTCGTGGCGGCCGTTGCCCTATAGACAATTTGTTAGGCGCCCCCATGCCAGCCGCCCGGATGGGCAGGATCGTTTGCGCCCGCGTTATCGAGAACGAAGCCTGCAAACTGAGGAAGCTTTGAGCCAGACAGGGCCAATTGGCACGTTCTTCTTTCGCCAACTCCCGCCAAGTGCGACAAGGGCGTAAGAACTTTCAACACCACATAATACCGAAATGGTGATGAGGGAGGGCGAACGGCGCTTGGACCTGCCCGATATCAAATCCTGCATTGACAACTGGCAACAACCAGCTTGTTGACGACTGGCAAGTGAATTGCGGTCTGTCCCCGGTGGAGGTTGGCCAATTTAGTGCTAGGGGTGCTCGCGTTTCGCTAGCTAGCCGGTTTAACGGTTGTCTGCCACACCGTTTCGGTCACGATCTGGCGGAAATAGAGACGATCGACCTGACCGGCAGCGCCGCATGCAGGCACCGACGGAGGGATCCCATGCATCGAGCCAAAATCGTCCTAATCGTCATGATCGGCCCTTTGCCGATGATTCTGACAGCTTCCCTGGTTGTTCCGGCCGGCCCCAGCACCACCCTGTCGCCCATCGAACTGCTGGGGAAGCAACTGTTTTTCGACAACAATCTTTCCACGCCTCACGGTCAAGCTTGCGCAGCATGCCACGGCCCGGAAGTGGGATTCACTGGGCCGATCAGCCAGATCAACGCCAGCACAGCGGTCTACCCGGGGGCGGTTGCCCGGCGGTTCGGGAACCGCAAGCCGCCCGCGGCGGCGTATGCGGGTGACAGCCCAATGCTTCACTATGACGCCGCCGAGGAAGTCTGGGTCGGAGGGGTATTCTGGGACGGCCGCGCGACGGGATGGAGGTTGGGCGATCCTCTTGCTGAGCAGGCGCAGGGTCCTTTCCTCAACGAACTTGAGCAGAACAACCCCAATTCTCAGATCGTTTGCAACAAGGTGCGGATGTCAGCGTACGCGCCACTATTCCGCCAAGTGTGGGGTGCCAATGCCCTCGACTGCGTGAAGGACGTGGCGGGAACCTACGAGCGCATCGCGCGCTCTATTGCCGCCTACGAACGATCGCGGGAAGTGAATCCTTTCAGTTCGAAATTTGACGCCTATCTGAGGGGTGAAGCCGTGCTGACGCCAGAAGAAGAGGAAGGCATGGCGCTCTTCAACGGCAAGGGCCAGTGCTCAGCATGCCATGTCAGTGAAGGGGACCGGCCGGTCTTCACGGACTTTACTTTCGACAACCTGGGCGTTCCACGAAATCCTGCCAATCCCTTTTATCGTATGCCGCGCCGGTGGAATCCGATGCGCGAAGCTTGGGCAGATATGGGGTTAGGGGGTTTCCTCAAGGCCCAGGGTTATCCGGCTGAGGTCTATGAGCCCGAACTGGGAAAGGTTCGTGTTCCCTCGCTGCGGAACGTGGACCTGCGTCCCCACGCCTCCTTCGTGAAAACGTTCGCTCACAACGGCTACTTTAAGTCGCTCAAGGCCATCGTTCATTTTTACAACACGCGAGACGTCTTGCCTGTTTGTTCGAATGCGACGCAGACTCCGGGCGTGGACTGCTGGCCAGAACCGGAGGTTTCACTCAACGTGAACCGGGATGAACTGGGAAACCTGGGTCTAACTGACGCCGAGGAAGACGCGATCGTGGCATTCATGAAGACGCTCAGCGATGGCTACGTCCCCGAACACTAGCACTGCAAATGGGACCGGCAGATGCGGCGCGCACGAATTGAGATCGTGCGCGCCGTTGCGCCAAGGTCGGTCGTCCTCGGCCGCCATACGGTCCTTTTCCCGCAGAGGTATAATGTCCACCACACGCGGCGCATGTCATGTTCCTCCCAGGTGCCGCGTTGCTGCGGAGGGGCGGGAGGCATCTTTCTTCCGACGGGACCGGTGCTGTTCCCCCCGTTCTACGGGTTCCTGAGTGGGGTTCGGGTGGTACTGTGCGCCACAATGGCCCACCGTGTTGAAAAGCGTCACCCGTCCTGCAAGCCGGACCATTTGCTGGCAGAGGGTTCCTGCAAGAGATTCGATGCGCGTGCTCTTGTATACCTGGGAGTCCGGCCATGCTGCGTATTCAATTTCCGTGGTCGCGTTATTGGCGCATTATCTGCTCTATCGTCTGGTCACGTTTCTATCCGAACTCGTACAACGGTCATCACGACGAAGAACCATCGGTGCTGCATGTCTCTTTCAGGAGGAGGATTCGGTGCGTTCACTTTGGGGATGGATGTTTGCGTTGCTTTTCAGTGCCTCTGCCGCGGCACAAGTAGGTCCGCCGCCGGGCATGCCTCCCGGTCCCCCGCCGGCTCAAATGAAACCAGCTGAGATTCCGAAGGGTGTGAAACAGATATCCGACATTCCTTTTGCCGAACGCGGTGGTCGCGCCCTGAAGCTTGACCTCTTGCTTCCCGAGAAGCCTCAAGGCGCGCTTCCCGTGGTGGTCTGGATCTTCGGCGGTGCCTTCACGATGAATAATCAGAAACAACAAGAGGGCACGGCGGCGTGGCTGGCGCTGCACGGATACGCCGTGGCGGCCATCGAGTACCGACTGAGCGGAGAAGCTGTGTTTCCGGCCCAGATCGAAGACTGCAAGGAAGCCGTGCGCTGGCTGCGTGCGAACGCCGCGACGTACGGGCTCGACGCGCGGCGCGTCGGCGCGTGGGGCGCATCCTCAGGCGGGCACCTGGCCGCGATGCTCGGCACGAGCGGCGGCGTGAAGGAGTTTGAAAACGGCGGGAGCGCCGCCGAGTCCAGCCGCGTCGCGGCGGTGGTCGATTTTTTCGGCCCCACGGATTTCTTGCAAATGGACGCGCACGCGCTGCCCGGTGGCATGCGGCACGACCCCCCCGATTCACCCGAGTCGCGGCTGGTGGGTGGCGCCATTCAGCAGAATCGCGAGAAGGTCCAGCGGGCCAATCCCGTGACCTATATTTCTTCGGATGATCCGCCTTTCTTGATTTGCCACGGCGAACAGGATACGCTCGTCCCGCTGCATCAAAGCGAGCTGCTTTTTGAAGCGCTCAATGCCTCGGGCGTCAACGTAACGTTCTACAAGATTGCCGGCGCCGGCCACGGCGGGCCTGCCTTTGAGAGCCCGATGATCCGCGCGGCAGTCCTGGCCTTCTTCGAACGGCACCTGAAATAGTAGGAGCCGTTATCATGACTGGCCGTCGCGCCGCTGGAGGTGCGACACGGGAGTAGTGAAATGTCGGAGGACCTTCCTGACTTTCTCGAACTTCGCGTGAGCGAAGCAGCCGTCGCGCGGGTATTGACCGTGATTGCCGCGCCGCCCAACCAACACAAAGCGCTGCTCGAGGGCGACGTGGAAGGGAATTACGATTTCGGGTTCGCCGGCGGCGCCGGCGTGTACATCACTGGCTCGACTCGCTATGTTTTCCGCGATGGCGCGACGGCCGAGGTGGCTATGGTGCCGCGTTTTTCCGTCCACGTGGGATTTCCCGACGGCCGCCAGGTCGCGGTCCGGCAGTTGGAGCAGTGACCAGACTGCCCGGCCCCCGCGCGCGGGGCTGTGCTAGATTATTGCCATGTCCAAAGCCACACACCCTTACGCACAATTTCTGGGCGAGCGCGACCCGCTCGCCGTGCTTGCCGAAACACAGTCACGAATCCTCGCCATCGCTGAAGAGCTTGGCCCCGCAGGCATGGCGCGCAGCTATACGCCGGGGAAGTGGACGGCGGGGCAGATTCTGGCGCATCTCGCCGACTGCGAAATGGCCTTTGGATTCCGCGTCCGGCAGGTGGTGGCCGACCCCTCGGTGCCGATCCAGCCTTTTGACGAAGGCCGCTGGGCGCGGCACTACGCTTCGATGGATGGCCTGGAGGCGGCACGAGCCTTTCACACGATGCGCGGCTGGAATCTCAGTTTCTTCCGGCTGCTGTCGGCGCAGGAGCTTGCCTCAGCCGCGCCGCATCCCGTGCGCGGCCCGGAGACCGCCGAGACTGTTATCCGTATCCTGGCAGGGCACACCCTGAATCACCTCGCACAACTTGAAACGATCGCCGCCGCGGCGTAAGAGAAGTGCACTCAGCTCCCGGGAGGAACAGGATGGAAGAGCAGAAGAACTCCAACCGATTTGAACAGCTGGTCGCCGCGCCTGCGGCGCTCGCCGGCCTTGTGGATTACCAGAAGGGGGCCGTGGTCAGCAAAACGCTGATCGCCAAGAAGACGGGCACGGTAACGCTGTTCGCCTTTGATGCCGGGCAGGGTCTGAGCGAACATTCCGCGCCTTTCGACGCCACGGTGTGCGTGCTCGATGGCGAGGCTGAGATGACCGTTTCGGGGAAGCCCTTCCGCGTGCGCGCCGGGGAGATCGCCATCTTGCCCGCCAATGATCCCCACGCCGTGCGCGCGATAGCGCGCTTCAAGATGCTCCTTATCATGATACGCTCCTGACTACGGCGGCGGTCATATCCCCGCTGGCGGCTGGGCGGGCCAACGGAGCGGTGGATAACTGCGCGCGTCCAGTTGGCGGGCTTTTGGCGGTACAATTCCCGCTGCTTGCGCCACGCGCCCGACGCTGGCGCTGTAACGCTATTCGTTGGGCCGGCGATTATTCGCCGCGATGTAGCTTTGCTTGAGCTGCCCACGCCCTCGCGGCGTGGCGATCCAAGGAGGCCACCATGCTGACCACCTCATTCCATCCGAAGCGAATTCTGACATGGGCACTCGTGTTGATGGCTGTTTTTGCTGCGCGCCCAAGCCCCGGCGGTGAGACCGCGAACGTTGAGACTGCCTTAAAGAACGTCGAGGCCGTCATCGCCCAAGGGCCCTTTCAGCCGAATTGGCCGTCCCTCGAGAAATACCAGGTGCCGGAGTGGTATCTCGACGCCAAGTTCGGCATCTTCATTCACTGGGGCGTCTATTCGGTTCCCGCGTTCGACAACGAGTGGTATCCGCGCAACATGTACAAGCGCGGCGAGAAGGCATTTGATCATCATCTGAGCGTTTTCGGACCGCAGTCGCGGTTCGGCTACAAGGATTTCATCCCGCGCTTCAAGGCGGAGAAATTTGACCCGCGAGCCTGGGCCGGGCTGTTCAGGAAGGCCGGCGCGAAGTACGTGGTGCCGGTGGCCGAGCACCATGACGGATTTCCCATGTACGACTGCTCCTTCACCGAATGGAACGCCGCGAAGATGGGACCCCAACGCGACATTGTCGGTGAGTTGGCGCGCGCCGTCCGCGCCGAAGGATTGCATTTCGGTGCTTCATCGCATCGCGCCGAGCACTGGTGGTTCTTTGACCAGGGGATGCTCTTTGATTCCGATGTGAAGGATCCTCGGAACGCCGGTCTCTACGGCCCAGCCGAGCCGGAGAAGACCCAGCCCAGCAAGAGTTACCTGGACGACTGGCTGGCGCGCACCGCCGAGATCGTGGACAAGTACCAGCCCGAACTGGTCTGGTTTGATTGGTGGATCGAGCAGCCGGCTTTTGAGGCGTACAAGCAGAAGTTCGCGGCGTTCTATTACAACCGTGGCGCCCAGTGGAAGCGCGGCGTGGCCATCAACTACAAGAACGAAGCCTTTCCGGAGCGCGCTGCCGTCCTCGACATCGAGCGCGGAAAGCTGGACAAGCTGCGGCCACTCTTCTGGCAGACGGACACCTCGGTCAGTATCAAGTCCTGGGGCTATATCGAAAACGACACATTCCGCAGCGCCGACTCGCTGGTGGACGACTTGGTGGATATCGTCAGCAAGAACGGCTGCCTGCTGCTCAACATCGGCCCGCGGGCTGACGGCACCATCCCGGACGAAGCACAGAAGATCTTGCTCGACATAGGCCAGTGGCTGGCTGTGAACGGCGAGGCGGTCTACAGCACTCGCCCCTGGAAAATCTCGGGCGAAGGCCCGACCCAGGTCGTGGGCGGATCTTTCAAGGATACGGCCGGGAAGAGTTTCACGGCGCAGGATATCCGGTTCACCACTCGCGGGGAAAAGCTGTATGCCATCGCCCTCGCGTGGCCGGCGAATCGCCGGCTGCTCATCAAATCGCTGGCCACAGGTTCCCCCGCTTCACCGACCAGAATCAAGTCGGTACGCTTGTTGGGAGCGAAGGAGCGGCTGGAGTGGAAGCAGACAAACGATGGGCTGGTGGTGGAACTTCCCGTCCACAAACCCTGTGACTACGCATTCGTCCTGGAAATCTCGCACGGGGGAGCCTAGCCGGCCCCCCATGGGTCAGATTTTCTGGCAATTCGTTTATCTTGGCGCTTTGGCCGCCATCGTCGGTTTTCCCATCGTGGTGTTCTCCAGGGCGCTGCGCCGGGTCCGGGCGGGGCGCACGGGCAAAGGGAGAGCCATTGTGCTTTATAGCCTTGCGGCCCTTTTGCCGACGGCGCTCTACGTGGCATTCTTTTCTGCGCTGGTTGGGCTTGAGGAGATTGGCGGCGCGGCGCTGATTCCCGAGGGGATGGGCCGAACCTTTTTGATCGTGGTGGGGTTCGGGCTCTTGGTGTGGCTGCTGGTCCTGGTCCCGTTTGCGGTGTTGATGGCGCGGGCGCGGCAGCCCTAGCCGCGACACAGCATCGGCCGGCGGTGGTCACGGCGGAACTCGATGGGCGAAGACCCTCGCCCAAGTTGTGTGGCTATCCAAGAGGCGATGTGTTAAGGTCGAAGGACGTGACGGGATCCGGTGCGGCCACTGACCAGTGCGCGACGAGCCAGCTTCTTGCGGCTCCCGCTCGCCAGGAAGGTGTGCCATGCAGGAAAGTCACGATGTTCTGACGCAAACCGCATTCATCATGGGCAAGATCATGGTGACGGGAATGACGGGGCGGGGTTACTCACCCGAAGTTCGTATTGCCGCTCAGGGTGACGGGCGCAGTACGGAAGTCCGCGCCAAGAGCGAAGCCACTTATGTGCTGCTGGTATCGCCGGGCGAGTGGTCCGTCGTGGCTGAAGTGGGCGGAGTCGCTTCCGAGCCCAAGCGCATCGCGCTGGTTGGGGGCCAAACCATCGAAATCAACTTCCATTTCGGCCGGCAGTCCTGACCAGCAGCGAGGCAAGAATTCGTCCCCGGCCCTGGGCTCTGCCTGGCCGGATGCAACAAGGGAGAGCTTGCTGTGGAGACCTGTTTCACTCCGTCCGGATAGTGATCTCAGTTCTCGGAGGCTCCGTCAAGAACGGCCGGAGGCTCTGCGGACACGCCCGCGGCCCGGTTTTGGGCCCGTTGCTGCTTGCGCGCCTCACGCTTTTCTCGCTTCAATCTCTGCGCTTCCAGACGCTTGACTTCCTTTTGCCGCTTTTGAAACGTAGATCGTTGTCGGCCTGCCATGCGGGCTCCTTTTGCTGCTAAGCTTGGAACAGATTCGACCGAATGGCCGCCTTACCAACGGGAGTCGCGCGAACCGCCGCGCCCGCGTCCGCTATCGCGTCCGCCGCGGCGCTTGTTGCCGCCAAAGCCGCCGCCCCCGCCAGGACGAAATCCGCCGCCCCCGCCGCTGCGTTCGGGCCGCGGCCGCGCTTCGTTGATGGTCAGCGCGCGCCCGCCCAGTTCCTTCCCGTTCAGCGCGGTGATGGCTTTGGCCGCGTCGTCGTCGTTCGCCATCTCCACGAAGGCGAAGCCGCGCGACTTCCCCGTGTCGCGATCGGTCATGATGCGCACGGCCTGCACTTCGCCCATGGGGGCGAAGTGCTCACGCAGAGCGTCCTCCGTTGTGTCAAAGGTCAGGTTTCCTACGAACAGGTTCTTCATTCATCACCTCAAAGAATTTAGGCCCCGCGAGGGGCGGAGTTGCTTTCCTCGGAGACACCGCCGCCCGAAGGAAATGGCCGGTGCGATTGATCTTTGGCGTGGAAGGAAGAAACCCGCAACCTCTGACGAACCGCTGGAGCCGAATGCCCACGGTGTAGCCCTCATTGTCTCATACTTTTGGCTCCCGTGCCACAAAGCATGAGGGCCTGGCCCGTCGGGTTGCTGTGGCAAAGCGAGGCAGAGGCCGGTGGCGGGGGGCACGCCGGGGCGTGCCCCCAGGCTTCACAGTCGGGACGTGATTCTTCGAACCAGTGCCCCGGCGTTGAAGCCGACCCGGAAGGACACCGTGTCGAGATCCATGCGAGTGCTGCGGCTGTAGCCGATCTCAAGATCAACGTTGCGTCCCGTTTTGATTCCCACCCATCCCGACAGGCCGTTGTCCTTCACGATCGAGGACGGGCCTTGCGTGAGGAAAGCGGAGGTGAAGTAGCGGAAGTGGGAAATCGGGAACGCCACGGACCCCGGCGACTGGTTGATCAGCTGGCTGTAGATCTTCTGCGTGCCGGAGGGAATAACCCCGTACCAGGAACCGCCGGCATAGAGGTTCGAGGCGATCTTCACGTCGGCGCCGCCTTCCATCTGGCTCACCAGGCCGAGCGTCCGGTAAGGCCGTACGAAATAGTGCCGGTCACCTACCGTACTGCCGAGGCCCGCTTCGAAGAAGGGCGTGACGCGACCGAAGGCACGGTCCAGGCGATTGTTCCAGTCCACGGTGACCCGGCCCGTGCTAAAGCCGTCACCATAATCGCCGGTGGGCGCAAAGGTGCGCACCTGAGAGGCGTAGTTCACCGTGCGGTTGGGATAATTGAAGCGCAGGTTCAGGTAGGCGTCACCCACATTGGTGTTCCAGGCGTGCAGCGGCGCAAACACCGCGCGGTTGTCGTATTCCCGGTGCACGAAGTGCAGCGGGATGCCCACATCTACGCCAAAGTACTTGTTGACGTTATAACCGGCGCTCAGGTCGAGCACTGTGGTTTGTCCGAAGGTGTTCACACTACCCCGGTATTCCTGGTAAAAGGTCCAGCCTCCCTCGCTGGGGTGGGCGTACGACTGGGGGACATGAACCAATAATGGTATCGCCAGGAAAATGGTGATGAGAGATAGAGATATCCTTCGACTTAGCATACAAGTCTACCTCCTATGGTTCGATTATTCAGTTTCGGACCAATCTCCCAGAATTAGAGATGACGGAGGAAGGACGGAGGGTTGCCTCGCCCCGAGCGACCGGAGAGGAGGCAACAGAATGCGGCACCATCACAGCGGTGCCCACTCAAACAGCGCCATCGAGCGGGGAGCGAGCGCGTAGGCAGAGGACGGGGTGATGGCTATGGGACTGGGGCCGGCAGGTGCCACCCAGCCGTGCGCCGTGTCGAGGCGCAGGTGCCACGCACCCGGGGAATACGGCGGCGGTAGGGTGAACTCGATGGGGCCATGGTAAGCGTTCAGGAGAAGCGCAAACACGCCGTCCTGGAGGGCCGCACCGCGCTCATCGACGTCGGGCAGATCGCGCCCGTCGAGCAGCATGCCGACGCACTGCGCCCAGCCCGTCTGCCAGTCCTCGGGGCGCATTTCACTGCCGTCAGGTTTCAGCCAGGTGATGTCCTTGATCTGGTCGAGTGAAAAATCCCGGCCTTCGAAAAATCGGCTGCGTCGAAAGACGGAATGCGCGGCGCGAAAAGCAATCAGCCCGCGCGTGAACTGCAGCTGGTCCGCGTGCTCTCGCGCCCCCTTCCAGTCCAGCCATCCGATTTCGTTGTCCTGGCAGTAGGCGTTGTTGTTGCCGCGCTGGGTGTTGCCGAATTCGTCGCCCGAGTACAGCATGGGCGTCCCCTGCGAGAGAAAAAGCGTGGCCAGGAAGTTCCGCATTTGCCGGGCCCGCAGGGCGAGAACCCCGGCATCGTTCGTTTCTCCTTCCACGCCGCAATTCCAACTGTTATTCGAATCGGTCCCGTCGCGATTGCCTTCGAGGTTGGCTTCATTATGTTTGTGGTTGTAGCTCACCAGGTCATGCAGCGTGAATCCATCGTGGCAGGTGACGAAGTTGATGCTGTTAGCGGGGCTGCGGCCATCGTCGCGATAGAGATCACTCGATCCCGTCAGCCGGTAGGCGAGATCGGCCAGCAGTCCGTGATCGCCCTTCCAGAAGCAGCGCACCGTGTCGCGATAGCGGCCGTTCCACTCCGACCAATCCACGGGAAACCCGCCGACCTGATACCCGCCCAGGCTCACATCCCACGGCTCGGCGATCAGCTTGACGTGGTTGAGCACCGGATCCTGATGCACGATGTCGAAGAAAGAGGAGAGCCGGTCCGGACCGCCACCCTCGCGAGCCAGGGCCGACGCAAGGTCGAAGCGGAACCCGTCCACATGCATCTCGAGCACCCAGTAGCGCAGGCTGTCGGCGATCATGCGCAACACCGCCGGATGCTGCATGTTGAGTGAGTTCCCGCACCCGGTATAGTCGCGGTAGTAGCGCAACTGCCCCGGCTCCAGGCAGTAATACGTGGGGTTATCAATGCCCCGCCAGGAAAGCGTCGGGCCCAGGTGATTGCCTTCACAGGTGTGGTTGTAAACCACGTCCAGAATCACCTCGATGCCGGCGGCGTGCAGGGCTTTCACCATGCGCTTGAATTCCGTGACCTGTTCACCCATGTTGCCCGAGGCGCTGTATCGGGAGTCGGGCGCGAAATAGCCGAGTGTGTTATATCCCCAGTAATTGGTTAGACCGCGATCCAGCAGGGTCTTTTCCGGCTGGCAGGCGTGGACGGGAAGCAATTCGACGGCGGTGACGCCGAGGTTCTTCAAATACTCGAGGACGGGTGCGGTGGCCAGGCCGGCGTACGTTCCGCGCTTCCTGGGCTCGAGGCCGGGAAAGCGCGCCGTGAATCCCTTGACGTGCAGTTCGTAAATCACCGAGCGTTGCAGCGGGATCGCGGGAGGACGGTCGTCGCCCCAATTGAAGTGCGAGCTGATGACAATGGCCTTGGGTACAGCCCCCGCGCTGTCGGTGTCATCTCTTGCCAGGTCGCCGTCAGGATGACCGGCAGGATAGCCGAATGGAGAGCCGGCGTGCCAGTCGACCTGGCCGGTCAGTGCGCGGGCGTAGGGATCGACGAGGAGCTTTGCAGGATTGAATCGCAAGCCAGTCCAGGGGTTAAAGCAGCCATATACCCTGTAGCCGTAGAGTTGGCCCGGCGCGCAACCGGGCAGGTAGGCGTGCCACGTGTTGCGCGTGCGCTGCAGGAGGCGAAACGTGTGCGAGGGGCGTGCGTCCGCAGGGAAGTTAAAGAGACAGAGTTCCACCGCCTCGGCGTTCTCGGAGTAGAGAGCGAAGTTGACTCCCCGCCCGTCCCACGTCGCTCCCAGCGGCGACGGCCGTCCCGGCCAGAGTTCACTCATTTTCCATCCACCTATGGCGTGGGTTGATGACCCTTGAGTTGGGGCACCCGGCAGAGACTGACCGCTCCTGGCGCGGGTTATTGCCCCGCGGTGCAAGAAGCTGAGCGTACCTGAGCTCGCCGCGGCCCGCAAGAAGGAAACTCTTCGAGGGCTTGTTTTCAGTTATCCTTGCCGGGGATCGTTGCGCGGGTGTGGTGCGTCTCAGAAGCCTCTGCAACCGGGAAGGCGGGCGCCGAGGTAAGGATGGGCTTCGCGCCCCTGCGCATGGAAAGCCATTTCAGACGCATGCCGTGAGGAGAGGCTGATGGAATTGAATCGAATCGAGGGGTGCTTGCTGGGCACGATGGCGGGCGATGCGCTCGGCCTGCCGCGCGAAGCACTTTCGCGCCGGCGCACGCTGAGGATGTTTCCCGGCCCCGTCCGTCATTGTTTTCTGTTTGGCCGCGGCATGGTGAGCGATGACACCGAACACACCTGGTTCGTCGCCCAGTCCCTGATCACCGCGCAGGGTGATGCGGAAAGGTTTGCGCGTTCCCTGGCATGGAAGCTGCGAATCTGGCTTCTGACGCTCCCGGCGGGCATCGGGGTGGCAACCTTGCGTGCCACCCTGAAACTGTGGTTGGGATTCCCGCCCAGTGCGAGCGGCGTCTGGTCGGCGGGAAACGGGCCGGCCATGCGCAGCGCCATTCTGGGAGTCGTCCTCGCCCGCAATGTTGCACGGCTGAAGGAATACGTGCAGCGTGCCACAAAGCTGACCCACACGGACCCCCGTGCCGAGCGGGGCGCGCTCGCCGTTGCGCTCGCCACGGCCTACGCCGCCAAGCACAACCGGGCCACCTTCTCGGCGGGGGAACTTCTCCGGCAGCTTCATCAGTTGATTTCCCCGGAAGATCCAGAAGCCGCGAGGTGGCTCACGGCGGTGGAGGAATCTGTCCGCGAGGCCTGGAATGCGGAAAAACTTCTGGCCGCGTTGGGTTGCGCGCGCGGTGTGTCTGGCTACGTCTATCACACGGTTCCTGCGGCGCTCGCCGCATGGCTGGTCGATCCCTTCAATTTTCAGGGCGGCATGGAGCGAATTCTCTCTCTGGGCGGAGATGCGGACACGACCGCCGCTATCTTCGGCGGCGTGTGCGGTTCGCTGGTGGGGGCGGAGGGAATCCCTCCGGAGTGGGTCCACGGCATTGGGGAATTCCCGCGGTCGGTAGCATGGACACGACACCTGGCGCGACGCCTCCATCAAGCGCAAACGGACTCCCGCGCATCGCCCCCCGCTTATTTCTGGCCGCTCATCCCGCTTCGCAACGCGCTGTTTCTCGCCATCGTGCTGGCGCACGGCTTGCGGCGGCTCTTCCCGCCCTTTTGAAGGAGGCAATGGTCCAAAACGCAGCACGTGGTTGTGCTCTCGACGTATACTGAATCGATTCCATTTCCCGCAGGAGGGGAGGCCCCGTGAGCAACGCGGCGAAGGACCCTTTGGCATCGGAAGAGGTTATCCATCACTTCGAGGACTTGCGGCTGTCCGAAGATTCGCGAGCGAATCTGTACCGCTCAATTCTGGAGGCCAGCACGCTCGACCCGGAGTACCTGACCATGCTCATGGTCGCCGGGCTGATTGCCCTTCTTGGCCTGCTCCAGAACAGCGTGGCGGTGATCATCGGTGCGATGCTGATCTCGCCACTGATGAATCCGATTCTGGCGGGCGGGCTGGCGCTGGTCCTGGGCGATTGGAAACTGGGCCGTAAAGCCGGCGGTGTGCTCGTGCTCAGCATCTCACTGGTCATCGTGGCCACTTGGCTTGCCTCGGAATTGGTGCCGCTCCGGCAGGCGACGCCGGAGATTCTGGCCCGGACCAACCCCAATCTGCTCGACCTGTTCATCGCGATGCTTTCAGGACTGGCGGGAACGCTGGCAATGCGAGCTCCGACTTCGGCCTACACCATCATTCCCGGTGTCGCCATCGCGGTGGCCGTGGTCCCACCGCTGGCTACGGTGGGATATGGCTTGAGCGGCGGCAACCTGTCCATTGCAGGAGGTGCGTTCCTGCTGTTTGTGACGAACCTTGTTTCCATCATGATTTGTGCCGGACTCGTGTTCCTGCTTTTCGGGTTTCGGCCGCGCGACGAGACAGAACAGGGCCATCTTAAGCTGAAATACCGGATGGCGATCAGTGCGGGTGTTCTCTTCATCCTTGCGGTGCCCCTGGTCCAGACGCTCCGCCAAGCCGTTGGCCAGATTCGCACCAAGTCCACCATTTCGAGCGTCATTCATCAAGCATTTGGAACCCCGAGCTCCGCCATCGACGCGCTTAGCTTTGAGCGGAAAGACGGGGGGCTGATCATTCATGCGGTGGTGCGAACGACGGAGTACTTCGAAGACAAATCGGTGACTTCTGCCGAAGAATCGCTCCGCCGCCACTTCGGGGATGGTACGCGTTTGGAACTCGAACAGATTCTGGTCGCTCAGGGCAAGATGAGCGCGCAACAGGCGGCGCGGGCTCGGAACTTCATCTCAGGCGCCGCGGCGCTTTCTCCGGTTGAGGAAGCGGCTTATGACCTGCGCAAAAGCAGCGACCAAATGCTCAGCTATGTGCAGAAGACCGCCGACGAATTGCTGGGGCCCGCCGGACCTGCGTTACGCCGCCTCGGGCCGGTCGAAGCACAACTGTCGGCCGGTTCGCCGATGAACCTGACGCTTCATCTGGCAGCCGGCGAGCCGCTTCAGCCGCAAACGCTCCAGCTCCTGGCAGGGCAGCTTTCCAGCCGCTTGTCTTATCCGGTGCAACTGCGCGCGCGGGTTTCCCTGGAGGGAGAAGGGAACTACCTTCGGTTGGAAAAGACCGACGCGGGGGAGGGTTTGAACGCCGCCGAGCGACGCGCGGTGGCTCAGTTTGCCGCACGACTCAAGGACCAAGCGGGGCTCAGCCTGGATATCATCGTCATGAATCAAATCAAAGAGGAGACGGGCCCGAAGCCCCCCCTGCAAAGGGAAATCGAAGCCCTCCTGCTGCGAAGCGGTCTGCCGGAATCGCGGTGGCGTGTCCGCGTCCTGCCCCCGTCTCCGGTCGGCCGTGTGCCACCGCTCCCTGGCTCGGATTCGCAACGAGCCGTCCTGCGCGTGGAATTGCGCTTGATTCAGGAGATCTGAGATCGATCCGGAAGCCTGGCAGGGCTCTAGCCGCCCGGACCGTCGTTGAGGAGATACTGGTCCAGCGCGTTCAGTTCGTTGCGCAGATCTTCCACCATGTTTTCGAGCAGGTTGCGGATGGAGAGCATGCCGAGCACCTTGCCGGTCGCGTCCACGATGGGCAGGTGGCGAATGTGACGTTCCAGCATGAAGGTGAGGACTTCATCCGAGGCCGCGTCGGCAGACGTGGTTTCTACGGGTGTGGTCATGACTTCCGCCACCCGGATTTGGCCGGCGTCGCGACCGCGCAGAACAACGCGGAGCATCACATCACGCTCGGTGAAGATCCCCACGAGCGCGCCGTTGTCCACCACAGCGACCGCGCCGACGCCTTCTTCCGCCATCACCTGCACCGCTTCCAGAACCGTGGCGGCCGAGGGAACCGTGGCAGGCGGCTGGTGCGCAATCTTGAGAAGCGGCATATTCTCCTCCGCGGAGCCAGAGCCCCTTTTCGGTTAACCAATTCTCTCACCCGATACGGGAAGGTTAATTCCAGGATGGAGTTAAGTCAAGCGGGAAGGCAGGCGCGGCGCTGTCAACGGTTCGTGTTGAAACTCGGTAAGGCATCTCCGGTTAAGCA